>CAMCXK010000014.1 GCA_945883435.1 Chthoniobacter flavus | reverse complement strand
CGGTGCTTGCCCTGGTCGCTGTCGACATCCGCCAACAAAATCCAGACGCCGCACTCGTCCAAGTCGACGGCCTTCTGAAGCAAAACGACTCGAATGCCACCGCCTGGAACTATGCCGGCATCGCCCATGGCTTGAAAAACGATCCGGACAAGGCCGCCTGGTGCTTCGAGAAGACCCTCTCGATCGACCCCGGACATGCGAGTGCGCATTTCAATCTGGCCCGGGTGAAAGCCTTTTCGAAACCGCCCGATCTCTCCGCCGCCCGCAGGCACTACGCCGAGGCACGCCGGTTGGGCGCCGCGCCGGACACGGGTCTTGAAAAGGTCCTTTCGACATCCACCAAGGAACGGGCTTCCGATTGACCGGCTCCTTCCGCTCAAAGCGCCGCCTTGCCACGAACGCCCGAAGCGGGTTTGCTGTCGTCCTTTCATCACTTCATCTCATGACACTGGATACCACCTCACTCGAACTCGCAGCCCGCGATGCCCGCGGTCTCGCGATGGACGCTGTCGCACAATGCAAATCCGGCCACCTTGGTCTTCCCTTGGGAGCGGCCGACATCGGCGCGGTCCTTTTCGGTTCCGCCCTTCAATACCATCCGGCCGATCCCCGTTGGTTGAACCGCGACCGATTCATCCTCTCGGCAGGCCACGGCAGCATGTTCCTCTACGCTTGGCTCCACCTCTCCGGGTTCGGAGTTTCGCTGGACGATGTGAAAAAATTCCGGGCGTTGCACAGCATCACTCCGGGGCATCCGGAGTTTCATGAAACCCCGGGTGTCGAGGCCACGACCGGGCCTCTCGGGCAGGGCGTTTCGAATGCGGTCGGCTACGCGATTTCCTCCAAAATGTGCGAGGCCCGCTTCAACACCGCCGAGCACCGGATTTTCAACCATCACATCGTTGCGCTGGCGGGCGATGGATGCCTTCAAGAAGGCGTGGCGATGGAGGCAAGCGCCCTCGCCGGGCATCTGGGGCTCGACAACCTCATTCTGATCTACGATTCGAACAACGTCACCCTCGATGCCATGGCGCCCGTGACGCAAAGCGAGGATACCGCGGCCCGATACGCGGCAATTGGGTGGGAGGTCCGCGAAATCGACGGCCACAACCTTCATGCGATCTCCGAGGCCATCCGTGCCGCGAAGGGATCGACCAGCGGCAAGCCGCAGTTCATCATCGCGCGCACGCTCATCGGCAAAGGCATCCCGGAAGTCAGCGGAACCAACAAGGCCCACGGGGAGGCCGGCGTGAAATTCATCGCCGAGGCCCGCAAAAACCTGGGACTTCCGGCAGAACCGTTTTTTGTCTCTGCCGAGACAAGCGCCTACTTTGCGAATCGCACCGCCGAATTGGCCGCCGCCCATGCGGAATGGCAGAAAACCTACACAGCCTGGCAGGCGGCAAATGCCGATCTGGCCCGGGAACTTGACGAGGCCTTGGCGGGAAAAACCCCCGACCTCCTCTCAAAAATCCCGGCTTTCGACCCCTCGGTGTCGATTGCCACGCGCAAGGCGGGCAGCGACGTGCTGCAACCCGTCTGCGCCGCCATGCCGCTCGTGGTCAGCGGAAGCGCGGACCTGCATGGTTCGACTTTGAACTACATCAAGGACGGCGGCGACTTCAACCGCGAGAACCACGGTGGACGAAATCTGCACTTCGGGATCCGGGAGCATGCCATGTGCGGCATCATGAACGGCATCGCCTACGACGGAATTTTCCGCCCCAGCGGAGCGACCTTCCTGGTTTTCAGCGATTATGGCCGCCCTTCGATCCGCCTCGCGGCGCTATCCAAGCTCCCGGTTGTCTACATTTTCACCCACGACTCGGTGGGTGTGGGAGAGGACGGCCCGACCCACGAACCCGTCGAGACCGTGGCCGCGCTGCGGGCGATTCCCGGCCTGGACGTCATCCGTCCCGCCGATCCGGAGGAAACAGCAGGGGCATTTGCCGCTGCCTTTCAAAAGACCAATGGTCCCACCATTCTCGTGCTCTCCCGGCAAAATCTTCCGACGCTCGCCGCGATCCCGGTGCAAACACGGCGCGAGGGTGTTTTTCTCGGGGGTTACATCGCCCAAAAGGAATCCGCCGCTTTGGAGACCATTCTTCTGGCCAGCGGCAGCGAACTTCAGCACGCCATGGAAGCAGCCAAGGTCCTTGGCGCCGGAACACGCGTGGTGTCGATGCCCTGCTTCGAGCGATTTGAATCCCAGACACCGGAATACCGCGAAAGCGTGTTGCCGTCCTCCTGTCGCAAGCGCGTTTCCATCGAAGCGGGTATCACCGAACCCTGGTTCCGCTTCGTGGGCCTCGACGGGAAGGCGATCGGCATCGACCGTTTCGGCCTCAGCGCGCCGGGACCAGTGGTCATGAAGGAACTGGGCATCACGGCCGAACACGTTGTATCGGCCGCAAGGAGCCTTTGAGCAAAAGGGGGGGGAGCCTTCCGCATCGGCTTGCCGCGAAGCGGAAGCCCCCCCGGCTCTTAATCCATCCAAACACGTGCCGCTTCGATTCGACCGCGAAGAAATCCGTCGCAAGTCGGAAGAGTTGGAATCCGCCAGCTTGGTGGACGTTCTCGCTTGGACATGGGAAAAGTTCGGCACACGGGCGGCGATCGGCACCAGCTTTCAAGGAGCCGGTCTTGTGGTCATGCACCAGGCGTTCACACACGGACTCCAGTTTCCGGTGTTCACGATCGACACCGGATTGCTGTTCCCCGAAACGCTGCGCCTCAAAGATCAAGTGGAAGCCCGCTTCGGAATCAACATCGAGTCGCTCCACCCCGAGCAATCATTGGACGAGCAGGCGGCCGAACTCGGTCCGGAGCTTTGGGCCAACAAACCGGACCTGTGCTGCTCGCTGCGCAAGGTCGTGCCGCTGCAAAAAAAATTGTCCACCCTTGACGTCTGGATCACCGGGGTGCGCCGCCAACAAAACGAGACCCGCGAAAACACCCGCATTCTCGAGCTTTATCACTTCGACGTCTTGCGGGATCTCTACATTCTCAAGCTGAACCCGCTGGCGGCTTGGTCGAGAGAGGCCGTGCAAAGCCACTTGAAGACCCACGGTCTGCCGGTGAACGAACTTGTTGCCCAAGGCTATCGCTCGATCGGTTGCCAACCGTGCACCCGGCCGGTCGGAAGCGGCGAAAACGAACGGGCCGGGCGCTGGACGGGCTTTGACAAAAGCGAGTGCGGCATCCACACGTTTCTCGGCAGCAACATCTGAGGACCCATGCTTGTCGATACCCATGCCCATCTGGATTATCCGGATTTTCAAAACGACCTGCCTCAGGTTCTGGAAGCCGCACGGCAGGCCGGTGTGGACCGCATTGTGACCATCGGAACCGGAGTCGACAGCAGCCGGCGGGCAGTGGCCCTCGCCGAAACGCACGAAATGATTTTTGCGGTTGTCGGCCTTCATCCAACCCATGTGGATCAAGAATGCCGCGGCTGGCTCGATGAAATCCGTCAACTCGCGCGGCATCCGAAAGTGGTCGCGATCGGGGAAACCGGCCTTGATTATCACCGGTTGCCCTCCGAGCAGTTGCCCTCCTCCCCGGCTCTCAGCGCCTTGGGGGCCGAACTGCCATCCGACATGGAAGCCGCTGTCCTCGATGGGGCCTACAGGGCCGCCCAGGCCGAGGCGTTCACCGCCCAACTCGAGTTGGCCGCCGATCTCGGTTTGAACGTCGTGATTCACCAGCGCGATGCCTGGGACGACACTCTCGAAATTTTAAAAGCCTGTCCGGTTGGGGTGCGCGGCGTTTTCCATTGCTTTGGAAACACACCCGCCCAAGCCGCCGAAATTCTTGCCATGGGCCATCTGGTTTCCTTCACCGGCATCGCCACATTCAAAAATGCCGCTCTTGTGCGCGAAACGGCGACCGCGATCCCTCCGGGTTCGTTTATGATTGAAACCGATTGCCCGTATCTCGCGCCGGTGCCCCACCGGGGACAACGCTGCGAACCCGCCCATGCGCGACTGGTGGCGCAGGCGATCGCTGCCGCACGCGGATCCACCCTCGAGGAGATTGCCGCCGAAACCACCCGCACCGCAGAGACGTTCTTCCGCTTCCGGGGGGCGATCTCCGGCCAAGGTCGCCACTAATCCGCCGCGGCGGCCTTCGCCGCAGGAAGGCGGAGGCTGTTCAAAGCCCGGCTGAAACGCTAACCTTCCAGCCTATGGAGGAAACCTTCCCGTCCCATGTCGCGCGTCTCCTCGCCTCTTATGAAGAGGTTGGCGGCTTAAACCACACCGACCGCCACAATCTTCCTTCCAAACGCGCCTTGGATGCGATCTGCGCGGGTCTCCTGCGCCTTTTGTTCCCGGGCTTCCACGATGAACGGCCCCTGCACAAGGAGGAACTCGCGGGCATCACGCGGGAGCGCCTGCAGGCGCTCTCCACCCGGCTTTCCGATCAAGTCGCCAAGAGCCTGAGCGACGACCACACCCCGGCTCCGGAAGCGGAAGTCGCACGGATTGCAGATGGCTTTTTTGAAGGGATTCCGGCCGTTCGCCGCCTGCTCAGATCCGACATCGAGGCCGCCTACGACGGCGATCCCGCAGCCACCAGCATCGAAGAGATTATTTTGTCCTACCCTGCCATCGAAGCGATCGCGATCCAGCGTTGCGCCCATCGGCTCTATCTCGATGGAGTGCCGATCCTCCCGCGCATGATGACCGAGTGGGCCCACACACGCACCGGCATCGACATCCATCCAGGAGCGCACCTCGGCACCCATTTCTTCATCGATCACGGCACGGGCGTGGTCATTGGCGAAACCTGCCGGATCGGCAACCATGTCAAACTTTACCATGGCGTCACCCTCGGCGCCCGCAGCTTTGCCCGCGACGAACTTGGAAAAATCGTCAAAGGCGGCAAGCGCCACCCCGATGTGGGCGACCATGTCACGATTTATCCCAATTCCACCATTCTGGGCGGTGAGACGACTATCGGTTCCGGCAGCACAATTGGTGCCAATGTCTTCTTAATGCAAAGCGTTCCTGAAAAGTCTCTTGTAATTTACGAGGAAAAGCAGTTGCGTGTTTTGCCAAAGGAGCGAAATTCGGCTTCGGCTTCATGATTTATCTCGATCACAACGCGACAACGCCCCTCAGCCGGAAGGCCCGCGAGGCGATGGAACCGTTTTTGACCGGGGAATTCGGAAATCCCTCCTCGATCCACGTGGCGGGCCGGAGGGCGAGAGCCGCAGTGGACGATGCGCGTGACCGTATGGCCGCGGGGCTGGGAGTGAAGGCCCATGAACTGATTTTCACCGGTGGCGGCACGGAATCCTGCAACCTGGGACTGATCGGCCTGGCTCGCGCCCATGCGGTCAAGGGACGGCATTTGATCGTATCCGCCATCGAGCACCATGCGGTGCTGCATGCGGCGGAGCACCTCCGGCACTTCGAGGGGTTCGACGTCACGCTGGCGCCTGTGGACACGCGCGGCGTGGTGGAGGTGGAGATGCTCAAAAGCCTCCTCCGCCCCGACACAACCGTTGTCTCCGTGATGCACGCCAACAATGAAACCGGGGTGATTCAGCCGGTTGAGGAAATCGCCACGCTGTGCCGTGGGGCGGGCGTGTTATTCCACTGCGACGCGGTTCAGACTTTTGGAAAAATCCCACTGCGGCTGACCGGGCACCCGGGGGTTTCGGCACTGTCGTTTGCCGCCCACAAATTCCATGGCCCCAAAGGCGTGGGAGGCCTGTATCTGAAGGCGGGCATCGCGCTGTCGAAGACACTTTATGGTGGAGCCCACGAGAATTCACGCCGTCCGGGCACCGAGAATGTCGCCGGGATCGCAGGCATGGCCGCGGCGGCGGAGGAGGCCTTGCGCATGGCGGAATCCGACCACTCACAACTGGAGTTGCTGCGAGAGCGTCTATGGGCAGGCATTGCCGCCGCGGTGCCTTCCGCCGTGCGCAACGGCGACGCGTTGCGATCATTGCCCAACACCCTGAACGCGAGTTTTCCCGGAGCCGACGGGGAGTCTCTTCTCATGGGGCTCGATTTGGAGGGGGTCTGTGTTTCCAGCGGCTCGGCCTGCATGGTGGGCGCGATCCAAGCCTCCCATGTGCTGGTGGCCATGGGCGTGGATCATTCCACCGCGCTGGCGACGGTCCGGTTTTCCCTGGGAGCCTTCACCACAGAAGCCGAGATCGACCGCACCGTGGAGGCCTTGGCCCGGGTGGCCGGTCTTCAACCCGCCCTTGCCGCATGAGCTACCGCCAATTGCTGCTGGATTTTGGCCGCTCGGTGATGCGCCGCGTGCAGAGCAGCCCGGAGGAGTTCGAGCCGCGACGCCCCCGCAAGCGGCTCGTGCTCGACCCGCTTTTGGGAGACTTTGCCAATCAATTGCTGCGTGCCAACGGGAGCCGTCTCGATGTGCGCGTCTTTTGGAATCCCTCCTTGAAAACCACTGCGGGAATCGCGGTGTGGCAGGACCGGATAGTCGTTCTGAACCCCAAATTGCAGGAGGTCTCGGCGGCGGAAGTGCAGCGCACGTTGCGTCATGAACTGGCCCATTTGCTTGCCAAGGAACGTGCGGGACGCCGGCGGATCGAGGCGCACGGACCCGAGTGGCGCGCCGCTTGTGCCGACCTGGAAATTCCCGGGGAGGCGCGTTGCCACGACCTGCCGTTCAAACGCCGCAAGATCGCGCGCCGGTTTTTCTACGCGTGTCCAGCCTGCCAGTCGATTCTGGCGAGGGTGCGTCCGCTCCGACGCAAGTCGGCCTGCTTGAAATGCTGCCGCCGCCACAACTCGGGGCGCTATCACGAGCGCTTCCGCTTCCGCCCGGTCGAGGCTCCGGCCGAAGCTGCCGCCTGAGACTTTTCAGGGACACGTCGAGCAAAGCCCGAAAAACTCGAGCGAGTGGCTCAACTCCCGGAATCCATACTGCCGCGCAATCGTCTTTTCCGCCTCGCCGATCGGGCAGGGAATATCGATGAGCACGACTTGGCCGCACTGGCGGCAGACAAGGTGGTCGTAATGCTTGCGGGGGTCGGAAATCTCATAATACGTGCAGGAGCGCTGCAGGCTGACCTTGTGCACCAACCCCAGCTTTTCCATCGCGCCCACCGTGCGGAACACCGTGGCATAGTCGGGCCGCAGGGAGGTGTGCACCTCGGCCCGGGACTGGATGTCCTGCAAGCTCAGCGGGGAGTTGGCCTCCAAGAGGGCTTGGATAATGCCAAACCGCTTTTTCGTCATGCGCAAACCGGCCGCCCGCAATGTCTCGGCGGTTTTCTCCAGCGTGAGGGATGTCTCGTGAGGAGTCATGCGGACTTGGAAACACATCGCACAGGCAGCCCGCAAGCGGCAAGATGGGCTTTGGCTTCGGCGATCGTGTGTGTTCCAAAGTGAAAAATGCTCGCCGCCAGCACCGCGTCGGCACGACCTTCCAGAAGGACCTCGGACAGATGGGCCAGCTCGCCGGCCCCCCCGCTGGCGATCACCGGCACGGGGACCGCCTCGGAGACCGCCCTCGTCAGCTCAAGATCGTATCCGCCATGTGTGCCATCCGCATCCATGCTGGTGAGGAGGATTTCACCCGCTCCGCGGGCAGCCGCTTCGACAACCCATTCCAAGGCATCGCGACCGGCGGGTTTGCGACCCCCGTGGGTGTAGACCCCCCATCGGCCGGGCCCTTTGCGCTTGGCATCGACGGCGAGCACCACACATTGGGACCCGAACTCCCCGGCCGCCTCGTTGATGAGGTCGGGTCGCAGGAGCGCGGAGGTGTTCACGCTGACCTTGTCGGCCCCGGCGCGCAACATGACTTGAAAATCATCGACCGAGCGGATGCCGCCGCCAACTGTCAACGGCATGAAACATTGCTCGGCTGTCCGCTGGACCACGGAGACCATCGTCTGGCGTCCATCGCTCGAGGCGGTGATATCGAGGAAGACCAATTCGTCCGCCCCCTGGGCGTCGTAGGCCCTTGCGCATTCGACCGGATCGCCGGCATCCCGCAGATCCAGAAAGCGGGTTCCCTTGACGACCCGGCCATCCGTGACATCGAGGCAGGGAATGATTCGTTTTGCGAGCATGCAGCATCAATCCCCCCGGAGGGGCACCGCCTCAATGAAAAAACACACCGCGGCGGGTTGAGCCGCTTCCGCCCGACGATGGGGCGGGGCTTGGCGCGGCTCCAGATATGGGATAAGGGCTTCCCGCATGACAACCCATTCCTCCCGTGTCTACGGAGTTTTGAAAAACGGCACACCGGTCACCGAACACACCTTGAGAGCCCCTTCCGGAGCGCTTTTGCGGGCGATCACTTACGGCGGTATCGTAACCGCCATCCACGTGCCCGACCGAGAAGGCAGGCTGGCCGATGTGGTGCTGGGGTTTGACAATCTCGCCGCCTATGAGACGCGCCACCCTTATTTTGGAGCCATCACCGGGCGCGTGGCGGGGCGTATTCCGAACGGGGCTTTCGAGGCCGGAGGGAGGGTGCGTCAACTGGAGTTGAACGATGGCCAAAACCATTTGCACGGGGGATGGTGCGGCCTCGACCGGCGCGTGTGGGAGGCGGATGTGGTGCCGATGGACTCGGGCGACGCCTTGCGTCTCCAATACACGAGCCCTGCTGGCGAAGAAGGCTATCCCGGCGAGGTTCGTATCGAGGTGGTGTATGAATTCACCCACGCCCACGAATTTGTGATCCGCACGCGGGCCACAACCTCGGAATCCACTCCTTTGAGCCTGACAAACCATTCCTATTTCCACCTCGGCGGGGATGGCCACGGAACGGTGCTCGACCACCGGGTTTCAATTTTTGCCGACCAGGCATTCCCCGCCTCTGCCGACATGACTCCCTCTCTCGATCCCGAGCCGGTCGGAGGACGATGCTATGATTTCAGGCGTCCCACTCTGCTTGCCGATGCGTTGCCCCATTTGCACCGCAACCACGGGGATTTTTATTTTTTCGGCAAGGACCGGCCGGCCGTTCCGCGTCGCGCCGCACTGGTCGAACACGGGGCCAGCGGGCGACGCCTTGAGGTTTTTTCAAGCGACACGGGACTTCAGTTTTACACCTCCAGCATGATGGATTGTCCGTTGCCCGGAAAATCAGGGCGTGTTTATGAACTTTACTCCGGCTTGTGTCTGGAGTGCCACGGGCATCCGGGAGCCTCGGGAATTCCCGCGATCGGCGACATCCTCCTCCATCCGGGCGAGGTGCAAACCCGGGAAACCCGATACGTCTTCTCCGCCGCTTAAGCATTCCGGGTATCCGCTCGACTTTTCTCGCACGCTGTCTTTATTCGTGAATCCATGCACGCTTCGAACGAAATTCCACTCTCCCGCGCCTGCGACGCGGTTCAAATCCCCAGCGGACACCCGATTGTCCTGCCTGAGGGCATGTCCGTGGTGATCACCCAGTCTCTGGGCGGCACCTTCACGGTCGCCACCCCCGGGGGTCTCGCCCGCATCGAACTCAAAGACGCCGACGCCCTGGGCATCGATCCCGCCAAGGCGGCGGAAAAAGTGCGTATCGAAGGATCCAAAGAGGACGCCGTCTGGGCCCAGTTGAAACTGGTCTTCGATCCGGAAATTCCCGTCAACGTGGTTGACCTGGGCCTGATTTACGACTGTGTCGTGACCGAGGCCGAAAACGGCACCACCTCGGTGCTTGTCAAAATGACCCTCACCGCCCCGGGGTGCGGGATGGGACCAACGATCGCTGCCGACGCACGGGCGAAAATCCTCAGCCTGGAGGGCATCGACGATGCCCAAGTCGAGTTGGTCTGGGACCCGCCATGGAATCAAACGATGATCAGCGAAGCGGGCAAAATGAAACTGGGGATTCTCTGATCTGCATGGGAGGGCCTTTCACCACCCGACCCGTTCGGCGATATGGAGGCTGGATGAAGATTCCTCCTGTTGTTTTGGCATTCGCCGTGGCGCCCCTCCTCTCGGCCAGCGATTTTGTGGCCCCACGGGCCCCGGAGCGGAAAATCGAAACTGTCTTGGAACCGGTTGGGGTGACCGGCATCGTGACTCAGATTTTCAACGTTGAAAAACCATGGCAGGCGGTGAGCCCGGTGGCTCCAGCTGCCGCTGGAACAGGGGTCCGGAATGTGAGCCGGGACTCCAAGGCGGGAACCCCCTACGCCGCGACCACTCTCACGCTGGTGGGAGTGGAGTGCTGGTAAATCCTCACCAGGTGATCAGCGCAACGGCGATCAGAGCGATCCCATAAAGAAGGCCCGCAAAGGCGGACATTTTCCAAATTGCCACCCGCGATGTCGCGAGAGAAATCGCATCGCGCAGGAGGTATGGCATCCCGACAAGAAAAAGTCCGGCCACCAACCAGACGTAGGCGAGCACAACCAGCAACAACCGGGATTCCTCATGACGCAGCATCGCCGACTCCAGCAGGGGGTCGGCAGCCAGCAGCAGCAACATCCCCAGTGCCCGCGCGGCGAGAAATTCCTCCACAAACCGCCACGTTAAAATCGAGCCCCCCACGATCCCGATCAGCATGATGCCCCGCAGGCGCGAGAACTCCCCCAGGTCGATCGAGCGGACCAGTAGAAACGCCCAGACTGCCGCCACAATCAAAAGCACCGTGCCGGCGACGCGGGACCGCGGGAAGTCACGGACGGCTGCGATCGCCCCCGGCCAAGCCACCGCCCAGGTGTGGGTGAGGATCAGAAGCAATCCCGCGGCGAGTCCTGCGGTTTGAAGAGAGAGATGGTAGATCATTTTTTGATACGTCTGCGGGGACGGGCGGCCGCTTTCCACTCCTGCTCCCAGCGGCGGTGGGTGAGGGCATCCTGTGCGGCTGCGACTTGAGCTTCTTTTTTGCTGAACCCACAGCCTTGACCGAGATCGATGCTGTTCCACACCACCGAGCAGATGAACACCTTGGAGTGCTCGGGACCGGATTGGGAGACGATGCGGTAATCGGGTGCGGAGGGTTCGATCGCTTGAAGAATTTCCTGGAGATAACCCTTGGGGTTGATCTCTTCGGGCTTTTCGGCGATCTCCTGGAACAGGATATCCATCTGGCGGAGAATGAACAACCGGGCCGAGTCAAAACCCCCGTCGATATAAATGGCACCGACCAGCGATTCAAAGACGTCCGCCAGTGTCGAGGCGCGCTCACGACCACCGCTGGCCTCCTCGCCGCGTCCCATCATGATGAAGTCGCCCAAACCGAGGGCGCTGGCCCGTTCCTTGAGCGCACTCCGGGAAACAATCCGGGTGCGGAGCTTGGTCATCTGCCCCTCACTCGAGCCCGGAAACATCCGGAACAGGTGTTCGGTGACGGCCAGTTGCACCACCGCGTCTCCGAGAAATTCCAAACGCTGGTTGTCGAACGGATAGTCTTTTCGCTCGAGGGAAATACTCGGATGAGTAAGCGCCTCAGCCAAAAGAAGACCGTTGCGGAACTTGTATTGAATCCGCTCCTCGATGGGATTCATGAACGTGGATTTGACCGGATCGATGGAGAAGGGCGGCGTCATGGAGCAGGCGCTTTGCGGATCGGCACCCCCGCCAGATGCGCGGGCAGGCGCTCGGGAGTGATGAGAATTTTGGAGTTCAAACCCACCGTGTCAAAAAGCTCGACGATGTCGGAGGATCGCATGCGAATACAACCATAGCTGACCGGACGGCCGATGTTGCGCTCCTCGGGGGTTCCATGGATATAGATGAACCGGTTGTAGGAATTTTTGTTGCGCTCCTCGAGTCCATCCAGCCAAAGGATCCGGGTGACGATCGGGTCGCGGCCGGGAGCATCTACCGGCAGAACCTCGCCCGTCGGCACACGGCTTTTAAAAACAGCTCCGTGCGGCAGGCCATGGCCGATTTTTTGTTTGACCCTCAGAACCCCGAGTGGAGTCGCATAGGAGCCTTGGCGGTCGCCCAAACCGAATTTCGATGTGGAAACCGGATACGCGCACAGCGGTTTGCCGTCCCGCAGGACCACCATGCGCTGGTCGCCCACACTCACCACCATGCGGTGGCGGCTGTCCAACACGCAACCTGCGAGCAAAAGCGACAGCGCGCAGGCCACCAGTTGCATGAATCGGGTCGGGCGGATCATTTCTGTGGA
This sequence comes from Chthoniobacter flavus, assembly GCA_945883435.1. Classification (GTDB taxonomy): domain Bacteria; phylum Verrucomicrobiota; class Verrucomicrobiia; order Chthoniobacterales; family Terrimicrobiaceae; genus UBA967. Next base: position 36,418 of record CAMCXK010000014.1, on the reverse strand, counting down.
TCCAAGCATGCACTTTTCACAGCTTGGACAAAAGCACGAACGCGGGCCGGGCATTTGAAGCCATCGGGACCCTCCACTCCCCCGGCAACATCCAGCGCGGAGGCCCGGGTTTGACGAAGCGCGGAGGCCACATTCTCCGGAGTGAGGCCTCCCGCCAGCGCAAAGCAAGAGGCCGGGCGCGATTGAATCGTTTCGGCTGCCAGCGTCCAGTCGGCGGTTTTTCCCGATCCGCCGTAGGATGCCGCATCCCACGCATCCAGAAGGTAGGCCGGGGCCTCACAACGCAGGGCCTCGCCCACGGCATCGCGGTCGCGCAGGCGAATGGCCTTGAGCCAGCGATCGCCGCCTTGATCCGCACAGAATGAAGCCGATTCATCACCGTGGAATTGGATCCACTCGAAGCAACCGGAGGAGCGGATGCGCTCCAGCAGCATGGAATCGGCGTTGACGACCACCGCCACCCGTTCGGCCACCCCGCCCAAGGCCCGGATCCATGATATCGACCCGTCGAAATCAATGAAGCGCTTGGAACCGGGATGGAAGTTGAACCCCAGCGCGGCGGCCCCCGCCTCAATGCAGAACCGCGCATCCGACTCGCGGCGGATTCCGCAAATTTTCACCCCCGGCGATGTGCGCGACAACCAACTCACTCGACCAGACGCGCGTTGGCTTTTTTCATCGAGGGATGATGCGTGATCGGACGGAGGCGTCCGTCACTGGCCCGGAAGAAGGAACTCAAGACGATGCTGACCACCGAGATCACAATCGAGCCGAACAGCGCACTCCAAAATCCATCGACCTGAAAACCCGGCACAATCATGGCGACGAAAAGCAGCAAAAGCGCGTTAACCACAAAAATCGACATTCCCAGCGTGACGATGATGAATGGCAGGCTCAACAAGAGTAGCACCGGCCTCACAAACGCATTGATGATTCCCAGCAAAAGCGAGGCCCCCAGCAAAGTGGCGAAGGTTGGGCAGTGTATCCCGGGGATCAACCTCTCGGCCGCAAAAACGGCAATCGTTGTCACCATCCATCGAATCAAAAAAGGTCCCATACCCTGAAAACTCGTTCATGAAGGAAAAAGTTTGAAGATTTATTTTGCAAAAAGACCGCCAGCTTGAGCACTCTGCGGTCATGCCAGCCAAAAAGACCAGCTCGGCTGCCCCCGCCGGCCCAACCAAAAAAGCCGCTTCCAAAGCGGCTCTCAAGCCGACGCGATCCGCGCGCGCGGCTGTCAAGCCAGCCTCACCGGTTGCACCGGCGAAAACCAAAAAAGTTGCATCCAAAGCCAAGGCTCAGCCAGCTCCGGCTCCGGTTCCACCAAAGCCCGAACCCACACTGGCCGATATCCCGCACCATGAAATCGAAGTGCGGGCTTATTTGATTTCCGAACGCCGCCAGGCGATGGGATGGCCGGGCGACTCGGCCACCGACTGGAGCGACGCGGAATCCCAGCTTCTCGCGGAAGCCCGCCGCCGCCACCGGTTGTCCAATTGAGCGATTCCGCCCCCCCCGCCATCTCGACCGAAACCCGGCTCGGGCGGCATCTCGGCCGCGCGCCGGATATTTCCTCCGCCTTGTTCGTCGCCTCGTGCGCCCGGATCATCGGCGATGTGCGGCTGGGCCCGGACTCCAGTGTTTTTTACGGGGCTGTTCTACGGGCGGATATCGCCTCGATCCATGTCGGTGCGGGATCCAATGTGCAGGATGGATGCATCATCCACTTGGCGGATGACTTGGACACCGTGGTCGGGGATCGCTGCACGATTGGACACGCCGCGATCCTCCACGGCTGCCGCGTGGGAAACACGACGCTGGTCGGCATGAGGGCCACCATCCTCGATGGAGCAGAGATCGGAGAGGAATGCCTGGTTGGAGCGGGAGCCCTGGTGACGCAGCGAATGGTTGTTCCAGCGCGTTCTTTGGTTCTGGGTTCGCCCGCCAAAGTTGTGCGTCCCCTCACCGCACGTGAAATCGAATCGCTCCACGAAAGCGCGGCGAAATACCGCATCGTAGCCCGCGCCCACGCCGAAAGGCGGGCCCGATGAACCTGCCCAACCAACTGACCGTGGCCAGGCTTGGGCTCACGGCCGTTTTTGTGGTCTGTCTCACGGCGGGGTTCCCGGGCCACAACGCGGCCGGCTTCGCGGTTTTTCTCGTGGCGGTGTTCACCGACTGGCTCGACGGGGAGATTGCCCGGAGGCGCCACCTGGTTACGAACTTCGGAAAGCTCATGGACCCTCTGGCCGACAAAATCCTGACCGCCTCGGCATTTATTTGTCTGGTCGGCAGCGAAGCCATCGCCTCGTGGGCGGCGATTCTGATCATCAGTCGCGAATTTCTCATCACCGGCCTGAGAACATTGGCTGCAACGCGCGGGGTGGTTTTGCCCGCCGAGAACCTCGGCAAACACAAAACAGCCTGGCAGATGGCGGCGATCCTTTACCTCCTCGCCTTGATGGCCCTGGAGGAGTTTTACCGCCCGGCTTGGATGCCCGTTGCCCTTGACTTCGGCACCTGGGTGCTTGTTCCAGTGGCAGTCCTCCTCTCGGTCGTCTCCGGCGTTTCCTACCTGCTTAAAAATCGACAACTTTTGAGCGAAGCGTGAGGATCAACGACAGACCATTTTTCAATCGATGCTCAATCTTAATGTGAATCAAAAAGTCGGTGTGCTGGCGGTTGTTGCCTCAGCAGTTCTATTGGCGTTTGGTGCGGCCGTTTATGTCGAATTCCAAAACAACGTGGAGCGTGAGGAGCAGTTGCTGGCCGTTTCGAATGCCGTCGCAAACCACTTGGAAGCCGATATGATGCATGACGCCCTGCGAAGCGACGTTTTGTCAGCGATTCTGGCGGGCCTGGAAAACAATATCTCAGCCGGCACTGAAGTTCAAAACGACTTGACCGAGCATATCACGGTTTTCCGGGGGGCCATCGAGGCGAACTCCCGGCTCGATCTGGACAGCGAGGTGAAGCAAACACTCGCCAATATCCTTCCGCCACTGGAGGCCTATGTGAATTCTGCCGGAGACCTAGTGCGCACGGCCGTCAACGATCCCGCAACGGCACAGGCGCGGATGGAGGAGTTTTCGGCCCGCTTTCGGGAGCTGGAGACCAGCATGGCGGCCACAAGCGATCTCATCATGGAGCGTCGCGGGACGATGCAAGAAGCGGCCGCCCAAAGCCGGGCTCAATTCTGGCGCAATCTGGTTGTCGGGATAGTCGGAAGCGTGGTGTTGATCAATCTCACCGGACTTTTGGTGGCCCGCAGCATTCCGCAGGCGTTTTTGGGTCTTGTGCACCGGCTCGCCGAAGGTTCGCGTCAAATCGACGCGGCGGCGGGGCATGTGGCCTCCTCCAGCGAGGCCTTGGCTGTGAGCACTTCCGAGGAAGCCGCCTCTCTAGAGGAAACCAGCTCCTCCCTGGAGGAGATTTCCAGCATGACCCGCCACAACGCGGACAATTCGACCGAGGCCAAGGATCTCGCGGCCGAAATGCGCCAAGCGGCCGAAACAGGATCCAGCGACATGGCTTCGATGGCCCATGCCATGGCGGCCATCAAAGAATCCAGCGACAACATCGCCAAGATCATCCACACGATCGACGAGATCGCCTTTCAAACAAATATTCTTGCCTTGAATGCGGCAGTGGAAGCCGCCCGCGCCGGGGAGGCCGGCTTGGGATTTGCGGTGGTTGCCGAGGAAGTGCGCAACCTGGCCCTCCGGAGCGCCAGTGCCGCCCGCGAAACCGCTGAAAAGATCGAGGACTCGATCCAAAAAAGCGCGGCCGGCGTGGAGATCAACTCGAAGGTCTCGAAAAGCCTCGGACACATCGTGGACAAGGCCCGCCAAGTCGATGACCTCATCGCTCTCATCGCCTCCGCCTCGGCGGAGCAGAGCCAAGGGATTGGCCAACTCAACACCACGATCGCGAGAATGGATGGCTTGACCCAATCCAACGCCGCAGCCGCGGAGGAAAGTTCCCAAGTCGCCAGCGATCTGAAATCGCAAGCCTCTGCTCTCGGGGTTCTGGTTGACGAACTTCAATCACTGGTCGGAGGAACACGGAAACCGCGCAGCCGCGCCATGCTGAAGATCTAAGCATCCCTGGACCGTCGATGAAACCCCTCCGTGCGCCCCGAGGCCTGTGCTTTCACAACGCTCCGCGCCGGCGCACGATCTCAAACTCCTGACGGTATTTGGCCATGTGGCCGGCCGGGAGATGGCCGCGCCACTGGCTCCCCGGGTAAACAACAGAGCCGCGACCGATCAATGAACCGGGACTCAACACGGCATGGCACCCGATTTCGGCAAGTTCACCCACCACCGCGCCGAATTTTTTGAGGCCGGAATCGAGGGACCCGTCGCCCAAACGCACCCGAACCGTGGATTTGTCGAGCCGCACATTGGACAGTATCACACCGGCTCCCAGGTGCGCTCCCGCCCCGAGAATCGAGTCGCCGACGTAGTTGAAATGAGGAATTTGGGCCCGGTCCATCACGAGGCAATTCTTGAACTCGCACGAGTTGCCGGCAATCACGCCGTCGCCAAGAATCACGTTTTCACGGATGTAGCAACCGTTCCGGATTTCGCAGTTCTCCCCGATCCAGGCAGGGCCTTTCACCATGGCACCATGTTCAATCACGGTATTTTTTCCGATGAAGACGGCTCCGCTCACGAACGGCTTGCCAATCAGGCGGCCATGAATGCCAGGTCGCAGGCGAAATTGCAGATACGCACCGATTTTCGGCAGAACATCCCAGACGTTGGACACATTTTCGAACAAGGCCCGGTGTTCGCAATTCTCAAGGTCGAAAAATTCATCGATCGGTATCATGGTGCGGGTGTCGTTTTTTGTCCGGTTTTGGTGTCTTTGACAATCCATCCCTCCTGCAAAATGCGGTCGCGCAAGACATCGCTTGACGCCCAATCTTTCGCGGCACGGGCCGCCTCGCGTTCCTTGAGCAAGGCGGCAACCGCCTCGGGAATCCCGCCCTCGCCGTGTTGGATGGCCAGCACCGTATCGATCCCGTCGAGCCAAACCAACCATCCGGCGGCCTCCCCGGCAGGCAGGGTGCCATCGTCCATGCGGCGATTGGTCGCGCGAAGGGTGTCGAAAAGAAACCCCAGCGCCGCGGAAATGTTAAGATCGTCATCCAAGGCCTCGGCGAAACCCTCTCCGGGGACTTCCAATGGCAAGGCCTGCCCGGCGGTTTCAGCCAGACGTTGGCGCCAGGCATCGATACGCTGCAAGCTGCTGCGCGCGGCCGCCAAGCCATCCAGAGTGAAATTCAAAGGCTCCCGGTAGCGGACCGCCAGCAGCGCGAAACGCACCTCGCGACCGCTCCAGCCCCGCTCGGCAAGGTCCCGGAGCGTGAAAAAGTTCCCCGCGCTTTTGGCCATTTTACTACCCTCGACTTGCAGGTGGCGGCAGTGCATCCAGAGGCGAACAAAACGTCGTCCCGTGACGCACTCGCTTTGAGCGATCTCGGCCTCGTGGTGCGGGAAAATATTGTCCTCGCCGCCGCAGTGAATGTCGATCTCGGGGCCGAGAATCCCGGTGGCCATGGCACTGCACTCGATATGCCAGCCCGGCCGCCCCTCGCCCCATGGACTCGCCCAAGCCACATCGCCGTCCTCCGGACTGCGGGCCTTCCAAAGGGCAAAATCGCCGACGTTTTCCTTTTCGTATTCGTCGTTGCGCACACGCACCCCGTCGCGGAGCTGGTCGAGCGGGAAGTGCGCCAGATGCCCGTAGGCGGGGAATGTGCGAATGCGAAAATAAACCGAACCATCCTCGGCGCGGTAGGCATGGCCTTTCTCGACCAGCACCGAGATCATCTCGATCATTCGCCGGATGTGAACCGGATCGGTCGCCTCGGGAAAGTGCGCGGCCCGCTTGATCCGCAGCGCCTCCAAATCCTCGAAAAACGCGGCTTTGAACGGCGCGGTGAATTCACCCAGCGGAAGCCCGGCCGCCCGGCATCCGCGAATGGTCTTGTCATCCACATCGGTGAGGTTCATCACCCGCACGACCCGGTGGCCACGGAACTCCAAGTGGCGTTGCAAGAGGTCTTCAAAAACGTAGGCGCGGAAGTTGCCGATGTGGGCAAAATTGTAAACCGTGGGCCCGCACGTGTAGATCCGCACGAGGGGCGGTTCCGCGGGGTGAAAGTCCTCGATCTCGCGCGCCAGGGTGTTGAAAAATCGCAATGCCACGGGAGTATTAAGCCGCCACAGCTTGAAAAATCAAACTTCGCCCGCGCTGGCACAGGGAATTTGAGATTGATTTTCCGCTTGGTTGAAAGATGGTGACGCTCCATCGCACCCGTAGCTCAATTGGATAGAGTGACGGTCTCCGAAGCCGTAGGTTGTGGGTTCGACCCCCGCCGGGTGCAGTAAAGATGAGCTTCTTCAGTTCTCCACCTTGGGCGATGCCTTCTTCGGTTGGGCAGGATTTTCGAAATTGTAGGCCCGAGGCCCCACGATTTCCGTCATTCGCAGGTTGATCCCTCCAGAGTGGGCGCTTGTGCAAACACCCCGAACCGTCACGTTTTCCATTTGGCGCACGAGGGGATTTCCGTTCGCAGAAATTTCGACGTCCCGCTTCTCGAATTTCACCCCGGAGGACTCCCGGCTTTTGCCCAAACGCCGGACCCCGTTGACATCGGAGACCGCCTGCACGCGGCCAGCCCCGGGAACATCGAATAAGAAAGTGAGATTTTCCCGGTTCACCCCCTGAACGGAAGCATGTTTCAGCCGCCCTGAAACCACGAGCACACGGTTCTCGCAGAGTTCTTCCGCCAAGCGCGGAAACTGTCTTGTGAACTCCACAATGTCCGCTGCTTCAAAAAAACCCGAGGCCGCCATGGTGCGGAAACGCTCACGGGGAGTTGGCTCGGGTGGCGGTTGCTGGTGCCAAAAATACAGCCCTGCCATGCCACTGAACGCCAAAAATGGAATCCAGAATTTGAGATGAAGCACGGATTTGTTTTATGCCCGCCAATCGCCCGACTCAATGCGGAAAGAGCAAGCGTTACTCTTGGCTGTCGGCCGCAACTCAAGCGGCGGTGCGGACAATTTTCCCGCAGGCGTTGGAGATATCCCCGATGAGGCGGGGGCCGTGATAGACGAAGCCGGTGTAGATTTGAACGAGATCCGCCCCCCGGGAGACCTTGGCAACCGCGTCTTCCGCGCTCATCACGCCGCCGGATCCGATCAACGGCAAGCAGGTGCTCGCACGGAGGATTTCAAGAATTTCCGTGCTTCGCTTTGTGAGCGGGGCCCCACTGAGTCCCCCTTGCTGATCTGTGCCGGCGGGCAGCGAGGAATGATCGAGCGTGGTATTTGTGGCGATGATGCCTGCGAGCCCTTCGGCATCCGCAAGGGCGGCAATTTCCCGCACCGCATCCGGCGCCAGGTCGGGAGCGATTTTCACAAGCAGCGGTTTGCCAGGATTGATTTTTTGAAGGGTGGAAACAATCGAAGCCAATGCGTCGCGGTCCTGCAAGGCTCGCAAGTTCGGTGTGTTGGGGGAACTCACGTTGACCACAAAATAGTCGCCGAAAGGCAACAGGAGCCGGAAGCTAGTTGCATAATCCGAGGCGGCTTGCTCGTTCGGAGTGGCCTTGGATTTTCCGAGATTGATCCCGACGGGAATTTTCGGCCAGTGCCCGGCGGCTTTTTGGCGGGCCAAGCGGGTGGCGATCGCACTGGCTCCTGCATTGTTGAAACCCATGCGGTTGACAAGGGCGGCTTGGGACGGGTAGCGGAAGCACCGCGGTTTGGGGTTTCCAGGCTGCGGCAATGCGGTGATCGTTCCGACCTCGACAAAGCCAAACCCAAAGGCCTCCCAGGCCATGAGAGCGGAGGCATTTTTATCCATCCCGGCAGCGAGCCCGACGGGATTGGGGAAGTGGAGCCCCCAAAGGCGGCGCGGCGACTCGACGGCAACGCCGATCCGGCGCTGCAAGGCAACTGGAGTCCAACGCAAGGCCATCAGCGCGGCATTGTGTGCGGATTCCGCCGGCAGCCTGAAGAGCAGCGCCCTGAAGAATCGGTAAATATCCACGAAAGAGTGACGCCCGCTGTGAAAATCCGGGGCTGCCGTGCGCTTATTCGGGCTGTGAAGCGGGGATGCTGCCGGTCTTTGGAATCAGGCGCAAAACCACCGTTCGATTTTTTTGGGCCGCGTTCGGCTGGTCCTTCGCAAAGGGCGGAGGAGATCCTCCGGCGGAACTTGCCAGAAGCCGCTCGGCCGGGAATCCCGCTTCCGATCGCATCACTTCCGTGGCGGTGATCGCCCTCTGGAACCCGAGATTGTAATTGTCGCGGAACATGGAATTCGCCCGCAATGGTTGGCCATCGGTCTGGCCTTCGATGATCACGTAAAAATCGGGCGCATTTGCTGAAAGGAACTGGGCCACGCGCGTCAGACGCTCACGCCCCGCGCGATCGAGCTTGACGCCGGAGGCGAACAGTCCGTCCTGGAACTTGATCCGGATTTCATTGTTGTTGCTTGTGATCGCGCATCCCGACAAGTCGAAGAGCCCCGGAAGAAGACGGTTGATGGAATCCAAGTTGGGGTTTGCCGGTGGAGGCACGTTGATCGGCATCGATGGCGCCGGCGCCGCGATTTCCTGTGGAGAAGCGGGTAACGCAGGACCTGTTGCCAGCGGAGGAGCCGCGTCAGCCAACACGGCAGGAGTCGGTTGCGGGGTGGCCGGCACTTTGAAGGTGTCATCCCGCGGTTCGTCGGGTTCGTTGTGCTTGTAAACGACCTGAAACTCCGGCAGCGGCGGCACATAAGGAGCTTTGGGGGCATCGGCCCCGGATGGGGTCGCCATTTGCGGGGGGATCAGAATGGATTTCACACCGAAGCCGGCCAAAACCAATACCCCAACCACAACCACACCGTAGAAGAGATTTTTCAAAGCCCCCGCTCCCCCGCCTTGCTTGCGGGGCGCGGGCGCAGGACGGGACGGAGCGACGGCGGGCGGCTTGTTGTAAGGCCGCGAAACCTCGACGGCCTCGGGTTCCTCGCGCTTTTCCAAAACTGGCTTGGGTGCAGGCGCTGGAGCCGCCGCTTTGGGGGCAGTCGTGGCACGCGCGCGGCTGGTTTTGGTGGATTTCCTGCCCGAGGAACGTTCGGAAATCTCCGCCATCAACTCCAGAGCCGATGGCTTGGCCGGGGCTTTCCGGCTGGCCTTGGCCACTGGCTTGTCAACCGTTTCCTCCAGTGGCACCGGCTGGCCTGTCGTGCCGGACTCGTCCAAGTCGATGACATCGCCCACGGAATCAAAGTCCTCCTCTCCCACGCTGCCGATCACCTCATTGACGACAGGTTTGATCTCACGCTCCAAACGGGCTTCCGCGGAGGCCAGCGATTGCCCAAAGCCCTCGGCAGGCGCCTCCGGCAAATCCGTCGATTCCTCGCCGGCCTTTTCGCGGCGCCAATTCTCAAGCGCATCGCGGTGGAATCGCCACTGGCGGCCGACTTTGACCCCCGGGAGTTGTCCCTCGCTGCAGAGCTTCAGCAGCGTGGATTTCGGCATTTTTAGAAAAACAGCCGCTTCGTCGCCGTTCATCACCTCGCTCACCGGTTGGGTCTCGTCGTTTTCCATGGCAAAAGATTAGCTCACCATCGTGGAGTAAATTTCCGCCGATTGCAACTTCCGTGTAGCAAGCTTGGACAGACGCCGAACAAAATGTGAGTTATTCAACCGTAGCGAAAACGGCGCTCCAGCTATTAACTACTTCGAAATCGCCTCGTTCGACTCGACCACCACCAACTACTCCCGTCATATCATTCCGCTCCCGATTCAAATCGTTCTGGAGGACTTGGAACGCGCCCTCACCACGGCCGGGAGCGAATCCATCCGGCTCTAAAAACGTTCGGCGTAACGCGAAAAACTTTAAAACTTTCCGCGCAACACGTTGCAAGCAGCTGAAAGAGCCGTGCCCGTGCCGATCGGTGGATCTGGTCTCAATGAGCCGGCGTCGTTTGACGCCTCACAAGTCAATGCAGGAGCATTCCCGAACCTCAAATACTGACACTTGGCGCTATCGCTGTAGGAGCGTTGTTTGCGCTTTTCCACTGCATAACAAATTACTTATGATCAAAAAGTCATTTTTCATTATTATTTTTTGCGCACCTCGCAGCGACAGCTCAGAACTACACCTCGCCTTTCGGAATCTCCGGCTTCACTCCCCGGTCATCATGGACCTCCGCGTTGCAGTCCCGCCATAATCTGATCGAAACCTACCCCACACCGGCACCAGACCATTGGTATTCCTCAAATTGGTCGGCTGGAAGCTGGGGTCCGCTCATGCCGCAGCTTTTCTCCAGCGCCTCGACGCCGAATCTACTCAATGACTTTTCGATCAGATCGTTTGCTACCCTTAGATTCCGGTCTCCAGCAACCCGTATCTCCAGACCACCCAGCAACTCGGAACCGGGACCACTTCCACCGTCCCCAATCCCTACCAGTCCACCTATGGCGTTCCCGCGCCCGGGGAATCGACGGCACCGGCCAGATCGACCTGACCACCAGGTTGCCGCTTGCGACGCAGCCCGATAGCTCCAAGGCGGTCGCGCACCTCCCGGACATCCTCCAAAGGACCGGAAGGCGCTTGAATCCGGCTTATCCTCCGCCGAGGTGCAGGTGGAGGATGCGGCGCAGTTCCTGAATTCCCTCGGGGTTCTCGTGCGCGCCGTGCCCCGAAGGAACGATTTTTTCCGAGGCCGCGCCTTCCATGAACGAACTCCAATACGGCACCACTCCGTCCGAACTGTGGGGGGAGTCACCCTTCCCCTGATCTCCGACGATCGAGTGGGTGGGCAGTCCGGGCCGCAGGGGCAGTGCAAGGATCGACTTCAGCAACGGGGAGTGCGCACGCAGGAAAACCAAGCTGTTCGCGGGCGCGGTGAAAAGACCGGCGAATTCGTCGCGCACGGCGGAGTGCAAAATGCGGGCGTCGGTCTTCACAAAGTTGACCGGCACCCGGATCAAGCGTGAAAAAAACTCGACGGCGGGATTCACGGCCATGTTGCTGCCACGATGCGGGGTGGCGAAAAAAACGACCCGCGAGACCTCGGGCCGGGGTTGGAATTCCACCACCTCGACGATACGTTGCTTGAACCGAGGGGAGAGGGACAATTTTTCGGGTGGCGTATCCATAAACTGCCTCCACAAGGCCTCCCCGCCGGTCCGCACCTGCAGGCTGGAGATCAACCCGCCCATGCTGTGCCCGACCAGCACCATGCGGTCGAACGCACGGTTGTCGCGCTCCGGGTCGAGCACGCGGCGGTAGCGGTCAAGTTCCGAACGCAACTCCGCAGCCGAACTCCAGACCGGCAGACCCGTGGGGTAAAGAAAAAACCAAAACTGGAAACGCTCGCGGATTTTTTCGTCGGCCATCAATTCATTCACCGCAGGCACCCACGTTTCGGGACGCGAAAGCAATCCGTGCACAAAGACAACCGGGATTTTTTCGGGATCATATCGATGGAACTGATATAGCCCGGCCGCACCCATGTTTTTGTCACTTCGCAGCAGGGCGCCGATGTCAATGTTGCGGTTTTTCCCTTGCGAAAGCATGTAGGCCAGCGGAGCCGAGAAATCCGCAGCCAGCTTGATGCGGCGGCCCGCCCCAGAAACATCGTCGTCGATCCGCGTGCGATAAAAAACCAACCGGGGATTTTTGCCGTCAAAGCGCACCAGCGCAGTCACCGGTTCGCACAGGCCAGAGAGTTTGGGAACACCGGGCTGGCCGTTCAAGGCGTCCGAGCGGGGGGCGAATGAAGCCACACACGGCAAGCCGGCACCCGCCTGAACCGTCCGGACCCGGAGCTTTGAAATCACCACGTCGGCGGCTGGAAAGACACGCGTTGCCATGCGCGGATCCAGCGTGTGGCGGCTGTCGGTTGAGACGGTGAGCCACCGCCCGTTTGACAATTCCAGATCGGCGAACTTCCGCTCGGCCATGAGCGAGACCAATTCGCGCAGGGCTGCTTGATTCAGTTGGCGGTGCGCGGATTCCTCATCCACGTTGGATTCGAGCACCGTCAGGAGCGACTGCGCCCGGTCCGCCTCGGAGAGATACCCTCGCCCCGCCTCGCGCAAAAGCCGGGCGGCTTCGGATTTTGGATTCTCCTCCGCCATCCGCACGGTCTCCCGCCGGAACCGGGCTGAACCCTCTTTCTCCACCTTCACACCCACCACGGCACAACCGGACAGGAGCCAAACGGCGGCCGTCATATTCAAGAGAGAAAGTGGTTTCATTATTGCATGGCAACCTTTCAGGCTTCCTGTCGCACGCCAAGCGCGAAACCCCGTGGCAACAACGGTTCGTCAAGGGCTCCCCGAATCCCAGCACGGGATACGCAGTGCATTGGAGATCCGGGATTGGGTGGGGCTGGATGTCAGCGATGGCCGGCCAGGCGGGCGAGAACGGCTTTTTGGAGGTGAAGACGGTTCTCGGCTTGGCGGAAGATGGTATCGGCGTGGGCTTCGAGGGTTTCGGAGTCGATTTCCTTGCCGCGGTAGGCGGGGAGGCAGTGCATGACCAGGGCCTCTGGGCGGGCGGCGGCGAGGAGGGAGGCATTGATTTGATAGCCTTGAAATTGAGCGGCGCGGTAGGCGGCTTCGTCCTCCTTGCCCATGCTGACCCAGACATCGGTGTAAAGAACATCGGCGCCGGCGGCGGCTTCGCGGGGGTCCTCGACGAGGTGGATGCGACCGCCGGCGCGGGCCACAAGATCGCCGGGAGGCAGGAATTTCGCGGGCGAGGCGATGCGGAGCTCGAACCCGCAGCGGGCCGCCGCCCAAATCCAGGAGCGGGCGACATTGCAGTCGCCATCGCCGATGAAGGCGACTTTGGCGGTGGAGATATCAAGACCGGATTCCTGCATGGTCAGAAGATCGGCCAGAATTTGGCAGGGGTGTTCGCCGTCGGTGAGGGCGTTGATGGTTGGAATGCCGCCCAGACGGGCGAAGTCCTCCACATCGGATTGCGCAAAGGTGCGGATCACCGCGCCGTGGACCATGCGACCGAGGACACGGGCGGTGTCACAAAGGGGCTCTCCACGCCCAAGCTGGATTTCCGACGCGGCCAGGAAGAGCGCGTTACCGCCGAGTTCGTGGATACCGACCTCGAAAGACACGCGCGTGCGTGTCGAGGATTTGGAAAACAGCAAAGCCCACGTCTGGCCGGACAGGGGCTTGAAAGCCGTGTCGCCACGGGAGTTTTTAAGCATGGCGGCCTCGTGCAGGAGACCGGTGATGTCGGAGGAGGAAAGCGATTCGATGGATAAGAGATGGTTCATGGCAAAAACCCGGCGGAGTGTGGAGTTAGGAGGCCGCGCGATCGAGCGCGCGGGCGAAGCGTTCGACACCCTCGTCGATTTCTGCGGCGCTGACATTGAGCGGGGGAAGAAACCGGACGACGCGTTCGCCCGCAGGCACGAGAAGAAGGCCCTCGTCCATCGCCGCCAGAACGACTTCCAGTGCGGGCGGGCGCTCTTTTGCGGGAAGAGACAACTCCACGCCGACCATGAGGCCGCAGGCACGAACTTCCGCGATCCCGGGCGACGGGAGCGCGCGCAGCCGGCTGGCCAGGTGCCCCCCCAAATTGCGGGTGGCGGCGAGCAAGCCGTCGCGTTCGATGATTTCAAGCACCTTGAGGGCGGCGGCGCAGCACACCGGATTGCCGCCGTAGGTTGTGCCATGGCTGCCCGGGCCAAGAAGATCACAGAGCGGACCGCGGGCGTCGCGGGGCGCATCTGAAATCCAAAACGATCCGAGCGGAAAACCGTTGGCAATTCCCTTGGCCCAGGAAACGCCATCGGGCTCGATGCCACAATGCAGCGAATGCCAGCCACAAAAGTCGCCGGTGCGTCCCAAGCCGCATTGCACCTCGTCGAACAGCAGCAACAAATCGTGCTCGTTGCAGAGGGAGCGCAAATCCCGGAGGAAACCGGCGGTGGCCGGGTGAATGCCGCCTTCGCCTTGAACCGGCTCGAGAAGAATCGCGATGGTTCGGGGGTCCAGCGCCGCGCGCACCGCCTCCAGATCGCCGAATGGAACATGCACAAAGCCATCCAGCAAGGGACCGAAATCCTTTTTTACCTTGTCTTGGCCGGTTGCGGAGATCGCCGCCATGGTGCGGCCGTGAAAGGAATTTTGGAACGTGATGATGCGATGGCGCCCGGTGGGACAGCCGTAGCGGCGGGCTGTTTTGATGAGCCCCTCGTTCGCCTCGGCTCCGCTGTTGCAAAAAAACACCTTTCCAGGGCCGGTGATTTCGACCAACCGGCGGGCCAGATCGGCCTGTGGCGCGGTGCGATAGAGGTTCGAGGTGTGAACGAGAGTGGAGGCCTGGCGGGCCACCGCCTCGGTGACTTCGGGGTGGGCGTGCCCGAGCGAGCACACCGCGATCCCGGCGCCAAAATCCAGAAGGGGGCGACCGGAGGAATCGCGAACCCGGCATCCCGAACCCGAGACGATGTCGAGATCGAACCTTCCGTAGGTCGGAATAACGTAGTGTGCGTAGGTATCGGCCAGTGTCATGGGCGGCAAGAGAAACGGGCGGGATTCTTTTAAGGAATCCCGCCCGGTCCGTCAGGGGATTTCTCGGGAGAAATCTTCCACTGTGTCCTTGGTGAGTGTGCGAGGGCCTGAGGGCGTCAGGAGGCGGGAGTTTCCGCCGCGGGCGTCACGGTGGTGTCTTCCACGTCGGGCGCGGAGGCCGTGTCGACCCACTCGATGAAGGCCATCGGGGCCGAGTCGCTGAGGCGCTGGCCGAGTTTGATGATGCGGGTGTAACCGCCCTTGCGGGAGGCCGCTGCCGGGGCGATTTCCGCGAAGAGTTTTTTCACGGCATCCTTCTGGCCCAGGTAGCCTGCGGCGGTGCGGCGCGCATGGAGGTCGCCGCGTTTGCCGAGGGTCACCATTTTTTCAGCCAGCGGGCGGACCGCCTTGGCTTTGGCGAGGGTGGTTTTGATGCGTTTGTGCTCGATGAGGCTGCAAACCTGATTGGCGAGCAGGGCATCCCGGTGGGAGGCGGAACGGCCGAGTTTGACGGTTTTCTTCTGGTGGCGCATGGCGTGTTACTTGGATGAGGATTCTTCGGGCACTTCCACGACGCCTTGGTCGAGTTTCATGCCGAGGCCGAGCCCGAGTTGGGTCAGCTTGTCCTTGATTTCGTTGAGGGATTTTTTTCCGAAATTGCGGTATTTGAGCATCTCCGCCTCGCTCTTGAGGGCCAACTGGCCAACGGTGGTGATGTTGGCATTGTTCAAGCAATTCGCGGCGCGGACTGAAAGTTCGATTTCGTTCACGCTCATGGCGAGAAGCTTCTTGAGACGGTTGTTTTCCTGGCTCACCTCTTGGGTGGTTTCATCGAATTCCACCGCGCTTTCATCAAAACCGACGAAGACGTCGAGGTGGCGGCGGAGGATGGCCGAGGCCTGCAACAAGGCGTCGTCGGGCGTGATGCGCCCGTCGGTCCAAATATCCAGGACGACCTTGTCGTAGTCGGTGCGCTGGCCCACGCGGGTGTTTTGCACCGCGTATTTGACACGGGTCACGGGCGAAAAAATCGAGTCGATCGCGATCACGCCGATCGGTTGGTCCGAACGTTTGTTTTCATCGCCGGTCGAGAAACCACGGCCCACACGGACTTCAAGTTCCGCCTCGAATTTCATCTTTTTGTCAAGGGTGCAGATGATTTGTTCCGGATTGAGAACTTCGCACTGGTTGGTGCTCTGAATGTCACCGGCGGTGATGGCTCCTTCTTTGTTCACCGAGATTTTGAGAGTGCGCAGATCGTGGTCGTGCGCCTTGAACTTGATTTTTTTCAAGTTGAGAATGATATCGACGACGTCTTCCACGACGCCTGAAAGCGTGCTGAATTCATGTTGCACGCCCTCGATTTTAACCGACGTGATGGCGGCTCCTTCGAGCGAACTGAGAAGCACGCGGCGGAGCGAGTTGCCGATCGTATGGCCGAAGCCGGCTTCAAAAGGCTCGGCAACAAACGAGGCATATTTGTCGGTGGAGGTTTTTTCGTCCTTTTTAAGGGACTTGGGCATTTCGAAACGTCCGAGACGAACTGGCATAATAGATGTGACTGGCTTGCTCCGGGTTTCCCTGTGCGCGGCGGAGAGGCCAATCGGCGTGTCTCCTCAGGACCAACGAAGCGGATTTTGTGATGCGCGGGTGGGGAATGTTGAAGAGAAAACTCGTTTTGTCAAGCCCCCGGCGTGAAAATTTTATGAACGGAACCGTCGCCCCAGGGGAAAGCCCCCCAGGGAAACGAGGGAGGCGGCATGGCGGCGGGCCGCGCGAAGGGCGGCTGCCACGCCGGGACGGTCCGCCCCCCCTTCGACCTCGAGGTAGAACACGTAGGTTTGCGGATGGCCCGGAACCGGGCGCGAAACAATGCGGGTGAGGCTCACCTGTTGGCGGGCGAACGGGCCCAAAAGCCGGTGCAGGCTGCCGCAGCGGTTGGGCAGGGTGGCGGCGAGTGCGGTGCGGTCGGGCTGTGGATCCGTCGACGGTGAGCGGGCGATGCGGAAGAAGTTGGTGACATTGACGTCATGGCTGCGGCTGGCGGTGGCGAGGCGATCGAGGCCATAGATCTCGGCGGCGCCCGGCGATGCCAGAGCCGCGCTGCCAGGCGTGCCCTTGGCCATTTGCGCGGCTGTGGCGGTGCTTTCGACCGGGACGAGTTCCACTCCGGGGTGGCGATTGCGGAGCCAGTCGGCGTGGTGTTTGATCTGGGTAAAGTGTGAAAAAACGCGGGCCACGGGTTCGCCGGAACGGCCGATCAGGGCGATGCGGATGTCCAGCGGGATTTCCTCGAGGATAAAAAGATGTCCGGCGTGGCGGATCAGCTGGTCGATCGTGTCATGGACGGTGCCGCCCGAAGAGTTTTCCACCGGCACGAGTCCCTCGGCAACACGGTTTTCCAGGACCGCCTCGAAAACAAGGTCGATCGAGGGGCAGGGAACCAGCGGGGCCTGGCGGCCATGGCGCTGCCGGGCGAGAATGTGCGAGAAGGTTCCCTCGGGTCCGAGATAGGCGACTGACGTTGACACCGCTCCAATCAATCACAGGCGGGAGGCTGTCTGGAATGGGAAAATTGACCGCGTGCCCGGCGGGGTCACGGCTCCTCTTTGAGCATCGCCAGGAGATTTGCAAAGGCGGCGTCAGCCTCTTCGGCGCTGGCCGGCCGGGCTGCGATCTGCTCGTAGGATTCCGAGACCACCTCCTCGCCCTCGATTTCCCGGAGAAACGGGCTCGGGCGGCAATGCGAGGCGGAGCCGAATTTCAGGCGCTGGCGGCAGTGGGTGATTGTGAGGGATTTCATGGCACGGGTGATGCCCACGTAGAAGAGCCGGCGCTCCTCGTCCACAGTGCCCTCGGTTTTCGAGCGCTCGTGGGGCAGGAGACCGTCCTCGGCGCCGATGAGGAACACATGGGGAAACTCGAGTCCCTTGGCGGCGTGGAGGGTGATGAGCGTGAGGCCTGCAGCCTGGTCCTTTTTGTCCTCCTCGCGTTCGCGGTTGAGGCTGAGTTCGTCGAGAAAATCCTGGAGATCGCCTGCGCGTCGGCTTTGGTGGGCCGCCAGGGCGTTGAGAATCTCGCGCACCCCGGCCTCGCGGTTGAGCGACTCCTCGGGGGTTTTGCACGAGCGCTTGAGATCGTCGAAATATCCCGAGTCGGTCAGGAAGCGCATGACAAGGGCAGAGGCATTGGCCTGCGGGGTGAGGAGGTAGATGCGCGTGGCGGCAACGTCCTCGGCAAAGCGGCGGATCGCCTCCGCGGTCTTGCGGGTCGTGTGATCGGCGAATTCCGGCGCGGTGAGAGTGTCGAAAAGACTTTTGTTGTCGCGGGCGCTGATTTCCAGCGCAACCTCCACCGTCGAGGGACCGATGCCCCGCGGCGGAGTGTTGATGATGCGGAGGAGCGCATTGTCATCCTGCGGGTTCACCAGACACGAGATGGTCGCCAGAACATCCTTCACTTCGCGGCGGTCGAAAAAACTTTTCCCGCCCACCAGGCGGTAGGGGATTTTCATGCGGCGGAGGTTTTCCTCCAGCAGGCGCGACTGGGCGTTCATGCGGTAGATCACGGCAAAGTGCTCCCAGGGCAGGTTGTGGGCGTTGCGGATCGCTCCCGCCTCGCCCACGACGAATTCCGCCTCCGTTTTGTCGTCCGGCATCGACACCACGTGGACCGGATCGCCCGACCGCACGGAACTCCAGAGGTTTTTCACGCGGCGGCGGGGGTTGTTTTTGATAAGGCGGTTGGCAGTGGCCAAAATCGGCATCGTGCTCCGGTAGTTTTGCTCCAGGCGGATGATCTCGGGATTGGGAAAGTGCGATTCGAACTCCAGGATGTTGGACATCTCGGCACCGCGCCAACCGTAGATGCTCTGGTCGTCGTCCCCCACCACGCAGACATTGGGCGGGCTGCCGGAGGCCAGGAGGCCCACGAGGTCGAGTTGCAGGCGGTTCGTGTCCTGGAACTCGTCCACCATCATGTGGGAGAAGCGGGCCTGCCACTTGGATCGCACATCGGGGTTTTCGGTCAGGAGGCGGACGCTTTGGCCGAGCAGATCGTCGAAATCCATTGCGTTCATGGCTTTCAACTCACGCTGGTAGCGGGCATAGACGGCTCCCAGAACAGACTGGTCCTCCGGCGGGGGCGACCACGCGTTGTTTTTGGCCTTGCTGATCATCGCCTTCGCGAGGCCCGGATCGACTTTTTCATCCTGGGCTGTCACGCGGGCGATAACTTTTTTAATCAGGCCCGTCTGGTCGCCTTCGTCGAAAATGGAAAAGTTGTTTTTGTAGCCGATGCGGTCGGCATCCGCGCGGAGAATGCGGACGCAGAGAGCATGGAACGTCGAGGCGGTGATTTCACGGGCCTGCTCGGAATCCACCATGCCGGCGATCCGCTCTTTCATTTCGCGGGCGGCCTTGTTGGTGAAAGTCACTGCAAGGATGCGGGAGGGGGGGACCCCCTCCGAGACGAGGCAGGAGATGCGGGCGACGATGGTGCGGGTTTTTCCCGTTCCCGCACCGGCGAGGATGAGCAACGGACCCGAGTCGTGGCGGGCCGCGCGGAGTTGCTCGGGGTTCAAATCTTGCAGGCGGAATCTCGACATCGCAACGAGGCTACCACATTCCTCCCCCCGCGGAATGCCGCAATTTCGGAGCCGACCGGGTGGGGGGGTCAGCGGCCGGTTTCGGGCCTGTCCGGCCCTGTCACGGTGCGGTTGTGGAACAGCCCGATAAGCCCCATGATGAAGGATGTGGTCCAGGCAATGGTGAACATTCCCGAGATCGCAATCACCATGGTGACGCTGTTCCAATCCTCCGGCATGATGTCGTTGCCGTAGCCCAGGGTCGTGTAGGTGCTCCCGCTGAAGAAAAGGGCCTTGTGGAAATCCGGCACCAGTCCTGTGAGAGAGAGGGCATAGGCCCAGAGGGTGATCTCGGCGAGGTGGGCGGTTAAAAGAAGGAAATTGCAAAGATAGAGATACGGGCGGGCGGCGAGGACGCGCTTTTTGGCCATCAGGGGTTCAATCCTCCGGTCACGGATGTAGGCCACGATTTCTGTGAAAATCGCATGGGTCGTCATCATCAGAATCAGCATGATGCCGCCGAACAAAAGCGGGGAGATGTCGGAAATGAGAATTTTCGATTCATCGAGAACTGGCTGGGCGGCGGTGGGCATCGCGGGCGGGTCAGTGAATGGTGGCGACCGAGACCGTCTGGCCAATGCGCAGCGGAATCGGCGGGGTGCCAGTGACCTGGATGCGCACGGGGAAGCGGTTGGGCAAACGCACCCAGTCGATCGTCTGGTCGACTTTTGGCAGAAGTTCGACAGTCGAGCCGTCGGGATCGAAAATGCCCCAGGCCACGCTTTCGATGCGGCCCTCGAATGGTTCGTTTTCGCGGCCGATAAAGGTGATTTTTGCCGCGCCGCCCTCGCGGACGTGCTGGAGTTGGGTTTCCTTGAAGTAGGCGGCGACCCAGAAGGAACTGGCATCCACAAGGGCCAGGAGTTGTTGCCCGGCGTAGACATAGGTTCCCGGCGAGGTGTTCATGTTGGTGATGTATCCGTCCACAGGAGCGAAGATTTTGGTGTAGCCGAGATTGAGGGTGGCGTAGTCCAGGTCGGCTTTGGCGGCGGCGGTATTCGCCTGCGCGGCAGCAAAGGAATCCTGGGCGTTTTGAAGGTCCCGGAGATCGGTCACCTTCGTTTGGTAAAGCTGGGTTTGACGGGCGAGTTCCTGATTGGCCTGGACCTCCGCCGCCTGCGCCTGAAGAAGCTTGGCTTGGGAATTTTCAACCTGGGCTTGGTAGGTGGAGGGATCGATCTCGAAAAGAAGATCGCCTTTTTTCACCGGCTGGTTGTCGCGGACCGGAATCTGAACGATCGGACCGGCGACGCGGCAGGCGACTCCGACGACGTTTGCGCGGACTTGACCATCCCTCGTCCAGGGCTTGGTCGTGTATCGTTCATACATGCCCAGCGAGGCGGCTCCTGCGAGAAGGATCACGACGGCGGTCAGGACGTGTTTGGTTTGGTGAAGGTTCATGGTGAAAAAGCGAGCCCGATCGCGCATCCGAAAAGAACGGCCAAGGCGATGAAAAAAACCGGGAGGTTGCCGACGAAGCGGGTGAGGCGGAGTTGTTCCATGCCCAGCACGCAAAGCCACGCGGCCACAAATCCGGCCGCGCTTACAACCATTCCCCACGGGAGAAGGAAGTCTCCGATCAAAATCTCGGCATTGACGGCGAGGAAGGGCACGGCAACGTTTTTTCACGGCTTTGTCGTGGACGCAAGCCCGCGGGCGCCCGTAGTGTCGCGGCGTGTGGATGCCGGCTTTGAGTTCCCGTTGGTCGCGTTGGACCCCGTCGTTCGACCGGGCGGCGGCGGTTATGGGCCTGCAAATGGCCATCGGGCTCGTGGCCGTGCTCTTTTTCGCTCTTGTGCTGAGGCTGGAACATCCGACCTGGTCGGTTTTCACGGTCTTGATGCTTTTGATGGCGCGCTATGTGGGCGCGGTGCAGGAAAAGGCGGTCTTCCGCGTGGCGGGCACGATTGCCGGCGGGGCGCTCGGGTATCTGGCCACCGGCGCGCTGCAGCAGGATCCCTGGCTTTACCTGACGGTGACGTTTGTGGTGCTGGCCGTTTCGGTCGCGATGTTCGGCCAATCGCGGGCCCCGTATGCATTTTTTCTGACAGGGCTTACATTTGTGGTGGTCGTTTCCAACAGCCAAACCAATCCGGAAAATGCGTGGCAGGCCGCGTTGTGGCGCGTCGAGGAGGTCGGACTCGGTGTGGTGGTCAGTTTGGTGGTTCAAACCACGGTATTTCCGAGCTATGCCAACCGGTCGTTTCGAGAGGCGCTGAAATCCACGTTGGACGAATTGAAGACGGCTACGCCGCTCGGTGTGCGGCATTTCAGCGAGGCGCACACCGGGCTCGCGCAAAGCCTGGCCGACTTTCCCGGCCGTTCCGCAACCTTGCGATCCCTGCTGCGGTTTGGCGGCATGGAAAGCCGTGATTTCCGCACGGAAATCGGGCGTTATGCCGAGTTGATCGACAAA
Source organism: Chthoniobacter flavus (assembly GCA_945883435.1). Taxonomy (GTDB): domain Bacteria; phylum Verrucomicrobiota; class Verrucomicrobiia; order Chthoniobacterales; family Terrimicrobiaceae; genus UBA967. The sequence continues at coordinate 14,788 of CAMCXK010000014.1, read as the reverse complement.
GTCTCGCGCGGAGCCTCGCTTTTGAGGTCGTTCCAGCGCTACGAACCCGCCCCGGAGCCGTATCGAAGCGCAGTAAAGGAGGTCGTGTCCCGGTTGGGAGTGTTGCTGGCCTCGGGCTGGGAGGGATTGCACACAAACGGTTGCCTACCCGCGGAGTGGCGGAGCGATGCGGAGAAGCTCTTCGCGCAACTGGATGAGGGCTTGCTGTCCCTGCGGGGAAGCCAGGAGGCCGCCCAAGTGCCACCCGGGGGATGGATGGCCCTCTCGGCCCACTTGCTCGCCCTCTCGGAACTTCGCGATGTGCTCATACAGATCGACGACATCGAGCGGGCCCCCGCGGGTTCGCTTGGCGCCGAAGATCGAATGGCGCTGGCTCCGGCATGGCCCGGCCCGGAGTGGATTTTCCGGGGCCTGCGGTCCGCTCTGGGCTGCGTGATCGCCTTGGTGCTCGAAAACTGGCTCGATATGCCCGGCGGCGCGCTCATGTTGCTCTGCGTTTACACATTCACCGCCCTCAACGCGCAAAGCCCCGACGAAACCGGCGACCAGACAGCCATGCGCTACTCGGTTTTTTTCGGTGTGGGGGCCATTGGATTGTGTGTGGCGCTGCTGGCAGCCACCCCGTTGATGGCGAGTTACGCGGTTTTGAACATTTTGATGGCGGCCTGGGCATTTTTGTTCGGGTATTGGTTTGTGGGGAGTGGCGGGGTGACGGTGCCGATCACCGCGTCGTTCATGATGCTCGTGTCGGTGGTGGGATTGAACGCGCAGAAGCCGGTGGCGTTTGTGGATATCGTCGGGCTATTCAACGGACTGATCCTCGGATTTGTTTTATCCGCTTTGATCCAGCGCCTTTTCTGGCCCGTGTTGCCCCAGAAAAACCTGCAGCGGGGGGTATGCGACTTTGCGCAGGTTCTCAAAGAATCGGTGGAGGCGGGCATGGACCGGCTGCCGCTGTGGAAGCGGACGGCGCATGGTCTTTTTCCCGCCAAGGCGCGGAAATTGATCGGGGTCATGGCCGGCCCCTCGTTGCCGCCGGAGGAGGCAGCCCGATTGGGGCGGTTTGTCCAGACCTTGCAGGACTTGGGAGGCGAGTTGGCTCTGTGCGTGGGACGCTTGCGGCCCCTTCTTCCGCACGATCTGGATGCCGAAGTCGGCGAATCGATCGCGGACAGCAAGGCGATCTTTCTGGACGGTCTCGGAGCGCTCGAGACCTCCTTTCGCCGGGGCGCGCGTCCGGCGGATCTCACGTTGGAAATCGAGAGGGGGCTGGGCCTGTGCGACGAATGGTATCAGCGCATCCATGCCCATGTGCTGGCGAACGATGTGGCTCCCGCGAAAGCGATCGTTTTTCTTGGGCTCGGGGCAAGGTTCCGCGCGGCACTGCTGCTTTTGCAAAAGGCGCTCGGAGAGGCGAGGGAGCTGCACTTGACCGATTATCTGGGCGACGTCTCTCTTTGATCCAGGGTCAATCCTCCGACTCTTCCGCGCTGTGGCTCGCGGTGACGGTGAGGGACAAGCCTCCCCGCGAGGCAAAGGCCCCCTCCACCACCATTTCGGCCGGGGCGCAAACCGCCACGAGGTCGTCGAGGATACGGTTCACGATCTGCTCGTTGAAGGCCGGTGTGTTCCGGAACGAGGCCAGATAGTATTTCAGCGACTTGGTCTCGACGCACTTTGCCGCCGGGATGTATTCAATCGTGATTTCCGCGTAGTCGGGTTGTCCGGTCACAGGACACAGGGACGAGAAATCCTCGGTGGCCAGCCGGATCACATACGGGCGGCCGTTGTGGGCGTTGAGGAAGGTGTCGAGAATCTCCCGCGACGGAGCTTGTGGCAACGCCGAGGCAGTGCCCAGAAGTCGAAGACCTTTTTTTGTGGGAGACGAGGATTTGCGGCTCATGGGAATCACCCTGTCAAAACCGGTTGCCGTCCGCCAGCTTCAATCCAAGGCCCGGCGCGGGCAGGCGCCCCGCCACATGAACCCCAGTGCGCCAACCAGCAAAAGCATCGCCGAGGGCTCGGGAACCGCCGTGACGACAAAATCATCCCGCACCAGTCCGCCGGTGGAGTCGAATCCATAAAGCGTGAGGGTGGTGGAGAGTCCGTGTTCGCCAGTGGGAAAAATCGACAGCCGGCCATTGTCCAGAGAGGCGGAAAACAAATCCGTGCGCGGGTTCAGCGCGAACAACGGGCCCTCTTCGATACCGAATACATACACCAGGTTGTCAAAGGTCACCTGCTGTTGGCCGGGTTGGAGGTCTTGAAGCGGCCAATCCTGTCCCAGATTGGTGACATCGTATGTCGGGATCGAGGCGATCTGATCCACAGTTGGCAGATCATTGTCCCAGACTTTGGCGAAAACCGTGAATCCGCCGTTCTGGTTGTCAAGATTGGCGCGGTTGTCCCCCAGATTGACAAACCACTGACTGGTGGCGCTGTCCGGATCACCCCCCAATTTCGCCATCGCCACGGTTCCACGGGTGTTGGAAACACCGAACTCGTTGACCACTGGCGGATCGGTCGGGGACTGGAACAGGGTATTGTTCGCAACTTGGTAGCCACCAGTTTGCCAGACAAATCCTGGAATCAAACGGTGGATCACCGAGTTGGTATAGGCCCCCGCCCGGACATAGTTCAGGAAATTGGCCGTGGTTGCAGGAGCGGAGGATTCCAAAAGTTCCATATGCAATAGACCAAACGAGGTCGTCGCCCGCACGAAGGCAGCGGCATCGGCGATGCCGGAGAAATGGGACGACAGTTCCAAAACCACCCCGGCTTGGTCCAGTTCCAGCGGGCCGACCGGAGAGCGGAGCGTCAACTCAGCCCGCAAAGGGCCCGGGAATTGCCACAGGAGGATTGCCGCCAGAGGGAGTGCTGCGCGCATGCTTCAAACAAAGCACCACTGCCGGGTCGATCAACTTCGAATTTTCAGCAGGCGACCGGGAGGCTGCGCCAAGTGGATTTCCAGGTTTGGAGAGATTCGCGGAACTGTTCGTAAGCCTCTTGGAGGCGCTCGCGGAGTTCGGCCATTTCGCGCCGTGAGATCTCCTGCTGCCCGGCGGCGGCGGCGCGATATTCCACCAGAAGTTCCTCCCAGCGGAGGAGCGCTTCATCCATGCGCTGGCGGGCGGTGGCCAGAAGTTGCTGGCAGGATTCAGTAATCGAGGCGGCATGGGCCTTCATGTGGGCATCCATCTGGAGCTCCTGCTCGGCGATTTGGGCTTTCAGGATTTTCTCTTCCGGCACGGTCCGGAGGTTTCGCACCATGCCGACTTTTTCAAGAAGCCAGATGGTCCACTTGGTGGGGTCGAACTGCCATGGTTTCACGCCATTCCGGTAATCGTGTTGAAACTCGTGGTGGAAGTTGTGGTAGCCCTCGCCGAAGGTGAAAACGGCCATGAGAAAACTGTCGCGGGCCGAGCATTTGCTCGAATACGGGCGGTCGCCGATCCAGTGGCAGAGCGAATTGATGCAAAATGTGACGTGGTGAACAGCCACCGTGCGGGCGAAGCCCGAAATCAGAAGCGCCCCGAGAGCGGCCACGGCTCCTCCGTAGAGCCATCCGACAAGCGTCGGCAAAACAAAGCCCATTCCAATGGCCAGCGGCACGTAGAACCGGTGCTGCCACCAGGCCAGACGGTCTTTTTGGAGGTCGCGCACCCATGTCAATGGCGTGTCGGGCCCGCGGCGGAAGAGCAACCAGCCGATGTGGGCATGAAAAAGACCGCGGGAAATGTCATAGGGGTCGTCGTCGTGATCCACGAATTTATGGTGGCGCCGGTGGTCGGCCGACCACGCCAATGCCGACCCTTCGAAGGCCGCCGCCCCGAAAAGCAGGGTGTAAAGTTTGACGAGCGGACTCGCTTGAAACGTCAAATGCGAAAACAAGCGGTGGTAGCCCAGCGTGATGCTCATGCCGGTCGACACGAAAAAGAATAGAAACAGCGAAACCTGGAACACATCCAGGCCGTGTTGCCAGATATAGAATGGAACCGCGGTGCAGGTGACGGCGAATGTTCCAATGAGAAAAATGCTGTTGGTAACGCGGACTTTGGCGAAGATTTTTTTGATCATTTGGTGAATCCGGCGGGCTTGGTCAAAACCGCCCGAGGCCGGACTGGAGAGCATCGGCCAAATTCACCCCATTGCAAGTTTTCACTGCCGGTCAACAGGGCTTCCCGCCAGAGGCGGGAGCGACCGAGAGTGTGGATGGGAAACCCACTGGCAGACGCACGGGTCGGCCGGAAGGCATCTGAACCAAGGCCAGTGCCTGGCGGCAGGCGACCAGCAAAGCGCCATCCTTGGGCCGGTGGACTTCAAAAGCCACATGGAAGCGGATGCCCGTCCAGTCGGTCACATGCCCCTGGACTTCCAGTTCGTCGCCCAGGCGGGCGGGTTTGAGATAGTCGATTTCGGTGCGGGTGACGACGGGATGGGTGCCTGTGCGGGCGATTTCCTCGAAATCCAACCCCATGCCGATGGCGAGGAGCGTGCGCGCGGTTTCGATGAACCGCAGGTAAACGATGTTGTGAACCACTCCGCCGGCATCGGTGTCGAAATACATCACGCGCACCGGGGTGCTGATGCGGCAGCAGGCGGGGAGATCGACCGGGGCGGTCATTTTGCGGCGGACAGCTCTTCGATTTGAGTAGCCACAGCGGGATCGGCCACGAGGACATAACATTCCTGCCACTTTGCCAGTGCGGCCTTTTTGTCTCCGCCAGCCGCGATGGCGGCGGCCTGAGACTTGCACTCGGTGAACTTTGCCAGGCGTTCCTCACAGGCGGCTTTGGTTGAGGCCATGGCCGAGGCGCATTGCGGGCCGATCATTTCCGAGGCGGCTCCGAGCGATTGCAAGATCTCCAGCGCCGCAGGAACCTGGGCGGACGCGATGAGCGATTTCAGCCTCGGGAGCTGGTCGCGCACAGAAGCCACGGCCGAGAAAAGCGCGGAGGGAATCCAAAGTCCGACCGGAGCCAGTCCGGCGCGAAATCCACCATAGGCGGCCGCCAAGGCGTCGATGCGTGTGGAGAGTTCGCCGGAAAGATCAGGCAACCCGGCGGCATCACCCGCAAAAGCCGTATTCACCGCTGCTGCCACCGATTGGGTTTCGTTGCGCAGGGCCTCCGCGTCCGTGGCTTGGGCGAGAATCCGCGTTGTTTGGGGATCGGGATAGGGAAGCGCCCGTAGGCGGCTGACAAGAGCCGAGGCATCGCCGGGTGAATGCGCCTCGGCCTTGAGCGAATTCGTGATCTCGGTCTGCTCTTCGACCGAGGCCAGTTTTTGATGGGTGGTCTGGAGTTCGGTCAAGCGTGCGCGCAGAGCGGCGTCGGTGGCGGAGATTGCCAGCAGTTCCACGAAGAGCGGGTTCGATTCCAATTCGAAATCGCGCTTGCTTTTGGCCGAGTGCAATTCGTTTTTCAAGCGTGCCTCGTAGTCTTTGGCATTATCCTGTTTCCACGCCGAGCGGAGCTTCCAAATTCCTCCGATGAGAACTTCACCTTTTTCGTAGCGCTCGAGGGCGGTCGCCACGGGCTCGGTCAGGCGCTGCACGGCCTCCCTGCCCGTGGCCCCTTTGGCAGCGAAGGGTTCGAAGGCCGCCAAGGTCTTTCTGAGAACCTCCGCCTGGGCATCGTTTTGAAGCTCGGCGGGGACATCCGGTTGTGCGATAAAATCGACCACCTGGGCGGCATCGATCTGGGTGGTTTTTCCACCCGGCAAACGGAATACAAGATAGCCCGCGCGGTCGTTTCCACGCGCCCTGCGGTCGCTAAAAGCCTCGAAGACCAGCACCGAGGCTTGTCTTGGATTCGACCAGGCCTGGGGCTTGATGAGGGCGAGCCCCGGCTTCTCGGTGATAATACGTCCATCGGTGCGGGTTTGAGCCGGGGCAAGACCGCCGAATGCAAGCAGGCAAACAAGCACTATTTCGCGAACAGGTGGAGTCGGGCAACTAATCATAGGCATCTTGAGGCAAAGAAATCGGAGATCAAACGGGGGCGGTTCCATGCACGGGCACCACCGGCAGCGGGAAACGGAACCGCAACTGGCCGTCCACGCGGATTTCAACCGTGTGCACGCCGAATTCCTGGAATTGCAAACCGCCGAACACATGCACATTGGTCGCGTGGGCATCCAAAGCCGGAAGATGGAATTCCACCTCGCTTTGGGCCAGTGGTGATTCCTCATCCGGCGTGAGAATGGCAGAGTGCTGGGTGAACGTTCCGAGGCCGCCACACCAGCGGGTCCAGAGACAAAGCTTGAAAAAACCGAGTGGCAGGGACGGTGCGGGAATCACCCCGAGGATGCCGACCAAGCTTTGCTGGCCGCTGGCCTCCTGACGCACGTCCTCGCACAAAACGCACGCTTGCATGTCCGGAAAAATCGAGTCGGCCATAGAATCAATGAAGTTCAGAATCGACTTCTCAGCGCAGGAAAACAAGGAGCAAAACCCCGAGAATGATTCGATAAACACCGAATCCGACAAACGAGTGGCTTTGCACGTAGCGAAGCAACCACTTTACCGCGACAAATGACACCGCAGCGGAAACCGCTGTTCCGAGCAGCAGCAATCCCCAGTTCTCGGTGGCGCCTCCATTCACAGCCTTCAAGATTTTGTAAGCGGCAGCCGCCAGCAGGGTTGGGATGCCAACAAGGAAGGAAAACTCGGTGGCCACCACGCGATTGAGTCCGCACAGCATCGCAAAAACGATCGTGGCGCCCGAGCGGGAGGTTCCCGGAAAGACAGCCGCAAGAATTTGGGCGATCGAAACCATCCAAACCACATTCCAGGTGATCACATCGCTTAGTGTGCGACCGATAAAATGTCTCTCGACATAAATGAGAAACACGCCACCCACGATCAGCGCTGCTGCCACCGGCAGGGCGGTTTCGGGAAGCGTGATGCCCAGTTTGTCGATGACCAAGCCACCGGCGGCGGTGAGGCCAAATGCAACCAGGATTTTGAGAAGAAAGTCCCGGCACTCGGGTTCCCGCCAGCGGGCGATCATCTCCAGGCGGTGGCGGAAAAGAGGTAGCACCGCCAGCACGGCTCCGCTTTGAATGACGATATTGAAAAGATCTGTTTGGCGGTATCCCAGCCATTCCTGGGCGACAATCAAATGGCCGGTCGAGGATACCGGGATGAATTCCGTCGCTCCCTCGATCAGCCCGAGGATGACGATGGCAAGCCAGTCGGGCAGGTCCAAAGAAGCTTAGATCGCGGTGTCGCCGGTTTCTTCAGTCCGGATGCGGACGGCGTTTTCCATTGGAAGGATGAAAATCTTGCCGTCGCCGATCTTACCGGTTTTTGCCGCCGAGATGATGGCATGCACCGCCTTGTCCACAAGGGAGTCGGGAACCACGACTTCCACCTTCACCTTGGGAAGGAAATCCACAGTGTATTCGCTGCCCCGGTAGATTTCCGTGTGGCCTTTTTGGCGGCCGAAACCCTTGACCTCGCTCACCGTCATGCCCTCGATGCCCACTTCAGCGAGCGCCTCTTTGACATCCTCCATCTTGAATGGTTTGATGATGGCTTCGATTTTTTTCATGGTCCATGCACAAAACCAGATTGCCTTTCGGCTGGCAAGTCCCGACTCCCCGGCGCAGGGATCTCGTAGATGAAACCGATCCACTGGCGGCGCAGTCGCTTCGGCTCCTACCTGCGCCGGTTGCCCCGTGCCAAGCATCTGCGGGGCACCTGGATTCACAGGCTGTTCGGAGACCGGTTGTTCGCCTCCGAGCTGTGGCAACCGTCGCGCCGGGCGTTCGCAGTGGGTCTTACGGCCGGGGCATTTTTTGCGATGATGCCACCCTTGCCGGTGCAAATGCTTCTGGCGGCGTTGGCGGCGATTTTTCTCAGGGGCAATGTTCCGGCGGCTCTGGCAGGAACATGGATCAGCAATCCCTTCACCGCGCCGTTCTGCATTTATTTTCAATACCGCATTGGCTGTTTGCTCACCGGTTGCGAACCCCTGAAGTGGGGTAGCTCCGACCTGCTGGCGTCCCTCAAGGCGGCTCCACTGCCGTATCTGGTCGGCGTTTTGCCTGCGGCGGCGATTGTGGCGGCTGTCACCTATCCGGTGAGCTTTGTTTTGTGGGATTGGACGACCACCCGAATTGAAGCGGCCCGACAGCGCCGCCTGGCGCGGAATCCTTCCGTTGTTGAAAAATGAGCAGCGGCGCGCCCGTTGAAGCTTATCGGGGATTGGTCGAGGTCAGCCACCTCATTCAATCGATCGAAAAGCGCGATGTGCTTCTCAAATCGGTCTTGAATGTGGCCCGGCGGGTCATGCGCGCCGAGGCCGCAAGCGTTTTCCTCTTCGGCGGAGGCGAACTGCGCCTGGCGATGGCCCTGAACGGCGACAATCCTGTGCCGGCGCAGGGTTGGGCGGTGCCGCGCGGTTGCGGCATCGCGGGATGGGTTTTTGAGCATGGCCAGCCTCTCTTTGTGTCCGATGCCTATGCCGAGCCCCGGTTCGACCAAAGTGCGGACCGCGCATCCGGCTTCGTCACGCGCTCGCTTCTCGCCGCCCCGTTGCGCGGAGGAAAAGATCCGATCGGAGTCCTTCAAGTGCTGAACCCGGTTGGAAGGCCCCGATTCGACGAGGGGGAGCAGGAGGTTTTTCTCGCTTATGCCGACCTGACCTCCACCGCGCTGGCCAAACTGGAGAGCCTCGAACTCCAGCGCGAGCGCGAGCGACTTCTTCGCGACATGGAGATCGCAGCGGACATCCAAAACGAGTTTCTCGGCGAAGCCGCGCCGAAGCGGGTCGGCGGTTGCACATTCGCTGTGCGAAGCCGCAGTGCCGCCCGTGTGGGCGGCGACTTCCATGGCATTTTTCCCCGGCCCGGCGGAGCGGTGGATTTCTTTGTCGGGGACGTTTCCGGAAAAGGCATTCCCGCCTCGCTTATGATGGCGCGTTTTCTCAGCGCCATGCCGTTTGTCCTGGAAGCCGCCGCAGGTCCGTCTGCGGCACTCGAGGCCTTGAACCGCAGGTTTTGTCCGGCCATGGTGCGCGGGATGTTTGTCACGCTGTGCATCGGGCGGGCCGACACCCGGAGCCAGTCGATGGCCATCGCCTCGGCCGGTCACCCGCCGCCTTGGATGCTGCCGGCATCGGGCGCTCCGCAGCCTCTGCCCATGCAGCCCTCGCTGCCTCTCGGAATCCTTTCCGATGCCGCTTTCAACGGAATCGAAATCCCGTTCCGCCCGGGGGATGGCTTTTTTCTCTGCACGGATGGGTTGTTGGAAAGTCGCGGCAGTGGAGGACAGCGCGATTTCGGGGACCAGCTGGCCGGGATTTTCCCGGGCGGCGCACCTGATCCCGAGGAGGTGGCTGCGGCGGTGGAGCGCGCCGAGTTCCGGCACCGCAACGGCTCCGAACCCTCCGACGACATGACGATTTTAACCGGGGCCTATCGATGAAGTGGGACCTGTGCATCGATTGTGAGCCGCACTCTTTGCGGTCCGCCCGGGCGAGTTTCCGGGGCTTTTTGGAGTCGACGGGCTTCTCTTGCGCTTTGATCGATCCGGTTGTTCTCGCCGTCGATGAAGCATGCGCGAATGTTTATCGCCACGCCTACCGCGGCTCGGGGGGGCCACTTTGGATCCGGGCACGTCGGCGCAATGGCCGACTGCGCGTCCTTCTCAGGGACCGGGGGATTCCCTTCGATGCCGCCGGGTTGCCTGAGCGGGATTTGGAGGAAGTCCGTCCCGGCGGTCTGGGATTGCCGATTATCAAGCGTGTTTTTGATCGTGTGGAATACCGTCCACGCCGGGTTGGAACCCTTTTGATTCTGGAAAAACCATTTTCCGGGGAATCAACGGAAGCTCGTCCTTCGTAACATTGTGTGTGAGCACCCATGCCTCCGATGACCTGCCCGACCGCTGCGGTGTGATGATTTTGCCCTGGGTCAGCCTGTTCCCTGGGGCGCTTCTGCCTCTCTACATTTTTGAAGACAGGTATCGCGTGATGTTGTCAGCTGCTTTGGCCGGGAATCGATTCATGGCCTTGGCGCACTCCGATGAGGAGGGGCGGGTTTCGAACATCGGCAGTCTGGGAGTCATCCGCGCCTGTGTGACCAACGAGGATGAAACATCGCACTTGATCCTCCAAGGCGTCAGCAGGGTGAAGTTCGAATCCATTGAGTCCTCGCCTTACCCGCAAGCCCGACTCACCGTTTGTTCGGACTCCGATCCGCATGCCGTCACCAACACCCGGCTGCGCAAGCGGCTTCAGGATGTCTGCCGGCAAGTTGTTTCGGACTCGGGCGACATCCCCGAAGAGTTTCAAACGTATCTCGAGAGGGACGTCCCCCTTGGCTTCCTTGCAGACGTGGTCGCGTCAGCGCTCGTTTCTGATCCACAGCAAAAACGCCAACTCCTCGAAGTCATCGATCCGCGGGAGCGGGCTGTTCGCCTTGTCGATATTCTCAGCCCGGGTGTTGATTCAAATGAGAGCTCCGGGTGCTCGGACGATTGACGTTCCCGACGGCCTCATTGCCCTATGCAAAAGGGGATTCAACCTCTTCAGCAACAAGCCGCCCAATGTTGGCCGGCGAAAGCCATAAAACGTCGTCAATCCTCAAGTCGCAGATCATGACTTCCTGGGCGATGATGGTATCCGATACACCCCTCATGGCAGGATACTCCCTCTGAGGGAAATGTTTGTGGTGCCAACCCCGGTGCACCCGGGAGGTGAAACGCCGAACTCGCCGCGACGGCGGATGCGAATTCCGCCCAGGGATCGGCGTGCGAATCATCGATGGCGCTGGAGACATAAACCAACCAGAGAGAGCAGCGCGAGCAGATCGATCGGGAGCTAATCCAGGACAAGCGAGTAGTGCTTATGGCCCTCACAAAACCAGTGGGGGAAAACCCGATGATTTCCGCGATGCCATCTCCTCGGGAAACACGGCCAAGGGCCGCTCCATTCCTGCCTGACTGGATGCTGATTGTGAGAGCGATGGGTTGGTCACGTGCGCCGCACCAAGGCGCGGCCTTTCCTTTCCGCCCCGTGAGTGGAGCTTAAGATGTCTGCACCTCGCATCGAGACGGCATTGTCAAGCTCGAGGCGCCGGCGTTGGCCTTACCAGTTTTTGCAAGCGTGGAGGATATCATCGAGGCGGCCGGTGGCCAGGCATTGAACCGTATCAGCCCCGCCATAGTAGACCTTCACGCTGCCGTCGGGTTCGATGATCTTCGAGCAGGGGAAGCACACGTGCTCCACCAGGCCCCGCATTTCATAGTCCGCCTCCGGAGCGAGGATTGGATGCTTGGCGAGGTGGCGGACGATCCAGGGCTTTTCAAGGTCGAGCAAGGCCGCACCGATGCTGTATTCGCGGGAGGTGCAGTTGTTCATAATCGCATGGAAAAGAATCAGCCACCCCTCCGGAGTGCGGTGCGGCACCGTGGAGGCTCCGAGGCCGCTGTAGGCAAAATTCCACAAATCGGTGGTTTTTAAAACCTCGTGGGAATCGCCCCAGTGGATGAGATCCGGCGAGTGGCTGAGCCAAATACTTCCTTTGCCGCCCTGTGCGGGGATGCTCGGGCGTTCGAGGCGCATGTAGCGGTCATCGGAGGATTTTTCGGGAAAGACCACCATGTTGCGGTTGTCGGGGGCGTTGATGTAGTTCACGAATTGCAGCGACTGGAGGTCGTCGGTGGAGCGGAACATGGCCACTCGGCAATTCTGGTCGCCTTCGCAGGCGATGAGCACCTTGAATTCCCCGTCGATGAATGTGATGCGCGGGTCGTAGTAGACCGAGCGGGTCACGCGCTTCCAAAGATCGTCCTGCGGCATCTCAAACGGCTCCGGACGCAGCGTCCAGTTCACCCCGTCGGTGCTGTCCGCCCCCCACAAAAGGGTGAGGTGGTTGAGTTGGTTCGTCCGGCAGAGCATCACATAACGTCCCTCGCCGAGCTTGTAGGCCGAGGAATTGTAGACGGCCCGCATGCGGATGCCGAGTTGCGAGCGGAAGTGGGCTGCAGTGAGGACGGGACTGGATGGATGGCGAACGAGGACGTCGCGGTCGATTTTGGCGTAGTTCATGGTTTGTGAATGCGAAGGGTGAGAAGGCCGGTTTGTCCGGGTGTGACACGGAAGGGTTCGCCATAGGAAAGTCCCGAGGCGGTTTTGTAACGGAGGGCATAATCGCCGTGGAAGCCACGGAAGTCGACCCGTCCCGCCTCGTCGGTGACCAGGCTTGCGCGGGTTCTCCACTCGTTTTGCAGCAACTGCCGCACACGGTGGTAGGTGGCAGTGGGCGTATTCGAGGAACTGGGACCTCCCACGGAGTTGTGGTCTTGGCTGAAGCCAAAGGACGCGCCCATTTCGCCCCAGAAGTAAAACGCCTCCACGGAAGGATGGGCAAACGCAATCGTGAGGGTGTTGGCGACGTATTCGGCCCGCATTTCCTCGGCTGTTTTGGGGTCGAGGCCTGCTTTGATGAGCGCGTCGGTCTTTGCCCAGAATTCGGTGTAATGCAGGGGCAGACCACCCGTGGCGAAGTCGTCCAAAATCGCATTTTGCTCGGAGGGAGTCATCCAAGAACCGGTGTGGGCCTGCATTCCGAGGGCGTCGGGAGCGGCTCCCTCGGCGGCCAGGCGGCGGGCGAGCGCGGTGAAGCGGTCGCGCTGCATCTTGGCGGTGATGTGGGTGCCATTCTTGTCGCGAATGATCCAGTTCTCGGGATCGGCCTCCATGCCGTAGTCGTTCAGGACATAGCGCGCATCCGGATCCTCCTCGCGGGCCCAGCGGAGGACCGGGATGACATATTCACAGATATCGTCGAGCGATTCGATATGGGGCCAGTGGCGGTGCGGCAGGTTTTTGGGGGCCGCCTCCCACATGGCCTCGTTGACGATATCCCAGACCTTCACCTTGCCCTTGAAACGGGCCACCAGGTTGCGGACACGCACCTCGATGAATTTCCATTGGGTTTCGATCGGGTAGCGCTTCAGCCATTCTGGATACGCTTTGTCGATCGACCAAAAAACCGGGTGTCCCTTCGGCACGAGACCATTTTGCAGCGCCCAATCGACTTGTGATTGGAAGCCGTCCATGCGGTCCTCGCCTTGGAATTCCATGTGTTTGGGACCGTCATTCCGAGGTGCCTCTGTCCAGTAGGTAAGGCAATTCGCACTGTTGAGGCAGTCGGTGAAAAGACGTGTGAAATGCCGCACGCGGTCGGTGTGGCCAAATCCGTTGCGGAAAAGTGTGTCGAGCCCCCAAAGTTGCTCACCCCAGAGGAAAGAGGAGCCTGTTTGCACGACCTCGATAGGAAGTCCTTTGAGCGGGGCGCCCTTAAAATCGACCAAGGCGAGTTGGACCGGGCTTTGCCGGATCTCGCGAATGCGGATGCGGGCTGCCGCCAAATCGTCTTCAAACGCCTCCGGATTGTAATGACGCGTGGCGTCTTCCATGTGCTTCCATTCCTCGCCGGCTGGTGCGTTGCTCATAATGATGTGTTTAATACTTCTTGGAGATTTGAAGACTGACGATCTGGTAGGCGGAAAATCTCACCACTCCCTGAACGGGTTGGTAAGCTGATTGTTGTCCCGAGAGGTTGACTTGATGGATGTTCCATCCCTCGGCGAGCTTTACCCGGACGCTGCCCGAGCGGCCCAAGGTCTCGTGCAGGCGGAGGGTCCAGCTTTGAGCACCATCCGGAACGGCCCAGACCGGTTGTAGAGACCCGCCTCCCTCCAAACCGAGGAAACCGCAATTTCCAGGGCGGCCCTTGAAGGCAACGGGCTTCTGGAAGAGGCTTTCAGCAAGGGCGGCGGGTTGTTCGGCACGGGGCATTTCCGCGTGGAAGCGGCCCACGGCGAGATCGATCGTATGGTTGCCGATGTCGCTGACTTCGTTTGGTGAGAGAGTCCGCCGGATCGTTTCAGGATGCGGGCCCGCGTTGGCTCCCCTGTCCTCACGGGTGATCCGGGCGCTCCGCACGAGGGACACACCAAGGCAACCCTCGCGGGCGGAGAAACCGAATTTCGACTGCGACACGGCGAAAAATCCCTCGGACTCCGAGTCGTCGGCCACGAAGGCCCAACGGCTGGCCGGGACTTCCCACATGGCCTCCGCCGTGGGCAAGCCGGGCCACTGCGGGCGCTTGACGCTTCCAAAAGGAGCGCCGAACCGGGCGTCTCGCCCGAGAAAAGCGGTGGGAAACGAAACTTTCAACAGCGCATGGCGTTCCTGCCAGTCGAGGTCATACTGGATGCGCAGGGTGGAGTCGCTTGGTCCCAAGTGGTAACGGATGGATACCCGGCTTTTTTTTCCAAGCGGCTTGGTAAAAACGATCTCTCCATCACCCAGCGCCATGTCAGTCGTTCGAAGTTCCTCCACCGCCAAAGAGAGCGTGTGTCGATCAATGTCCCACGCCTCGTAAGCGTGAGGGCGGTCAGGATGGAGGAAGAGCCCCCCGGCGGGCCCGGTGAATGGAACAGGAACCCCGTCGATGCTCAGGGACAGGATGCGGCCCAGCGCATCAAAAGACGCCGCGACGCGTCCGTTGGAGAGGCGTCCGGGAGAGACCTCCACTTGGGGCAGTGTCAGGGATTTCAAATCCCCAAGCTTGGATGCGGAAAGCGGGGGCAGGAGGTCGGTGCCGCTCCCATGCTGGAAGTGAACAGGCTGTGGCAGCGGATTAAAAACACACTCTTCGGCTTCGGTGTCCGGTCGTGAGAGGATCTCCACTGTGCGCGCCGAAGCTTTCGCTGCCAACTCCGCCAACTCGACGCGGGCTTGGTCGTAAACCTCATGAACCGAACTCC
>CAMCXK010000013.1 GCA_945883435.1 Chthoniobacter flavus | reverse complement strand
ATTGCCGGAGGCGGCGACGAAATTCTCCAAAACACCGCCGCCCTGGATCCCGCCGCGGTCTACAACGCTTCCGCACCGGCGAACACCAAAGTCACCGGCCTCATCCCCGGAGACAGCTCTGTCGCCCTCTCGGGAAGTCTGGTCTCGGCCACGAACACCTACCCGATCTCCAGCACAGGCGTGGACAAGGGCGGAAACACCATTCCGATCGTTACCACCGGTGGAAATTATGGCTACCTCGGACGCGTGACATTGCAAATCGATGGCAATGGAACCCTCTCAATCGACGCCTCGTCCGGACCTCAACGCGTGGCCGATATCTCTGCCGACGCCACCCACGGGGTCACTGCCAATGCGGCCATCCAGGCCGAGTCCGTCGATCCCGTGGCGAACTTCGTTGCCACTTTGAGTGCCACAAAGCTGGCCGAGACGTCGGTCAAACTCAACCAAGGCGGTAGCAGCATTATTCGTTCACGCGAGACGAACCTTGGCAACCTGGTTGCAGACAGTCTTCTCTATAATGCTCGGACCCTTTCCGGAAACTTCGGGGTGGACCAACCCACCATCGCTCTTGTGAACGGCGGCGGCATTCGCGCAAACATCGCAACTGGGAACGTCACGCTTTCCAGCACTTTTGACGTCTCGCCTTTCGGCAACTTCGTTTCGGTTGTTGAAGACGTGAAACTGAGCGACCTCCGCCTGCTTTTGGAAAATGCCTACTCGAAAACCGCGGACGACCCGAACACCGCCGGCATCAACCCCACTGGGTCGAATGGCCGCTTCGCGCACATTGCGGGAATGGAAGTCGTCTACGATATTACCGCCACAGGTTTGACACTGGGCAACAACACGGTCACCCAGCAGGGAAGCCGCTTGCTGGATTTGACGATCGGAGAGACTCTTTACCTGCAGGGGGGACAATGGCTGGTCGATGCCGATTCGACAACGGTGGACGTCGCCACCATGGACTTTCTTGCCAAAGGCGGCGACCAATACTTCCGATACGCATCCAACGGCACCGACACTTATCTCTCCCAACTCTACTCCTTCACGACGCTGGGGTTGACAGATCAAAACGCCCTTCAAAACTACATTCTGCATCTGAGCGGGGGAAACACCGCCTTCGATCTGGCCGGCGCATCGCCCGACTACGCCTCGGAGCAATTCCTGGGCGGGGGGCGCATCACCGCGGTTCCGGAGCCATCCACTTGGGCCTTGCTCGGGTTGGCCGCGGCAGCGGTCGCCCTGCGCCTGCGGCGCCGCATCGCCTGAGACTGGTTGCGCAAACGAAAAGCCGGCAACCTTGACGGGTTGCCGGCTTTTGATTTTCTCCGAACAGAAGTCGGATCGAGAGACAGGGAAACCGACCCGAAATCATGGACTGTTGCGGGCAGGGCGGGCCGCCCAAACAATCATTGGTTGCCCGATACCGACCGTAAAGCAACCGGCGGACAATAATCGGGCAATGGCGTCCTGACCCA
The DNA here is from genome assembly GCA_945883435.1 of Chthoniobacter flavus. GTDB lineage: Bacteria > Verrucomicrobiota > Verrucomicrobiia > Chthoniobacterales > Terrimicrobiaceae > UBA967. The sequence continues at coordinate 47,510 of CAMCXK010000013.1, read as the reverse complement.
CCAATGCCCGCTGCGGGCTTTCTCACGGGGATCGGCGAAGCGGTAATCAAACGCCCTCACCCGCACCCAGCGCGGCGGTTCGTGGGGGAAGGGATTCGACTCGAAAAGCCGGACCACATCGGCACGCCCCTTCAGCAAGCCAACGAGCAGAGAGTGCATCCAAGGAGTCGACTCAAACCGTCCAAGCGCCGCGAACCAAAGCTGCCAGTCGAGATGCGGCTGGAACGGAGCGACAAGAGACGGTTGGCGCGCGCCGTCGCCGGGCTTGTGGAAAAGTTCATAAGAGCTCCAGTTTACACCGTCCCGGCTGCCTTCGATCTGGAGTTCCCTCCGGCTCTTTGTCATGACCGCAAAGAGTCCGTAGGAATTCGAGGATCGCAGCGGTGCGAGGATTTGCAAAACCCGGTCCCAAGGGCCGCGCAAGCCGAGTGTGTGAAGCGTTTGGACAAACGACAGGCAGGCCAGCAAACCGCAGGCAAGGACCGCCACACCTCGCCGGGAAATCGGGCGGCGGACCGCGGCGGATTCGAATCGCCACGCCCGGTCGTCGATCAACAAGAGCGCCAAGGCGGCTGTGAGCAGGTTGAAAAACGCGAAGTTTCCGGTCAGTGCGATGCCGGCCTGCAGTGCCAGGACAGCCGCCGCCGAGAAATGCCGGATCCTGCGCGGCATGAAGAATCCAATAGGCGCGACCAACTCAACGCCAAACATCCCCAGACACCCGACTTTTAGAAGATCAGGGGGCAGATGGTGCGCAAACCAGGCCAGGGGATTGGGCAGTGGCTGGGTGAAAAAGTGGTATCCCAGCGCATCCAACCCGATCCAGGCCGGGTCTCCGCTCAAAAGCTTCACCCAGCCGGATGAAAAATGAAGTTTGAACAAAAGCCCCACCGCTGCGAATCGTGCCATGGGATGGGGATCCGCACGAAGCCACCGGGGCGACCAACGCCACCGGGCCAGGAAGGGCGCCAGCAATCCGGTTTCGACGAGCAAGGCATCCCATTGGAAGGAGAGAAAATCCTGACCGGCGACGACCAGGGACAACCAGACCGCCCACAGCAGGAAAAAGCAGACCGGTTGCGCGATGCCGGCCAAGGCCACCAGCGCAAGCACCATTCCGGCGTCACACAAGCCGAGCAGTATTGGATCGGTGGGATTCCAGGCCAGAAGAGACGGGGCCCAAGCTCCGGGAGTCGCGCGCACCGCGGAGAAAAACTCGCCCATCGGAAGAATGCCGCCGCTTCCAACCAATCCGGGCGCTTGCTGGCGGAACGACAAGATCGCGAGAAAAAAAACGACCGCGAGCAATCTTAAAAAAAGGCCGTTTGAAACCTCGAAGGTGGACCGTCGGGCCGACTCTCCATAAAACCAAGTGGTCAACTTTGAGAAAAGGGTCCGGTGCCGCGCGACCAAGGCATATCCGGCCTCCAGGCCATCGCCCAGCAAGGGAATTCCACTTGAGGCGGCCTGGAGCAACCTGGCGAACCGGCTGTGAGGCGCGGTGATTTCCAAAACCGCCGCCGCACCGGAAAGAACCCGCCCGCCGGGCAGAACGAGTTGCACCGATTTCTCAAACTCCTCCGGAGCGATCGACGGGTATTCGGCAGCCGCTTCCGAGGAGGGTCGGTAAACGACTCCGGGGCCTGTAAGGTCTTTCCAACGCTCGATCCACTTGCAACAAAATCCACAGGTCCCGTCGTAGATCACAACGGGCGCACCTTCCGACGTATCGCATGAACCACTCGCCTTCGACACCACCCAAGCATGAGCGCGTGACCGCGTTTGTCGAGTCGCTCTCCATCGATTCCCCTCCCGGTGTGGATCCCCGCTATGCGGGTTTTTTCGCGTGTTTCCACGCCGGCGACTATTACGAGGCCCACGATGTGTTGGAAAACCTCTGGCTTTCGTGCGACGACGCCAACCGCGGGTTTTACCAAGGTCTGATCCAGCTCGCCGGCGCCTTCGTTCATTTGAGGAAGCACCATCAATTTCCGGCGCACCCGAAGCACCATTTTCGCCTGCGTCCCGCAGCCCGCCTTTTTCTGATGGCCCGCGCGCGCTTGCAATCGTTCCCGGCCCGCCATTTCGGTCTTGAAACAGCCGAAGTCGCCGCAAGGTGCCTCGCCTGGCATGAGGCTATTGCCGCCTCGGATTTCACCGTGAATCCCTGGTCGCCCGGGCGCCTGCCCCGGCTTCCCGTCGATCTGGCGCCGGGGAATTCGGATTTCCCGATCGCGAGGAATCTGACATCCTGCACCCTGTGAGCTCCGATCCCGCCTCGCGCAACATTCATCCCGAGACCAAACGCTTCCTCTCCCGCTCCGACAAGGAACGGCTTCTCGGACAGGCGGGCCGCGTGTATTGGCTCTATGGGCTCTCGGGATCGGGAAAATCCACCATCGCAAATCTTTTCGAGCGGACCCTGCACATGGAAGGGCGCTTCACAGTGATCCTCGACGGCGACAACCTGCGCACCGGGCTGAATGCGAACCTCGGATTCTCCGACGCGGACCGTGCGGAAAACGTCCGCCGTGTCGCCGAGACCGCCCGATTGCTCGCGTCGGCAGGGATCCTCGTCATCGTCTCGGTCATCACCCCCCGGGCGGCGTTGCGCGATGCCGCCCGACGGATCGTCGGGGACGATTTTTGCGAGGTGTATGTGAAAGCCGCTTTCGAGACGTGCGCCCGCCGCGATCCCAAGGGGCTGTATGCAAAAGCCAGCGCCGGGGCCGTGCCAAGCTTCACGGGGCGGGACAGCGCCTTTGAGGCTCCCGCTGGCAACTGCGTGATCCTTGACACGGAAACTTCTTCCGCCGAAGAATGCGCGGCTCGACTCCTGCAGCTGCACCGCACGCTCGACGGGCGGCCAACCCCCGCCGCCTGAGCACGCCGGGGAAGCGCCGGCCGAGACCCGATCCATGCCACATTACCATCTTGACCATCTCGACCAGCTGGAATCCGAGGCGATCTTCATCCTTCGCGAAACCGCTGCACAATTTCAAAACCCCGCCCTGCTTTTTTCCGGCGGCAAGGACTCGATCGTCATGGCCCACCTTGCGGCGAAAGCTTTCTGGCCGGCGCGCATCCCTTTTCCACTCCTGCATGTGGACACCGGGCACAATTTTCAAGAGACCCTCGATTACCGTGATGCGTTTGTGGAAAAACTCGGCGCCCGTCTCGTGATCGGATCGGTGCAGGAGTCGATCGACTCCGGACGCGTCAAAGAGGAGAAGGGACCTTTCGCTTCGCGGAACGGCCTTCAGACCGTCACGTTGCTCGACACCATCGAGGCCCGCAAATTCGACGCCTGCCTCGGTGGCGGCCGGCGCGACGAGGAGAAGGCCCGCGCCAAGGAACGCTTTTTCTCGCACCGTGATGAATTCGGCCAGTGGGACCCGAAACAGCAACGCCCCGAATTGTGGAATCTCTTCAACGGAAAATACCACCCGGGCGAGCATTTCCGCGTCTTCCCGCTTTCCAATTTCACCGAGATGGACGTCTGGATGTATATCCAGCGGGAGGGTATCGAATTGCCGTCGCTTTACTTTTCGCACGAGCGGGATGTGTTTTTCCGCAATGGCTCGCTTCTGGCCGTTTCGGAATTCATTCCGATGCTGGACACCGAAAAGGCGGAGCGCAAAACCGTGCGCTTCCGCACGATCGGCGACATCACCTGCACGGGCGCTGTGGAATCGCCGGCGGCCACCCTCGAAGAGGTCATTGCCGAAGTGGCCGCCGCCCGCCAGACCGAACGTGGCACCCGCGCGGACGACAAACGCTCCGAAACCGCCATGGAAGACCGCAAGCGGGAAGGGTATTTCTGATCCGCACACACTGATTTCAAACGCCATGGACCTTCTTCGCTTCGCCACCGCCGGTTCCGTCGATGACGGCAAATCCACCCTCATCGGCCGTCTTCTCTACGATTCCAAAAGCATTTTTGAGGACCAACTCCTCGCCGTGGAGGAAAGCTCCCGCCGGCGCGGCGATGCGGTCGTCAACCTCGCCCTTCTCACCGACGGCCTCCGTGCGGAACGCGAGCAAGGCATCACCATCGACGTCGCCTACCGCTACTTCGCCACCCCCCGCCGGAAATTCATCATCGCCGACACACCGGGCCACATCCAATACACACGCAACATGGTCACCGGCGCATCGACTGCCGATCTGGCCATCATTCTCGTGGATGCCCGCAAGGGAGTCATCGAGCAAACCAAGCGCCATGCGTTCGTCTCGAATCTTCTTCGCATCCGCCACCTCGTGCTCGCGGTGAACAAAATGGATCTTGTCGACTACAGTGAACAGGTTTTCCAAGACATCGTGGGCAGCTTCTACGACTTCGCCTCCCGACTCGACGATGTCGCCGACATCACGCCGATTCCGCTGTCCGCCCTCGATGGCGACAATGTGGTCGACAAATCCTCCAAAATGCCCTGGTTCCAAGGCCCGTCGTTGCTCTACCACCTCGAAACCGTCTACACCGGCGGCACGTCGAACCACGTGGACGCCCGGTTTCCCGTCCAGTGGATCATCCGCCCGCTGTCGCAGGAGCACCACGACTTCCGCGGATACGCCGGTCGCATCGCCGGCGGCGTCTTCAAGCCGGGAGATGCCATCACGGTGCTCCCTTCCGGCTTCAACTCACGCATCAAAAAAATCCACCTTCCCGGCGGCGAGGAGATCGACGAGGCCTTCCCGCCCCAATCTGTTGTCATGACCCTCGAGGACGAGATCGACATCTCCCGCGGGGACATGCTGGTGAAATCAAACAATCCGCCTCAATCCTCCCAGGACATCGAAGCCATGGTCTGCTGGTTCTCATCGAAGCCGATGGAATCCCGCGGCAAATATATCCTTCGCCACACCACGAAGGAAACCAAGGCCATCGTCCAAGAGCTCCGCTACCAGGTCGACATCGAGACCCTTCACAAGAAGGAAGGCGTGTCGGCGATGGGGATGAACGACATCGGTCGCATTGCCATCCGCACCGCCAATCCTGTGTTCCAGGATTCCTACCGCCGCAACCGGCTCACGGGGTCCTTCATTCTTGTCGACCCCGGCACCCACGAAACCGTCGCCGCAGGCATGATCGTCTGAGCTTTCGTTCACGCTGCGGAACCGGACAATCTTTTGGGGGATTGCCATTGCCGCCCGCGATTTTCAGCAGTCACAAGACCATATCCAGCTGAGACTTGCAAAAATTCAGCTCTTGGTAGAGGGGCCGTATTGCAGAGAACCATTTGCCGATCCCGATGGCAAAGCCGCGGTGTTAGCGGGAGAAAATCTCGAAAACCCCGGAGGAATTGTCCCCGGAAACAAACCCTCCGCCATGAAACAGATCTCCATCCGCAAGGGCCGTGGGAGCAGGAAACAGGAGTCCTTGATAAGCGGACTTTTTGCGTCTCTCGAGCGGCATTTTTCCGGATACGGCACCGGTGGCGGGATTGCAACGGAACTCAAAACCCGTCGGGGCCATGCTCCAGGCGGGCTTGTTGTCGGCAGTCCAAGAAGCTTGAAGATCGGGCCACGAGGTTCCATCGCCGCGGGTCAGGCGCAAGTCACAGGTGATATTCCCGCCGAGCGCGCTGGTGCCGCGCGCCCAGCGCCAAACGCGCCCGGTCGCGACCAGTTTCTCAAGAAACCCGCCTTGGTGCGACTTGCCCTTGGCATTCGGCGGGCGAACCCAGGACAACGGATCCTGGCTGAAAAAGTGGGATTCCGGGGTGCTGGAATCCATAGGTGGAACCACAACCATCGACCCTTGCAAAAGTCCCTTCGTCGGGCCAATGCCGAGCGAGACAGGTAGAGACAAACCACCGGACCAATCTTCAGTAATGCGCGAACTTCCGGCGAGAGGGGATCCATCTGCAAGACGACCCGACCACTTGACCGTGCCGTCACGGCCGATCGTGGCTCTTGCAAAGCCATGCCCGAAGAGAATCCCTGAGCCGCCTTGGCTTTGCAGCAACACGTTGACAGAACGGGTCGCCAATGTGCCAAAAGCGCCTGACTCCGCCGTTGGAAGTAGCAACACATCCGTTCCACCCAAGATCGGCAGTCTGGCCACGACGCGCGTCTTGTCTCCCGCATCCCGTTTTCCATCGAGCAGGCCACTGCTTTCGGCCTTCAGAAAAAGGCTTCCCGAAAGCCCCTTCCAGGGGATCGACGAGGTGCCGTCTTCCGCAAAAAGACCTTGCAGTCGCGTTCGAGCCCCATTGATGACAGCCGAACCGGTCCATGCCCCGTTTTTGCCGATTTGAATTGTCAAAATCCCCCGCGCGTCGCCGGACTCGAAGACACCAGCGTAGCTTCCCGGAACGGCAAGGAATTCGTCGGCAACCGGCCGATCGGGCGAGAGTATCACCGTCGCATTCCTGAGGAAAAGCGAGGTCGCCCCTTCGTATCCGGAATCAATTCCCCAAAAAATCCACGCATTGCCGGCCGCATCCGTTGACACCTCCTGGTCAAACGCACGGTTGCTCCGGCGCACGGACGCATAGGTTCCGTCATCAAGGCCGATTTTGGCGATGTCTCCGACGACCAGCGCATCCTTCCCGCTCTGGGATTGTTGGCCTTTGTCAATGCTCATTCGAAGCCACCCGCTGGAGTCCACCACCACAAGAGGCTCGTCTGTGGAAGCGCCGCATTTCACAAACACACTTTCGGCCGGGGCCCCGCCGGCACCAACCAGCCCGGCTGGAACACTCGAGGCGAACTCCAAGTCCATCGTCATCCGGTAAACCGTGTCGGCTTTGAGCCCGGTGATCTGGCGCTTCACAAAAATCCACAGGTCATCGTCCCGGTTCACCCCCGAAAGAAACAAGGCATTGCCACCACCGAGGTTTTCCGGAAGCGGGCGCGGCTCCGCCACCAGATCGTATTGCGCGGGATCGTAACCGGCCGGCAAATCGGCGAAGTCCGCGCCAAAGCCGTTCCATCCATCGGCGAAATCAAACTCCTCAACAACCGTGTCATCGGCCAAAAGCCTGACCCGGGGAAACAATACCAAATTTTCCACCGTTAACGACGCCGCGCGCAACGGAAGATCGCCAAAGGCATCGCCGAGAATCGCCCGCGCATCGTAAGTGCCCAGGCGGGCGATCGCATCCACGGTGTCCATCCCGTTTCCCAACACCCTTCCAAAAACCGTAAACCCTCCATTTTGCGCGTCCAGATTGGCGGAATTGTCGGCCAGGTTTACGAACCACTGGCTGGTGGCGCTGTTGGGATCCCCCCCCAGTTTGGCCATGGCGACGGTGCCCCGGAGATTGGAAATCCCGGGTTCATTGACCACGGACTCGACAGTCTTGACGGCCGAGAGGCTGTTTCCCGAAAGCTGAAATCCTCCGCCCTGAAACACAAAACCAGGCACACTGCGGTGAATAATCGAATTTGTGAATCCTCCCCGCTCGATGTAGCCGAGAAAATTAGCAACCGTTGCGGGCTTTTCCGAGTCCAGCAAAAAAAGGTCGAATTCCCCGAGATTCGAATGGCAGCGCACCACCGGTTGGGAGAATGCCGATGAACCGCTGAAAACCAACGATAGAGCCACCGAAATGTAAGCGATCGATTTCAAGCAGCGTCAACATGCCACAATCGGCGGTCCGCGCAATCCCTGTGCCCGCAATCGGCCTCCCGCCCGCTCCCGGTTTTCTGCCGCCGCACCGTTTTTAAGGATCGGTTTTTCACAGGGTCTTGACCTAATTGGCGCCGTTGGATACGCCACTGGACTGGCCGCACGTCGCCAGACTACCCGCACCATGACCAACACACCCGCCCTCCGCATTTTTGTGGCAGCCGTTTTCTCCGCTTTCGCCCTCGCCCCCTTGGCCAAGTCCCAGCAGCCTCCCGATATCCAAGGGCCGATCATCCGCGACATCGTGGTGGAAACCGTCGGCGCCCCGAGCATCACCAAGGACCGTGTGCTTGCCAACCTCGCCACCAAGGTCGGCAAGCCCTACAGCGAACGAACCGCGGAACAGGATGTCCGCGCGCTTTACGAGACCGGCGGCGTTTCCAACGTGCGACTCTTCGCCGAACCCCTCGCCGACGGAGTCAAGGTCACGGTGCTTCTCCAAGGCCGACCGGTCATCGAGGAGGTGCTGATCGAAGGCACCTCCGCCATTCCCCTCAACCGGGTGCGCCGCGACCTGAAGGTCAAACCGGGCGATGTCGTCAACGAGGAAAAAATCGAGCAGGACCGCCAGAAAATCCTGACCCTTTACGAGGACCGCAACTACACGCAGGTGGATGTGCAATACCGCGTGCAGGAAATCCCCGGAGCCAACCGCGCCAAGGTGGTCTTTGCCATCAGCGAAGGACCGAAGTTGGTGGTGAAAAAAATCGTTTTCAGCGGCAACGACTCGATCCTCGCCAAGGAACTCCGGGGCGTCATGAAAACGAAAACCCTCGACCTGCTGACCTTCTTCAACAAAAGCGGCCGACTCATCCCGTCCCAACTCGAGGAGGACCGCGTCGCCATTCGAAACCTCTATCAAAATCGGGGCTACGCCGACGTCGAGGTTCAGGACATCCAAACCGAGCCGCTCGAAAAGGACGGCGTCGAGCTGGTGGTGACCATCGTCGAGGGCAACCAGTATCGCGTGAACGCTGTGGCCTTCGACGGAATCAATATCGCCCCCGCCGACGAGGTGGCTTCCATCCTCCGCATGAACGCCGGCCAACTTTTCACCCCGAAGGGCATGGGGGACGATCTCAAGGCGATCCGGGATTTTTATGGCAGCCGCGGCTATGTCGATATGCTGGTCGTCCCCGAGGTGCTTCCCGCCGGCGACAACGCCGTGGATCTCCGCTACCGCGTGGATGAGGGCGTTCAATCGTATGTCAATCTGGTCAACATCCAGGGAAACACCCGCACCCAGGACCGCGTCATCCGGCGCGAACTGGCTGTGCAACCAGGAGAGGTCTTCGACACCACACTGGTGGATGTCAGCAAGAAGCGGTTGGAAAACCTGAACTACTTCTCGCGCGTCGAGACACAGCCCACCGACACCGTCGTTCCGGGCCGCAAGGACCTCAACGTGATCGTGGAGGAAAAACGCACCGGATCGTTCAACTTCGGCGCGGGCTTCAGCACGATCGACAGCCTGATCGGATTCGCGGAACTCCAGCAAACCAACTTTGACATCCTCAACTGGCCCAACCTGACCGGCGGCGGCCAGAGGTTTCGAGCCCGCGCCCAATACGGCATTCTGCGGAGCGACTTTGTGGTTTCGCTGACCGAACCGTGGTTCATGGGCTACAAGCTCTCCGCTGGAATCGAAGCCTACTACCGCAACGCGGACTTCCTTTCCGCTGTGTATGCCCAGGAAAATGCCGGCTTCGCATTGCAAACCCGCCAGCAGGTCTGGCGCGCCTTGTCCGCCCGCACGGAATACCGGTTCGAGAGGGTTGTCATCTATGATGTGGGCGACGATGTCGATCCGCTAGGCAACTCCGCTTTTGGCGGCTTCAGCGGAAATGGACAAATCGGTCCGGTCATTCGCGACTCGGCTGGCACCTATTACAAAAGCGCCGTTACGGGCGCGCTCGTGTGGGACACCCGGGACAGCCTGTTCCTGACCCGCAAGGGCGAGGTGGTGGAATTCACGGGCTTCGTCTCGGGAGGATTCCTGGGCGGCACGGTTCAGGATTACGGCCTCTCCCTGGAAGCGTCGAAATACTTCCCCCTCCCCTGGGATTTGATCTTCCTCGCCAAGGGCCAGATCGCCGTCACCGACGGCTGGGGGCCGAATCAATCGTCCGACGATGCGGGTTATGGAAACGGAGTTCCCATTTTTGACCGCCTCTACCTCGGTGGCGCCAACAACATGCGGGGTTTCAACTTCCGCGAGGTCGGACCCGTGGATGCCGACGACAACCCCATCGGAGGCAACTCTCTGGCTTACATGACGCTGGAGATGACGTTTCCGATCATCAGCCGCGTTCGCGGAGCCTTCTTTACGGATGCCGGTTTCGTCAACTCCGATTCCTATGACTTCGGAGCCTCGGGAGCCAATGTGGACGTTGGCTTCGGCGTGCGTTTGGACCTTCCGATCGGTCCGATCCGGGTGGACTACGGTATTCCTGTGGTTTACGAGAGTTGGAACGGCCCGCCCGGGAAATTCAACTTCAACATCGGCTACCAGTTTTAACCCACGCCTCGAGGCTTGACCACCGTCCGCAGACTTGTCATCAACACCCGCTCACATCAACCCAATACCACACACCATGCTGAAATCCCTGCTTCTCGCAGCCACTGTCACCGGGTCCCTCCTTGCCATCGCCCCGACGGCCCAAGCCCAAGTCAAAATCGGCACGCTCGACATGAATGCCGTCTTCACCTCCTACCACCGCACCAAAGACGCGGAGGCCAAACTCAATGACGCCCGCGCAGCCGCCAAGACCGAACTCGACCAGCGCCTCGAGACACTCAAGAAGTCGATGGAGGAGATCAACACCCTCAATCAGAGCCTTGAAAAACCGGAACTGAGCAAGGACGCCAAAGAAAAAGCCACCAAGTCCCGCGATGAAAAAGTCGCCGAAGCCCGCAACTTGGATCGTGAAATCAGCGAATTCCGCGGCACCCGCGAGCGCCAGCTGCAAGAGCAATTTCTGCGCATGCGCAAGGACATCATCGAGGACATCATGAAAATCGTGAACGACCGCGTGAAGAACGCCGGCTACGACCTTGTGCTCGACAAATCCGGCATGAGCATGGGCCAAGTGCCAGTCGTCCTCTTCTCGGCAAACTCGATGGACTTCAGCAAGGATATCATCGAAGCCCTGAACAAGGACGCCGCCAAGCCCGCCGCCAAACCCTGATGACACTGGCCGAAGCCGCCGGGCACACGGGTGCCCGGTTTCCCGCCGATCACGCATCGGCCGAGATCATTGGAGTCGCCTCACTCGCGGAGGCCAATCCCGGAGATCTCTCGTTTTACGGAAATCCGCGCTATCTCGGCGCCTGCCGCAAGTCTCGTGCCACGGCGATTCTCGTCCCCGAGGGGTTCGGCGATTCGATCGCGGCTATTCCACTGGAGGTCAAAAATCCGGCGGAAGCCTTCGCGGCAATCCTGCCTTTTTTCACACCGCCGCCCATCGTTCGGGCTCCGGGTATCCATCCCACGGCGGTGGTTGCCCCATCCGCAACCATTGGAGCAGACTGTCATATCGGACCGCACGTTGTCATCGAAGACCACGCAATCATTGGCCCGCGTTGCATCTTGGAATCCGGCACTTTCGTCGGTATGCACACCACACTGGGCAGCGATTGCCACCTTCACCCGCGGGTGACCATGCGCGAGCGTTGCACCATCGGAAACCGCGTTGTGCTGCATTGTGGATGCGTCATCGGATCCGATGGATTTGGCTACGAACTTCGGGACGGCCAGCAGGTCAAAATCCCACAGACCGGCATCGTTCAAATCGACGACGACGTTGAGATCGGAGCCAATGCAGCCGTCGACCGGGCCCGCTTCGGCCGAACTTGGATTCGCAAGGGAACCAAAATCGACAACCTCGTTCAAATCGGACACAACGTGACCGTCGGCGAGCACAGCGTTCTCTGCTCCCAGGTCGGAATTTCCGGCAGCACCCGGATCGGCAGCTATGTCACGCTGGCCGGCAAAGTGGGACTCAGCGGCCATATTGAAATCGGCGACCGGTCGATGATCGGCGCAATGTCGGGCCTCGCCAAGAACGTGCCCTCCGACACCGTCATGTTTGGCGCTCCCGCCCAGCCAATCCGCCAATACAAGGAAAACTACGCCCTTCTGAAAAACATTCGCAAGCTCTACGACCGGGTGAAGGCCTTGGAGGCGGCACAACCCAAGGCTTGAGAACCGCTTGGCTGCGGCTCCAATGACTCTTCTGGAGGTTTTACAGGCGGCAGCCGGCCACCTGTCAAAAAAAGGCATCGAAAACCCGCGCCTGAACGCGGAACACCTCTTGGCCCACGCGCTCGGAAAGACCAAACGGCTCGATCTCTACCTCGATTTCGACCGCCCGATGGGAGAAAACGCCAAGGCTCCATTTCGCGAACTCATCCGGCGCCGGTCGGAGGGGGTCCCCTTGCAGCACCTTCTGGGAACGGTGGAATTTTTTGGACGCACGTTTGCCTGCGACGCACGCGCCTTGATCCCCCGTCCGGAAACGGAACAATTGGTGGAATTCATTCTTCGCCGTGCTCAGGAAGCCACATCGTTTCTGGATGTCGGCACCGGAAGCGGCATTCTGGCCATTACTTTCGCACTGGAAAAAACCGCGGCCCGCGTGGAGGCCTGCGACATCTCACCGGAGGCCCTCGCCCTCGCTGGCGAGAACATCCGCCGGCACTCGCTGGACGGCCGCCTTCAACCTAGGCTGACGAGCCTACTGACTGGAATTCCGGGCCGGTTCAATGTCATTGCCGCCAATCTACCCTACATTCCCACCGGAGAAATCCCCGGCCTGTCCCGCGAAGTGGGCCACGACCCGAGAACCGCTTTGGATGGAGGTCCTGACGGACTGGATTTGATCCGCGAACTCGCCGTTCAAGCGGTTCACGTCCTCGAGCCCGGCGGTCTTCTCGCGCTCGAAACCGGCATCGATCAAGCAACCACCACGGCCACGTGGCTCGCCCTGCAAAATTATCGGGACATCACCATCGAGCGTGATTATCAAGGCGTGCAACGATTCGTTTTCGCACGTCATGGATAAAATTCTGGTCCACGGGGGCCGCCGCCTTCGTGGCACAGTCAAGATCAGCGGCTCGAAAAACTCGGCCCTCCCCATCCTCGCCGCCACATTGCTCACGCGCGAGCCATGCACGATTTCCCGGGTTCCCGACCTGAGCGACATCCACTACATGCTGACCATCCTCAGCGAACTCGGTTGCGAGGTGGAGCGCGCCAGTGGCACGGTTCAAATACGCGCCGGAAAAATACTGACCCACGCACCTTATGAGATCGTCCGGAAAATGCGGGCCTCGGTTTGTATCCTCGGCCCCCTTCTGGGCCGTGAGCACGATGCCACGGTGTCGCTTCCGGGAGGATGCGTGATCGGCGACCGTCCGATTGACCTTCACCTGCGCGGCTTCGAGGCGCTGGGCGCGGTCGTCCGCGTCTCCGGCGGCAATGTCAAGGTGCTTGCCGACCGCCTGCGCGGAGCCCGTATTTCCCTCCGCAGCAAGTTTGGATCGACCGTGCTTGGCACGGGAAATGTCATGATGGCAGCCGTGCTGGCGGACGGGGTGACCACCATCGATGGGGCTGCCGAGGAACCCGAGGTCGTCGACCTCGCCCGCTTCCTCATCTCCATGGGAGCGAAAATCGAAGGGGCTGGAACACGCACGATCACCATCGAGGGCGTGAAGGAACTTCACGGCGCGGAACACGAAGTCATCCCGGATCGCATCGAGGCCGGCACGTTTCTCGTGGCGGCCGCCATCTCCGGGGACGGAGTCACCCTCAGCCGTGTGGAGCCCCGGCATCTCGAGGCGGTCTCAGCCCCTCTTCGCGAGGCGGGGTTTGAAATCACCTCCCACAGCTCCTCGATGACCCTCCAGCCAGGCTCCCAGCGCCGCCCGCTCAAACTCGACACGGTCCCCTACCCCGGGTTTCCCACCGATATGCAGGCCCAGATGTGCGCCCTGCTGGCCACGACCGATGGCATCAGCGTCGTGACCGAACATGTTTTTCCGAACCGCTTCATGCACGTGGCCGAACTCAAGCGCATGGGGGCGAATATCGAACTTCAAAACGCCACCGCCGTCATCCAAGGCGTGCCCCGGCTCGGAGGCGCCCCCGTGATGGCCAGCGACCTGCGGGCATCGGCCGCCCTTGTCCTCGCGGGGCTCCAGGCCGATGGCACCACCGAGATCAACCGCGTTTACCACATCGATCGCGGATACGAATCGATCGATGAAAAGCTGAACGAGCTCGGGGCCTCGATCGAACGCGTGAAGGCATGAGCTGGCAAGGCGAGAGGCCGGGAATGACAGCCGTGCAAAAACACGGCTTGAAAATCTTCGTGGATGCTTGCGGCACCTCCCAAAAAAGCAAGGGGCGCGCTCTTTATCATGCCGGTAATGTGATGCTTCATGTTCCGACAGGAAATTCCGAGATCTTCACAGCCGAAGTGCAGGGCGGAGCCCTTTATCGGGTGACCCTAGTCGGCCAAGACACCGGCTTCGCCAGCGTTTGCAACTGCCCGTTTCATGTCGCATGCAAGCATGCCGTGGCTCTCGCCCTCGATCTCATAGCCCACGCCCCGGTGATCCAAAGCCAACCGGCCGGCCGCAATGGGGGCAGCGAACTCAGCGAGTATGTGCACAGCCGGATCGGGAAAAAGGCGAAGATCAAACCCGAGGTTGAACGCTTTTTGTCGGAGGCCGACGGCTGGTGGCGCGACCGCCTCGCCTCGGTCGAGCAAAACCGCCTCCAAACCCTCTGCGGCCGCATGGGATTCTGGTCTTCCGCCATGGTCCGAATCATCCCCGATGGAGTGACAATCGAGTCTCCAGCCGAATATCTGGTTTGCCTGGACCATGCCGCGAAGCTCTGCAATGCCTCGCTTCCGAACCCCATTCCCGAGGCTCTTGATTCAACAATCGTCCAACGCATGCGGGGCGTCATTAATGCCGAGGCCGCGGCCCGCGAGTGGCGGTCCCGTTTGGAGGAATGGGCCAAAGGCGATATGGAACTCGCCCTTCAACCCCTCGAGCTCCGCATTCAACTCGGCGACGAGGGGGCATCGATCCTCGTGGAGGAATCCCCGGGTGGACCGCTGGTGCCGGCCAAGGCAAAATACCTCCGCGATCTCCTCGCAAACCGCGAAAACCCGTTGTCGTCGCTTCTCACTCCCGAAGCCAGCGTCATTCTCAGGCTGGGGATGAACGACTACAACCAAGTGGATCTTGAACAAGCAACGCCCTTCAGCCGCGTTCTCGTGTCCGTGCTCAGCCGCCTCGCCACCCGTCCGGGAATGCTGGAAAATCTCGTTCGCACACCGGATGGAAAGCCCCTGACCGTCCACAGCGAGCCCCTCCGGTGGAATCTTCAGGACCCCGTCGATGCGACGGGCGATTATGAATTGCAATTAAGGGATGCCCACGGGCACCAACCCCGCAAGCCGATCGCCGTCCTTCCCGGAGCTCCCATGCTTTACGTGACTCCGTTCGAAACCTATCCGATCAGCAGTTGGCCGTCGGGAAGCCGGCTTTCCTCGTGGCCCCAGAAAATTCCGGCATTGGCGCTCGAAACCAACCCGGGCGTGGCCGCGCTCACCCGTTTGGGGGTTTCCCTCCCGCCGCGCCTCGCCAACCGCATTCGCAAGGTGCGTCCCGGCATCGGCATCCGCCTCGCGGTGCATTCACCCGTGCATGGCACCACCGACTACCTGCAACTCTCCGCCCAGGCATTCAGTGCCGAGATGGCGACCACCCACTTTTGGGATGGAGATTCCTGGGAATCGCTCCGCAACCGCTCCACGCCGGCAACCGCCGCCCAGGGCGATTTTGTGATCCTTGAAACCGACACGCTCGAGGCCACCGCCCAATGGCTCCGCCAAAGGGATCTGCGGCGCGACCGCGTCGATGAGGATGGCCGCATGTGGCATCAAAGCCGCATTCATGGAAAGGACTGGGGCGGGCATTTCGCCGCCTGGCTCGCCGCCCGGCCCGACGGGATCTCGCTGGAACTCGACCCCGAACTCTCCCCGTTCCTCGGGGGCGCTGTCTCGGGCCGCGTCAAAATCCACGTGACCGAGTCCCCTCAAGGTATCGACTGGTTCGATCTCACGGTGGCCCTCGATGTGTCGGACACCAGCCTGACACCGGAGGAAATCCAGCTTTTGCTCAAAGCCAAAGGACGCTGGATCCGCCTTGCGGGCCGCGGGTGGAGGAAGCTCGAATTCGATATCAACGACGCCGAGTTGGCGGAAATCGCCGACCTCGGCCTCGCTGTTCAGGACTTCTCGACCGAAAAGCAGCAACTCCACGCCCTGCAGCTCGCGGGCCTTGCCAAAAAAGCCTCCTCGCTTCTCCCGGCCGATCAGATGCCGACCATCCGGCGACGCCTCGAGGAGATCCAGACCCGCGTGGCCCCGCCTCCACCGGACACGATTCAAGCCGCGCTCCGCCCCTACCAGATCGAGGGATTTCAATTCCTCGCCTATCTCACCAAAAACGGCTTCGGCGGAGTTTTGGCGGATGACATGGGCCTCGGCAAGACGCTGCAAACGTTGACATGGTTCGCCTGGCTGCGCGGCGAGGGCCTGGCAAAGCATCCATTCCTCGTGGTCTGTCCCAAATCGGTTCAGGACAACTGGCGCGCCGAATGTGCCCGCTTTCTTCCGGACCTGCGTGTGGAGACCTGGACGAAGGGCACCACCGGCCAATCGGGCCTGGATGGATCCGCCGACCTTCTGGTCATCCACTACGGGCAACTCCGCGCGCACGAGGAGAAACTCCGGGCCATCCGCTGGACCGCCGTGGTTCTCGACGAGGCCCAGGCGATCAAAAATCCGACCTCCCAAAACGCCAAGGCGGCGTGTACCATCCCGGCCGCCCACCGGCTCGCCCTGACCGGCACACCGGTGGAAAACCGCCTTCTCGACCTTTGGTCGATCTTTGCCTTCGCGATGCCGGGCGTTCTGGGCTCGCGCGCCGCATTCACGCGCAATTTCGACGGCCAATCCGATGTGCTGGCACGCCGCCGCCTGGCCGCCCGCACCCGCCCGTTTTTATTGCGCCGCACAAAGTCCGAAGTGGCAAAAGACCTGCCGGAGCGTGTCGAGGAGGATCTCATCGTGGAACTCGAGGACGACCAACTCGCGCTTTACCAGGCCGAGGTCAAAAGGGCCCGCGCCCAGTTGCTCAAAGTCGAAACCGCCCGGGAACTCGACAAGCTCCGCTTCAATATCCTCACGAGCCTGCTCCGCCTGAGACAGATTTGCTGCCACCCGAAGCTCGTGGGATTTGAAAAATCCACCACCTCGGCCAAACTCGACGCCCTGCTGGACCTTCTCGAGCCCCTTTTGCAAGAAGGCCAGAAGGTCGTCGTCTTCTCACAATTCCTCGAGATGCTGGATCTCATCGGATCGGAATGCGCGGAGCGCTCCTGGAAGACCTTCCGCCTCGACGGCGGCACCGACAACCGGGGCGAACTCGTCGACAGCTTCCAGTCCCACGACGGTTCCGCGGTCTTTCTCATCAGCCTCAAGGCCGGGGGATCGGGGCTCAATCTCACCGCGGCCAGCTATGTGGTTTTGTTCGACCCGTGGTGGAATCCCGCCGTGGAAGCCCAGGCGATCGACCGCACCCACCGCATTGGACAGAAAAACACTGTGTTCGCCTATCGCCTCGTGGCCAAGAACTCAATCGAGGAGAAAATCCGTTTGCTTCAAAAACAAAAGGGAGACCTCGCCCGTGACATCCTCGGCGAGGAGAATTTCGCCCAGGCCCTGACCCTCTCGGATTTCCAGTTTCTCCTCGGCGGTGACGACATCGAGTGACGGGCGCTATCAGTGCAAGCTTGGGTTTGCCCCCGAACCGCCAACCCGCCATGCTAAACGCCATGTCCTGTGATTTTCCCAAGCCCGCCCCGCGTGACGCCGGTCCGCTCCGGGTGGGCCTCGTGGCCAGCCGCTTCAACGAACGCTTCACCGATGCCCTCCTGCGCCATTGCGTGGATGAACTGGCTGTTCTCGCCCCGGATGCCGGGGTGAGGATCTGGCGCCCGCCGGGGGCCTTTGAAATTCCGCTGCTGGTGCAAATGGCAGCCCCCTCCTGTGATGTGGTGGTGGCTCTGGGTGTCCTGCGCGAAGGCGGCACTCTTCATGCGGATTTGATCGCGCGCACGGCCACACAGGCTCTCATGGATGTTTCGCTGAAATTCGGCATTCCGGTCATCCACCAGATCCTCGTGGTGCAAAGCGAACAACAGGCGGTGGAACGTTGCCTCGAATCGACCCACAACAGGGGTGTCGAAGCGGCTCGGGCCGCGGTTGCGGCGGTCCAAGTCATCCGGGAGGGCTTTTAAGGCCATGGGAGTCCGGCGTGATGCCCGCGAGGCGGCAGTCCAGTATCTTTACCAGCAGGACATCCACGGCGGTTCCTGTGAATCGGGGTTGGCCGAATTCTACGAACTTCGCGGGTTGAGCCCCAGTGGACGAAAATTTTGCGACGAGCTTCTGGCGGGTTGGGCGGCTCATCGCGAGGAGGTCGACACCACGATCGCCAAAGCATCGCACCATTTCGATTTTCAGCGCCTCTCGGCCGTCGATCGCAACATCCTGCGCCTGGCCTGCCATGAGATCCTCCACCGGGACGACATTCCCCCGGCGGTTGCGATCAATGAAGCCATTGAAATCGCCAAAAAATACGGCAGCGAGGACTCGGGCCGTTTTGTGAACGGCCTCCTCGATGCCATCCGCCGCCAGCGCGCGGCGGGAACCTGACCGGTCATGGGATTTTTTAAAAACCTTGTCTCCCGCCTCACCTCCGGCCCCGTGGATTGGGACGAAGTCGAGGAGGTGCTCATCCGTGCCGATCTCGGCGTGCCAATGGTCAATCGCCTTCTGTCCGCCCTGCGCCAAGGGGGACTCAAGGTCAGCGCGGACAATGTGCGCGGAGTCCTGAAGCAGGAAATTCTCGCCGCGCTCGCCCAGCCGGCCTGGGATCCCCAACCCTCCGGCGACGGCCCGTTCACGATCCTCCTGGTGGGGGTCAACGGCACCGGCAAGACCACCTCCTGCGCGAAACTCGCCTTCTGGCTTAAATCACAAGGCCATACTCCCCTGCTTGCGGCGGCGGACACATTCCGCGCCGCCGCCATCGAACAACTCGTGTCCTGGGGCTCCCGGCTCGGGTTCGAAGTGGTGCGGGGTCAATACCAGGGGGACTCGGCGGCACTCTGCCACGATGCCTGGAACAGCGCCCGCCGGCGCCGCATTCCCTTTCTTCTCTGCGATACCGCCGGCCGGCTTCACACGAAGGGCAACCTCATGCAGGAACTCGGAAAAGTCGCTCGCACCCTGTCGAAACAGGACCCCGCCGCCCCCCATGAAAAGTGGATCGTGGTGGATGCCACCACGGGCTCGAACGCTCTTGTCCAGGCCACGGAATTTCACAAGGCGGTCGGCCTCACCGGTGTCGTTGTCACCAAACTCGACGGCAGCGGCCGGGGGGGAATCGCCGTGGCCATCGCACAGGAACTCGGACTGCCCGTCCGCTTCACGGGATTTGGAGAAAGGGAATCCGACTTCCGTCCGTTCGACCCAATTGTTTTTGTGGAGGGATTGCTGGATGCGCACGGGTAATGCCGCTTTTCTTTTGACCATGATCCTGCACCTTGGAGCGGCCATGGCCTCTGCTCCGCTCCGCTTGGAAGGGGTGTCGATTCCACCAACCCTCGCTCTCGACGACCAAACGCTGCGCTTGAACGGCGCGGGGGTCCGGACCGTCATGCTCTTTGTGGTTCCCGTCAAAGCCTACGTTGCCGCCCTGCACTCGACGGTCCCTCTCCGCACCCCCGCGGAGGCGATGGAATCGCGCGAACCGATGGAATTCACCTTCACCTTCCTGCGGGGAGTCGGCGTTTCCCAGGTGCGCCAGGCATGGCTCGCCCAAATCCAATCCAGCGCCACCCACAGCTACGCCGGGTTTGCGCGCGACCGGGATCTTTTCGTCTCGCTCTTCGGCGCCATCGCACCGCGCGGAACCCAATCCGTGCGGTTGGCAAACGATGAAACCGTGATGCTCGAAAATGGTCGCGAACTCGGCCGCATCCCGGGGCGGGATTTTCAAAAGGCTTTTCTCAGCCTGTGGTTCGGCCCCCGGCCAGTCTCTGCGGAATTGAAGACAGCACTTTTGTCCTCCCCTGCCAATCAATGAATCGCTTTCAGAATCTCAAAGCACCCGCGTTATGCTGAATGTCATTTGGCTGGGATTGATTGTTGCGGCCGTCTTGATCGGGGGCTTTCAAAGCACCCTCCCGGCGGTTGTGAACGGAGCCTTCGAGGCCTGCAAGAATGCCGTGATGTCGATCGCCCTGCCCCTCGCCGGAGTGATGGCCCTGTGGCTCGGCCTGATGAGGATCGCCGAAAAAGCAGGCCTTGTGGCAGCCCTCGCCCGCTGGTTGCGCCCGGTTCTCGTGCGCCTTTTCCCCGATGTGCCGCCCGACCATCCCGCCATGGGCTCCATGGTTTTGAACATGGCCGCCAATATGCTCGGGTTGAGCAACGCCGCCACCCCGCTGGGATTGCGCGCCATGCAGGAACTCGAACGCCTGAATCCCCGACCGGGAACCGCGACAAATGCCATGTGCACGTTTCTGGCCATCAACACGAGTTCGATCCAGTTGGTTCCAGCCACCACCATCGCCATCCTGGCCGCCGCCGGATCGAAAAATCCCACCACCATCATTGGCACGGCGTTTTTCGCAACCTGTTGCTCGACCATCGCCGGACTGGCCGCTGTGAAATTGTTCGAGCGCCTCCCCTGTTACGCCCTGCCGCCGGTCGCCATTCCACCAAGCTCACCGGCAGCGGAGGACACAGACAGGCAGGGCGGGGATTCCGCCCGCATGCGCCCGCTGTGGCTTCTGGCTCTTCTGGGACTGGTTGGATGCTTTGCCTGGTTTTTCCTCCGTCTGCTGCAAGGCGAATTCGCCTCCCGCGGGCTTTTGATAGGTTCTGTGGAGGCGGTCTCCGTGCTGGCGATTCCGTTTCTGGTGTCCTTCTTCCCGCTCTACGGGGCGGCGCGGGGGCTGCGTGTTTACGAAGAGTTCGTGGAGGGTGCCAAAGAGGGATTCGATGTCTCGCTCCGCATCATCCCCTACCTCGTGGCCATCATCGTGGCAGTGGCCATGTTCCGCGCTTCGGGAGGCATGTCGATGCTGACCGGATTCCTGGCCCCGCTCATGCAGGCCATTCATTTTCCTCCCGAGCTTCTGCCCTTGGCTCTCATGCGACCGCTGAGTGGAAGCGGGGCAAACGGCATTTTTGCGGAACTCGTGCAGGCCCAGGGTCCCGATCACATCCTTTCCCGCATGGGCGCGACGATCATGGGCAGCACGGAAACCACGTTTTATGTGATTGCCGTCTATTTCGGCTCGGTGGCGGTCCGGCGCACCCGGCACGCCGTCCCGGCCGGACTGGTGGCCGATATCGCAGGCATCGCCGCCTCGATTTATATCTGCCGCTGGGTTTTCGGCTCCTGAGGTCGAGGGGCCGGTTGCATCCGGCCGCTTCTTTGTTAGCCTTGCGGGCGATGCGACCAATTTTTGCGGCGGTGTTTTTGATCTGGGCGGCGGTGGCGGCACCCGCCTCGATGGTGGGGGAAAGCCTGGTGCGGATCGAGGCAACCGGCCAATCCCCCGATTACAAGGCACCGTGGAATCCTGGAAGCGTGGAATCCGGAGTCGGCACCGGATTCGTGATCGCCGGAGACCGCATCCTCACCAATGCCCATGTCGTCAGCAACGCCCGCTTCCTGACCGTTTCCAAGGAGGGCGACTCCAGACCCTACTCGGCCCGCGTCCTCCACATCGCCCATGATTGCGACCTGGCCATGCTCGCTGTGGATGCGCCCGAGTTTTTCAATGGCACAACCGCTCTGGAATTCGGAGGCATCCCGGCGATCGAATCGACGGTTTCCGTTTACGGCTATCCGATCGGCGGAACCCGGTTGTCGGTCACTCGGGGAATCGTCTCGCGCATCGACTTTCAAGCCTACTCCCACTCGGGTATGGATTCCCACCTGACGATCCAAATCGATGCGGCCATCAATCCCGGCAACAGCGGTGGACCGGTCCTTCAAAAAGGCAAGGTGGTCGGCGTGGCATTCCAAGGATACAGCGGCGATGTGGCCCAAAACGTGGGCTACATGATTCCAACACCGGTCGTGCTGCGTTTTTTACAGGATGTCGAGGACGGCCGCTACGACCGCTACATGGACCTCGCCCTCACCTACGAACCACTGTTCAATCCCGCCGCCCGCAAGGCCCTGGGCGTGACCCAGGATGACCGGGGGGTGCTTGTGGGCAGGGTTTACGCCGGAGGATCCTCCGAGGGCCATATCCGGGAGGGCGATGTCCTTCTCTCGATCGATGGCCTCCCGATCTCGAGTGATGGAAGCATTCCCCTCGACAGCGACCGGGTGCCGTTCACCGAGATCGTGGAGCGCAAATTCAAAGGCGATTCGGTGGCGATCGAACTTCTGCGGGACAACCGGACCCTGCAGGTCACCGTGCCACTCGCCAATCCCTGGCCTTTTGTTTTGCAAAGCAATCTCTACGACGAAAAACCCCGCTACCTCGTCTTCGGGGGCCTCGTCTTCCAGCCCGTGAACAAAGACTTCATGGAAGCCCACTCCCCGGGCGCGGCAAAATTGAAGTATCTTTTCGAATACTTCATCGAAGACGGCATTCACCGCACCAAACCCGAGTTGGCGGTGCTGGGATCGATCCTTCCCGACTCTGTAAACAGCTACGCCGAGGACTTCCGATACGAAGTCGTTTCCAAAATCAACGGACAGGCGATGCGGGATCTCGCCGACGTTGCCCGGGCCTTGGAGGAAAAGCATGAATTCCACACTATCGAATTCGAGGGCAATGGACGCCCGCTCGTGCTGGAGGCCAAGGCGGTTGCCGACTCGCGGGCCCGGATCAAACAACGTTACGGCATCGCCTCGGAAAAAAACCTATGAAGCTGCCTATCCTGATTTTTCTTCTCCTCTTCGGAATCGCCCTTGCCGAAGACGCACCGGCCCCTGCCGGTTCTGCCTCGAATGCCTTGTTCCGGGTCCAGTCCAACAACCAATCCTATGATTTTTTCCAACCCTGGTCCAAAAAACCTCCCGTCAACCGACGGGGTGTTGGGGTTGTTGTGGAAAACGAACGCGTGCTCGTTACCGCGGAACTGGTTGCGAATTCCACATTCATCGAACTGGAGCACCCTGTCACCGGAGACAAATCGGCCGCCACGCTCGAGCGGGTCGATTACGAGGTCAACCTGGCCGTCCTCCGTGCGGACAAGCCGGAGTTTCTCGGTCAATCCACGCCCCTCCCGCTCAATGGCCCCGCACGCGTGGGCGATCTTGCCGAGGCTGTTCAATTCGAAGCCAACGGCGGCCTGGCGAAGACCCAAGCCCGCCTGACCTCGGTTGCCACCGCCCCCTACCCGGTGGATGGCGCGGTTTTTCTGCTCTACAAGGCCGCACTTCCCCTCCAGCAGCGCGACGGCAGCTTCACCATTCCCCTCTTGCGCGACGGCCACCTTCTTGGCCTGGTGATGCGCTATGACGCCCGCAACCAGACCGCCGATATCGTGCCGGGCGTCGTCATTCGCCGGTTTCTGGAGGAGTCCGCCAAACCGGGCTATGCGGGATTCCCCCGCCTCGGCATGAGCTTTTCCGACCTTCGCGACCCGCAACTCCGTCGCCATCTCCGTCTTCAGGAACCCGGGGGCGTTCTGCTCACCGACATCACTCCCCACGCATCGGCCGAATCGGCGGGACTTCGCAAAGGCGATGTCATCCTTGCTGTCAATGGCATTCCCCTCGATCAAGACGGCCACTACGAAGACACGGACCATGGCCGGATCACGTTCAGCCACCTCACCAACACCCTCACCCCGCCGAGCACTGCGGTGCCGGTGACGATCCTGCGCGACGGGAAAAAATTGGACCTGGCCGTGACGATGCGTCCACTGGACCGCAACAAAAGTGTGATTCCCTCGCACCACTCGGATTCCCCGCCGGGTTATCTCGTGGCCGGAGGCCTGGTGTTTATCGAATTAAGCCGGGCCTATCTCCGCGAATGGGGGCCGAACTGGTCTTCCACCGCACCCCAGCGATTGGTGCACTACGATGCTTTTCCAAACGACCTGCCCCGCGACCGCGGACGCCTCGTGATTCTGTCGCAGGTTCTGCCAACCGCCGATTCGATCGGGTATGAGCATTTGGAAAACCTGGTCGTCACCAAGGTCAACGGCCAAGAAATCCGCAGTCTGAAGGATCTCTCAAAGGCCCTTTCCAAGCCGGTCAACGGTTTTCACCGGATCGAGTGCGAAGAGGATCCGAAGATTCTTTTCCTCGACGCCGCGTCGGTTGAAAAAAACCGCGACACCCTGCGCGACCACTACTCGCTCCCCGCCCTCGAACGCCTTTGAAACGCTTTCTCTCCTGCCTCGTTGCCCTGCTGAGTGCCGCAACCGCAACGGAACCCCTGCAAAATCTCGCCCCCTGCCGTCTCGCCGATGCCGAGTGGGCGGATGGGGACAGCTTCATCGTCCTTTTTCCCGACGGAACCCGCCAAACCATTCGCCTATACGGGGTGGACTGCATCGAGTGGCATGTGAACGACGAGACGGACGCGCGCCGGTTGCGCTCCCAGCGCCGCTACTTCGGCATTCAAGGGGGGGATGCCGCCGCATCGATGCGCAGCGCCCGGGAATTTGGCAAACGCGCCGCGGAACGCACCCGCGCCGTGCTGGCGGAACCCTTCACCGTGCACACCGCTTTCTCCGGCGCCCGCGGCGCCTCCTCCGGAGGCCGTGTCTACGGCTTTGTGACAACCTCCAGCGGAGAGGACCTGGCGACCCTTCTGGTCCGCGAGGGTCTGGCGCGTGCTTTTGGAATCACCCGGGAGGCTCCGACGGGAGCCAGCGGTTCCGATTACCGCGCGACGCTGGCCGACCTGGAACTTGCCGCCGCCGCCGGAAAGCACGGAATCTGGGCCGCCACCGACTGGCAATCGCTTCCCGCCGACCGTGCAGCCGAGCGCCGGGAATCCTCGGAATTGAACGCCCTTCTGGAGGACAATCAACCAATCGGCAGGGTGAACCCGAACACCGCCTCCGCAGAGGAATTGGAGGCTTTGCCGGGGATCGGTCCCGCATTGGCCCAACGCATCATCGCCCGCCGTCAATCCCAACGATTTGAAAAACTGCAGGACCTCTCCTCGGTGAAGGGCCTCGGGAAAAAGCAACTTGAGGCTCTTGAGGAGCATCTTGTTTTTCCCTGAGGTGCAAAACCCGCCCGCTGCCCGACTACAAACGGAATTTCACACTCCGCACCGCTTTCCGGCCGAATGCGTCCTGAAGACGTTGCAAGATGTGTTTTTTCCAGTTTCGCTCTAACTCATACCGCAGACTCGGTTGAAGAACTTGGATGAAAAGCACCCCGCCCGACAGGCCCGACGGCGTGGCATGGCGTGCGATGAAATCGCCCACCACCTCCAGCCAGGCGGCACGGATGTTCTCTTCGCCGATCTGGTCTCCGAGCCCGAGTTTCGGGAGCAACTCGTCCAGAATGGCACCGACCGCCTTGCAACGATCCCTCTGCGGCGGATGATGCGGGAACCCACGCCACTCGGTCAGGGCGCGTGCCCGCAGCGAGGGGTTCGACATAAAAAAAATTATTCCCCGTCGCTGCCGATCGCCTCGACCGGACAACCGTTCATGGCCTCCTCGCAGAGCGCCTCCTCCTCCGGAGATTCGGGCTGCTTGTAGACATAGCTGTGGCCCCCATCGTCATTGCGCTTGAAATTGGCCGGGGCTGTTTCGCGGCACAGGTCGCAGTCGATGCATTGATCGTCCACGTAGAATTTGCCGGTGATGTTGTCGCTGTATTTGTTTGCTGCGTCTGCCATGGTAATCGGTGTTTTGGTGCGGGAAAAACTCGTTCCCCGGCGCGCGGAATGCAATTGTTTTTTCTCACGCCGACATGATCCCGCCAACCAAGTCCCAGCACGCTTCGATCGAGGAAAAGGAAACCCGCCTGCGGGCGCTGCTGCGAGAGTCCGCTCCCCTGCTCGTCGCCTACTCCGGGGGGGTGGACAGCACCTTGCTCCTGGCCATCGCACACGAGGAACTGGGGACCGCCTGCACAGCCGTCATTGCCGACAGTCCTAGTCTGCCCCGCCAAGCCCTGCGCGAGGCCCTGGATCTCGCCCGGCGCCTCGGCTCCGCCGTGGAGGTGTTAAAAACCGGCGAATTCGCAAATGAGAGCTACCTGAGCAATCCACCCAACCGTTGCTACTTTTGCAAAGCGGAACTCTTCGCTTGCATGGAGGCTCTCGCCCGCTCCCGTGGATTCCGGCATATCGCCTACGGGGAAAATGCCGATGATCCCGCGGACCTCCGTCCCGGCTCGCGCGCAGCTGCCGAGTTTTGCGTCCGGGCCCCGCTCAAAACCGCCGGCCTGTCGAAAGCCGATGTGAGGGAACTCTCGCGCCGGCGCGGCCTGCCCACCCATGATGCGCCCGCCCAGCCCTGCCTCTCCTCGCGCATTCCCCATGGAACACGGGTCTCGATCCAGGCGCTGGATCTGGTCGAGCGGGGCGAGGCGGCCTTGCGCGGACTGGGCCACCGGTTTTTTCGCGTCCGCTACCTCGACGGCCCGGTTCCCGCAGCGCGGGTGGAATTGCCCCCCCGCGACCTTCCCTTGGACGCCGGTGCGGCGATGCGAATCGAATCCGCGCTTCAAGCCACGGGATTCGGGCGTGTCGAAATCGATCCGCGCGGCTATCAAGGACCCTGCTGACACCATTCCATGCTCACCATTCGCAACCTGAAAAAATCCCACGGCGGCCGCGTGCTCTTCGAAGGCGCCGACATGCAAGTCAACTACGGGGAGCGCATCGCGCTGGTCGGCCCGAACGGAGCCGGCAAGTCCACCTTGTTTTCCCTCATCCTCAAGCGTGACGAACCCGACGCGGGAACCGTGCACCGCGACGAATGGACCACCCTCGGTTACCTGCCCCAGGAGGGAGAGGCCGTGGGCGGGGAATCGGCCCTCGATATCGCCACTGGACGGGCGGGCGAGGTCCAGACCCTCGAAAAGACTTTGGCCCGCCTCGAGGCTTCGGGAGTGGTCGACGGGGCGGAATACCTCGAAGCCCACGCGAAACACGAGGCGCTCAGCAACCCGCGCGTCGAAGC
Source organism: Chthoniobacter flavus (assembly GCA_945883435.1). GTDB lineage: Bacteria > Verrucomicrobiota > Verrucomicrobiia > Chthoniobacterales > Terrimicrobiaceae > UBA967. The sequence continues at coordinate 20,588 of CAMCXK010000013.1, read as the reverse complement.
CAAGGCGAAGCGCATGCTGGCAGGCCTCGGATACCGCGAGTCCGACTGGATCCGCCCGGCCCGCGAACTCAGCGGCGGATGGGTGATGCGCGCCCACCTGGCCCGCTTGCTCGTGATGGAACCGGACCTGCTTTTGCTCGACGAACCGACCAACCATCTCGACCTCCTGTCGCTGCTGTGGCTTCAGCAATACCTCAAAAACTGCTCCAGCGCCCTCTTGCTCATCTCCCACGACCTGGAGTTCATGGACGCCCTCATCGACGGCGTTTACGAAATCGCCAACCCCCGCCTGATCCACTACTCGGGCAACTACTCGGCTGCCATGGAGCAGCGCGAACGGAACTATGAAATCCAGCAGGCGGCCTGGAAAAACCAGCAAAAGGAAATTTCCGCCCTGCAGGAGTTTGCCGACCGCTTCCGCTCCGTTTCATCCAAGGCGGCGCAAGCCCAGAGCAAGCTCAAGCAAATCGAGCGCATGGAGAAAGTCGAACGTCCCGAACCTCCCCGCAAACCGTTCCGTTTCCGTATCCCGCAACCCGAGCGGGGCGGCCAGCGCGCCGTGCTTCTGGAGGGCGTGCGCATGGCGTATGGGAGCCATGTGGTCTACGACCATCTCGACCTGCTCATCGAGCGCGGAGAGCGGGTGGCTCTGGTCGGCCCGAATGGCGCCGGCAAGTCCACCCTTCTCAAAATCCTCGCCGGGGCCGTTGAAATCCAAAACGGGAAATGCACCTACGGAAGCAACTCGAAAATCGGCTACTTCAGCCAGCACCGGGCTGCCACCCTCAATCCCAACCACTCGCTTCTGGAGGAAATCCTCTCCTCCAGCGGCACCCTGCGGGAGGACGAGGCCAGGAGCATTCTGGGATCGTTTCTCTTCAAGCGTGACGAGATCCATAAAAAAACCGCCGTTCTGAGCGGCGGCGAAAAAACACGCTTGAACCTTGTGAAGTTCCTGGTGAATCCCCCGAATCTCCTGCTGATGGACGAACCGACCACACACTTGGACATTCTCACCGTCGAGTCGCTCGTGCTCGCGCTGGAGGCATATGAGGGCACCCTTGTCTTCATTTCGCACGATGTTCATTTTCTGCGGAAGCTTGCCAACCGCACCCTGCACATCAACGCGGGGCAGGTGAACTCCTACCCGGGCGGATACGACTACTTTCTTGAGAAGTCGGGGCTTCTCGGTTCAGAACGGTTCGCGCTCACCGCCGAATAAGGCATGCAAAAAGGCTCGCTGGCACTGCTTCTGCACGCCCATCTCCCCTGGGTGCGCCACCCCTCGCACGAGGAGTTCCTCGAGGAGGACTGGCTGCACGAAGCGGTGGTCGAGTGCTACCTGCCGCTCCTGCGCGTTTTTCGGAATCTGGTGGCTGGCCGCATGCCGGTTCGCATCACCCTCACCATGACCCCGCCGCTGTGCGCGATGCTTCGCGATCCCCTGCTGCAATCCCGCACACGGCGCTACCTCGACCGGGGCCTCGCATTCATCGAGGCCGAGCGCCTCCGGACAGGCAACCACGGCGCGATGCGGGAGATTCTCGACCATTACGACTCCCGGCTTCGCGAGGCCCGCGCACTCTATCTGTCCATCGGCGGCGACGTGGTGGGCGCCTTTGCCCAACTCCAGGCCGACGGGTTGCTGCAGATCATCACTTGTGCGGCAACCCATGGTTTTTTGCCCCTGATGGAAAGTGTGCCCGGGGCGATGCGCGCGCAGATCCTCCTCGGTTGCGATTTCCACCGCGAGTGCTTCGGCAGCGCGCCCGAGGGCATCTGGCTTCCGGAATGCGGCTATGTCCCCGGCGTCGACCGCTATTTGCAGGAAGCGGACATCCGCTGGTTCGTGGCCGATGCGCACGGCCTGCTCTATGGCGAACCCCGTCCGCGCTTTGGAACACACGCGGCGTATTTCACACCCGCCGGTCCGGCGGTCTTCGGGCGCGACCGGGAATCCAGCCGCAAGGTCTGGAGCGCCCGCGAAGGATATCCAGGCGATCCCGCCTACCGGGATTTTCACAAGGACGCGGGATTCGATCTGCCGGAGGATTACCTTCGAAAGTATTTTCCCGGCATTCCGCCGCGTCGCCACACAGGTTTCAAATACCACCGCGTCACGGGACGCCCCGAAAAAGAGTTTTACCATCGGGCATGGGCCATGGCTGCCGCCGACCACCACGCCGGCGACTACTTCGACGGGCGCGTCGCACAATTTCGGAACCTTGCGGCGATACTGCCGGTCGAACCGATTGTGCTGAGTCCGTTCGACGCCGAATTGTTCGGACACTGGTGGTATGAGGGGCCAGAGTTTCTGGACCTCTTTCTGCGCAAGGCCGCTCACGACCAGAATCTATTCCGCTTGGAAACGCCCGGCGACTACCTGCGACGCAACCCCACCCAGCAACTGGTCTCCCCCTCCCCCTCCAGCTGGGGCAACAAGGGCTACTGGGAAGTCTGGCTCGATCCCTGCAATTCGTGGATCTATCCGCACCTTCACGCGGCGGCCCGCCAGATGACCGCTGCCGCGCGCGCCCGCCGCGACGATCCTCGCCCGCTCACCGGACGCTTTCTCCGGCAAATGGCCCGCGAACTTCTGCTGGCTCAATCCAGCGACTGGGCGTTTCTCATGAAAACCGGCACCGCCCGCGAATACGCCACCTGCCGGACCAAGGACCATATCCTCCGTTTCAACGCCCTCTCCGCCGAACTCGACCTGGAAGATCCCGACGTGGATTTCCTCGCGGAATGCGAAGCGCACGACAACATCTTCCCGAACCTCGACTGGACCCGCTACCTTTGAAATTCCAGACTTTTCTCCTCCTCCTCCTCGCAGCGCCATTGTTCGCCGCGCCCCGCGACATTGCTTTTGCGGTGCCCGATGCGGGTGCGATCACACTCGGTGTCTTCGATTCACACGGTCATCTGGTGCGCCGCCTGCACTCGCTCGCACCGGAATCCGAATTCCGCGTCGGTCTCAACGGTCTGATCACTTCGTGGGACGGCCTTTCGGACTCGGGGGGGGCCTGTGCGCCGGGGGCATACTTTGTGCGAGGCTACCTCGTCCCCGATCTCGAGACGACGGGCGAGGCGTTCCACTTCAATGATCTGATCCGGGCTGACACAGACCCCCTTGTCAACCGTCTTCATGCGGCTGTGCTTCTCGACGGCCAGCGCCTTCTGCTCACCGGAAAACTTCGCAATGGCGGGTATTTCGCAGGCCTGTTCGATCCATCCGCAGGTTGGATCTGGAGCCTCCCGTTCACGGAAAAATGCCTGGTGGCGCCTTTCAACGGCCAAGCTGCCATTTTGAGTGGCGGCCAGTGGCATTGGGTCACCATCGAAGACGGCACCTCCCTGCCTGTCTCCTGGCCACCCACTCCCGGCGTGAATGCCCTCTGCTCCGCGCCGGATGGAATTTTGTATTCGGAAGGAACGGGGATTTTTGAGTTGAACCCCGCCTCGGCCCGGATCCGTCCCTCTGTCGTTCCAGCACCGCCCTGCGAGGCGTTGGCATTTTTCGAGGGGCGGGTCTTTGGGATTTCAAAGGGTCGGCTGAATGATCTTTCAAGCCCCTCGCCCAACCTTCTTTCCGGATTTCAAGCCGTTTCAATCGCAGCCAGTCAATCCCTTTGGAGCGTCATTTCAGGCGAACCACCGCCTGATGGGGGAGTTTCCGAACTCGCAGCGAACGGGAACATCATCCGTCAAATCGCAAACGAACCCGGCTCGCCGCCGGTCGCCGCAATTTCCGCCCGGGGCGAGGCTCTGGCCTTGCTTTGCGAAGACGATCGCCGACAAATCATCCGCCTCCTCTCCGGCGAACCCGGCGGCACCTGGGAAGTGACCTGGGAGATCACCCTTCAAAGTGCGGCGAATTTTGGCTTCGCCGGCGATGAGGTGGTGCCCGAGACCGGCACGGAGTCCTCAAGCCTGCGGTTCCGCCTTCCCGAGTCGGATTGGACTCCCGAGGCGGTGGAGATCGAGCTTTTCGCACGAAGTGCCGGGGACGGGGCGGAAATCGTGGATACCGACGGGTTGTTGATCGCAAAAGTGGGGGCCTTTCCCTCGCCGGATCGTGTGGTATGGCGGCGGGAGGGCTTGAACGCCGCGAGAATCCTTGCCGGGACCACCTGCGGCGCCGCCGAATACCGGGTGAGGAATCTTGACCGGATTGTTCCTCTCATAGTCGGAAGCCTTTCCTTGCCATAGCGGCGACAACCGCTCATTGCGCTGGCGCGTGCCAGCCCGAACGGGTTAGCTTTGAACCATGCAAAAAACGCGATTGTGGCTCATGTTCCCTCCCCGGTTGATCACGCGCCCCGTTCTTTGGGAACTGGCAAAGGAGTTCGATCTGATCACCAATATCCGCCAAGCCAGTGTGACCGAGGAGATCGGACTCGTGTCGCTGGAACTCGACGGCGACCGCGAAGTCATCAAAAAAGCCATCGCCTGGCTCGAGGAGTCCGGAATCAAGGTCGAACCTGTGGAGATCGGCACCATCGCCAGCTGAGACGATGCGCCTTCTTCTGGTCGACGGGCACTACTACCTCTACCGCTCGTTTTTCGCCATCCGGGGTCTCACCAATTCCAAGGGCCAACCGACCAACGCGATCTACGGTTTTCTCAAAGCCCTTCGCAAAATGCTGCTGGATGTCCGTCCCGACCGGGCCGCCGTCGTCTGGGACGCGGGCCTTCCAAAGCGGCGCACGCGCCTGCAGCCGGACTACAAGCAAAACCGTCCTTCGATGCCCGACGACTTGCGTTCCCAAGAGGCTTGGCTTCAAAAAAACATCCCGCTTCTTGGAACCGCCTCGCTTTCCCAAGCGAATACCGAGGCCGACGACCTCATCGCATCCTATGCCCTGCAAGCCGCGGCGGCGGGTGCTGACACCGTGATTGCCACAAACGACAAGGACATTCTGCAAATCGTGCGGCCCGGTATTTCGATCTATTCAACCTCCAAAAACGACCTGACCGACGGCAACTTCGCCCTGCTTGGACCGGCAGAGGTCGAAACCAAATGGGGGGTTCCGGCCCACCGTATTTCCGATGTGCTGGCGCTCACCGGCGATTCCTCCGACAATATCCCGGGAGTCCCGGGCATCGGTTCCAAAACCGCTGTTCAAATCGTGCGCAGCGCCTCCTCGCTGCGCGAAATTCTCGACCATCCGGAGCATTTGGATTCCCCGAAAATCCGCGAAAAGATCGTTGTTTATCGCGAGACAATCCTCGCCAATCTGGAAATGGTGCGCCTTGACGAGGACCTGCCGTGCCCGGTTCCATGGACCGAGCTGGCCATTCAACCCCGGCGGGAGGAATTGCTGGAGGCACTGCGCGAGTGCGAGTTCCACAGTCTTGTGCGGGAAATCGAAGCCGGCCTGCCCGCAGCCCCCGCCGTGCAGGGCGAACTGTTTGCCGCAGGCTGAGCCGGTGATGCGCACCCTCCCGTTCATCCGTCGCTTGCTGGCCGCGCTGGGAGTCGTTTTTTGCGTCGTCACACTGACGTTTTTCCTGATCCGCATTTCACCCGGAGGTCCCTTTGACGGAGAGCGGAAAATCCCTCCAGCCATTGAAAAAAAGCTGCTCGAGCGCTACGAACTCGATGGGCCGGTTTTTGATCAATACGCGGGCTACATCGCCGACCTCCTGCGGGGCGACCTGAGGCTCTCGACGAAATACCGCAACCGCTCAGTCAACGAAATCCTCGCCCAGACATTGCCGGTGACCCTGATTCTGGGCGCGTCGGCCTTTCTTGTGGCTGTGACCACGGGCGTGTTCCTCGGCACAGCGGCGGCCGTCCGCCGTGACGGACCGCTCGACTGGATCATGCTGTGCGCCTCGCTCGCCGCAGTTTCGCTGCCCTCCTACATTACCGGACCGCTGCTGGTGCTGGTGTTCGCCTTGGGCCTCGGCTGGTTTCCGGTCGGCGGCTGGGGCGGAGTTTCGCATCTGGTGCTGCCGACCCTGACCCTCGCCGCGCCGGCGGCGGCCGTGATCGCCCGCCTCATGCGCAACAGCCTGGGCGAAACGCTGCGCATGGACTTTATCCGCACCGCCCGCGCCAAGGGACTCGGGGAATCGGCCATCGTCGTGCGGCACGCCCTGCGCATCGCCATCCTTCCGGTCGTGACCTATTCAGGCCCTCTTGCGGCACACCTGCTGACCGGGTCGATTGTGGTGGAGACCGTGTTTCAAATCCCCGGGGCCGGCGGCTTTTTTGTGCAATCGATCCTGAACCGCGATGGATTCCTGCTCGGGGGCATGGTGATCGTCTATTGCGGCCTGCTCGTGCTTTTCAACCTCCTGGTCGATACGGCCTACAGCCGGCTCGACCGCCGCATCCAATCACCGGCATAGATCCATGGAATTCTGGAAAAAGAACCCGCTTGCCACCGGATCGCTTGTGTTTTTGTGCGTGATGGCGGCCGCCTGTGTCATCGGCCCCGGCCTTCTTCCCGCCAGCCATGCCGATCCCGGTCCCCTCACCTATGCGCCGCCCTCGTGGTCCCACCCGTTCGGAACCGACTTGAACGGGCGCGATGTCCTCCACCGCGTTCTCTCCGGCGGACGCATCTCGCTGCTGGTCGGCTTGAGCGGAGCCGCGGTGAGTCTTTGCATCGGCACCGTCTGGGGGCTGGTGGCGGGATACTTCGGCGGCCGCACGGACGCCTGGATGATGCGCACGGTCGATGTCCTCTACTCGGTGCCGCGCCTGATTTTCATCCTTGTCGCGATCAATGCGTTCAATGCCAGCCTGCAATCATGGGCCTCCCGGGAGGGGATCGAGTGGCTTGTGCTCTCGTCGCGCATCGGCATTCTGATCGTGACACTGGGCCTGATCGAGTGGCTCACGATGGCCCGGATCGTGCGGGGGCAAATCCTGACCCTGAAGGAACGGTCTTTCGTTATGGCGGCACGGGCTTTGGGCCAGTCCCACGGCGGCATTCTCTTCCGCCATCTCCTGCCCAACATCGCCGGGGTGGTTCTCGTCTATCTTACGTTGACCGTGCCTGCCGTGATCATCGACGAGTCGTTTTTAAGTTTTCTGGGATTGGGAGTTCAGGCCCCGCAATCGAGCTGGGGCTCGCTGCTCGCGGACGGCGCTTCCGCGCTCAATCCGGTCCGCAGCTTCTGGTGGCTGCTGGTGTTTCCCGCACTGGCCATGGCCTCGACCTTGCTGGCGCTGAATTTCCTCGGCAAGGCCCTTCAAGATCGGATCGGTGGGTAGGCCGGCTCCGGAATTTTGGACGGTGGCGAAGTTCTGGTTCCGCCTGGGCTGCACAGGCTTCGGAGGACCTGCCGCGCAAATCGCGTGGATGGAGGAGGAATTGGTCGACAAACGCGGCTGGATCGAGCGTGAACGATTCCGCCACGCATTGGGCTTCTGCATGGCGCTTCCCGGGCCCGAAGCCACACAGTTGGCCGTTTACGCAGGGTGGCTGTTGCATGGCGTAAGGGGAGGAATCGCCGCGGCACTGGGATTCGTTCTTCCGGGGGCGCTGTTGCTGTGGGCCCTGAGTTGGCTGGCCATGGCTGGTCGAACGAATTCCTGGATCATGGCCGGACTGAACGGACTTCAACCTGCGGTCCTGGGAATACTGGCGGTGTCCCTCGCCCGCATGGCAGGACGCAGCCACACACTGCGGTGGATCGCAGCCGGAACATTTCTGGCCATGCTCGGAGGGGTGCCTTACGCCGCGATTTTGCTGATCGCCGCGATCGCAGGTTGGGTCTTCGGCCATGCGCCGCCGTGCGACATCCCGTCGACAAGACCGCTTTGCGAATTCAAGCCGGCACTGCTCGCCATGGGGCTGGCCGCCTGGCTTTTTCCCGTGGCGTTGGCGTTTTGGTCGGGACAGCCGGTTCTCGGTGGATTGGGGTTTTTCTTGAGCCAGGTCTCAATGCTCACATTCGGGGGTGCCTACGCCATTTTTCCGGTCGTCGCCCGCGAAGCGGTGGAGGTGCGTCATTGGCTCCCAGCCGGGGAAATGATCACCGGGATCGGGCTTGCGGAATCAACCCCTGGTCCGTTGATTCTGGTTTTGCAGCATGTCGGATTCGCGGGCGGCCTGGCACCAACCCGGCGCACTCCCTCCGTGGCTTGCCGGAACGCTTGGCTCGGCTCTGGCCTCTTGGGTGACCTTCACTCCGGCTGTGATTCTGGTTCCGGCAACGGCACCATTCATGGAGCGTGTGCGGACGGCTTCACGATGGCAAAAAGCGCTTCAGGGAATATCGGCTGCAGTCACCGGCATGATCGGATTTCTTGCCGTGTGGTTCGGCATGAAAGTCGTGGTGGTGAATGGCTCCTTGGATCTGTGGAATCTGCTGGCAGCCCTGATTTGTGGTCTGCTGGTGCTCGGAAAATATCCTGTGGAGCGGATTGTGGTCCTTGCAGTCGGAATGGGCTTGCTGCGAATGGCGGTGGCTTCTTGATCGTCTGCCGGATGCGACCACCGGCGCGAATGGCGAATCTCAGGCATCCCCGAAAAGATCGGGAATCTCCCCTCCGGAAGAGGCGGTGGAACCTTGTTGACGTCGCCGGATCATAGGCCGCAGAACATCCTGCGGCACACTTAACAGCCGGGCATCGGCGTCATCCATTCCCGCCACAAGGTCCAGAATGGCGTCGGGATCGGCCTCCAACTCCCGGGTCACCCGGCTTTTCGAAAGAAGCATCCGGTCGCAACGCGTGCGGGGAAGGATGAAATCCAAATCCGCCGCGAGGAGTCGCGCCATTTCCTCGCTTAGGATCATGGATTCAAAGAGGGAAAGCCGAAGTAGGCGGCGGCGTTGGCGTGGCAAACCCCGCGCACAAGCGGGTCCAGAATCTCCGGAGCGTCGGGGATCAAGCCCTGCTCGACATCCCGGCCGATGACATTGCACAGGATCCGGCGGAAATATTCGTGACGCGGGTAGCTCAGAAAACTGCGGGAATCGGTCAGCATTCCGACGAACCGGCTGAGCAGGCCGCAACTCGAGAGGGCGTTCAACTGCCATTCGATAGCCTCTTTTTGATCGAGAAACCACCAACCGCTGCCGAATTGGATTTTCCCCGCCACGGACCCGTCCTGAAAGTTTCCGATCATCGTGGCAAAGGCGTAGTTGTCGGCCGGATTGAGGTTGTAAAGAATCGTCTTCGGCAAGTGGCCATCGCGGTCGAGGCGGTCAAGATAGCGCGACAGCGAGGCGGCTTGGGGCCAATCACCGATGCTGTCGAATCCCGTGTCGGGCCCGAGTTGGCGACGGGCGCGGGTGTTGTTGCCGCGCAGAGCCCCGAGGTGAATCTGCTTTGTCCATCCGCGGGCCGCGTCCCATGCCCCGAAAAGGACCATCAAGTGCCCCGCGAATCCCTCCTCGTCCTGCGGCGAAACGGCTTGACCGGACCGCACACGGTCGAAAACCCGCGCCGCCTCGGAAGCCTCGTAAAAAACGCCCGGACAATACTCCAACCCATGGTCGGAAAGGCGCGCACCGAGGCGGTGGAAAAAGCCATGGCGTTCCTCGAGGGCCTGGACGAAGCCCGCAAACGTTCCGGTGTCGCCCCCCGAACGACGGGCCAAAAGGTTGCACCAGTCGTTGAAAGCGGAGGGATCGGAGAGCTTCATCGCCTTGTCGGGCCGGAAGGTCGGCAGCACTCGGGTGCCCAATGCCCGGGTGCCCGCGATTTGAATGTGCGCGGCCAGATCGTCGGTCGGATCGTCGGTTGTGCAAACCACCTCGACGCGGAATTTTTCGAGAATCCCGGCCACACAAAAACCCGGCTCCGCCAATTGCTGGTTGGCGCGATCCCAGATTTCATCCGCTGTGGCAGGCGAAATAAGGCAGTCGATATCGAAATAGCGCTGCAACTCCAGGTGGCTCCAGTGGTAAAGTGGATTCCGGAGGGTGTGTGGCACAGTTGCACACCACGCGTCGAATTTTTCACGCGGCGAGGCATCTCCCGTGCAAAATCGCTCGGGGACTCCATTGGTCCGCATCGCCCGCCACTTGTAGTGGTCGCCGGCAAGCCAGATATCAAAGAGGTTCTCGAACCGGCGGTTGGCTGCGATCTCAGCGGGAGGCAGGTGGCAATGGTAGTCGATGATGGGCAGCGGCGCCGCCACCTCGTGGTAAAGCCGGCGGGAGGTCGGCGTTTGAAGAAGAAAATCGGCGTCCAGGTAGCGGCGGTTGTTCATGGCTTGGGAATCGAATTCACAATTTGCGCGGGTGACAACTCCAGATTCGCGATGAACACCAGGGGGCCCGCGGCCGGCTCCTCCAGCGCGTCGAACTGGGACTCGAGAAGCGTCGAAGGCATGAAATGGCCGCTTCGGCGGCTCAAGCGCGAGGCGATAAGGTTTTTATCCCCCCTCAGGTAGACCACCATCACACCCGGCGCCTTCGCCAGAAGGGTCTCACGGTAACTCTGGCGCAGCGCGGAACATGCCAGAACCGGAGGACGTCCGGCCGCGACTTCGCCGGCAAGGAGCTCCGAAAGCCTCTCCAGCCATGGAGCCCGATCCCCGTCGTTCAGCGGTTGGCCGGCCTTCATTTTGGCAATGTTGGCCGGAGGATGAAAATCATCAGCATCAAAAAAGCTCCAGCCAAGCGAACGGGCCAGCATTTCCGCAATCGTGGATTTTCCGGACCCGGAAACCCCCATCACCAGGTAACCGTCCATCATGGTTTCAAACGATAGAGGGTTTCTCCCGCCTTGGGAACATACAGGATTCCCTCGGCCTCCCGATCCATCCACTCCTCCAGCCTCACGCTGTCCGGATCGAGATAGCCAAGGTTCAACTCCTCGCACACATTGCGCGGAATCCGGCTCGCAAGGGTGACCCGCACGTTCGGCCTTTCGACACCGTTCTCCACGACTCCGGATCCGCGGACATGGGTGCTGTGGGCGAGAATGCTCAGAGGGACATCGCGGAAGCGATCCCAGTCCTGCAAAAAGTAGGGCAGGATATGGTAGCCCACCGCGCGGATGTGGCGGTCGTGCACCACACTCACATCCCGGAGGTGCGGCGCGAAAATCACCAACTCCCCGCCGGTGGCGACCACTGGCTCGAGTTTATACATGGCCTTGGCGGCGGTCCAAAGCTCGTCATACATCGGAGGCGCACAGGATAAAACGCGCTGGTAGGGATGATCGCACCAGCGGATGTGACGGAGGGACGAAAGGTCTGCGGCGGCGCTCCAGGCCTCGACCAACCCGCCGGCAAACAATCCACCAAGCTCCCCCTTTTCGACGACGAGGGCGAAAAGTGTCACTGGACGCGGCAGGAACTCCGCGGCGGCGTGGATCATCGCCCGCACGGGAGTATCCTTGATGCCGATCGTGCCGGTCACGCCCGCCAACGCTCCCAGCCAGTGGGTCGCGTTGATCATTTCAGGCCCGGAGATGCCGGGAAAAAAATACTTCGCACCGCCGGAAAAACCGACGACCTCGTGCGGGAATGTCGGGCCGAGCACGATCAAATGGTCGTAGTCAAAAACGGCACGGTTCACCTTCACTTCGACCCGTTCCGGCAACGAGGAGTGCCACGACGATCCCGCCAGTTCGCGGATGCGCTCCGGCCCCAATTCCCCAAGCGTCGCCAAACATTCCGGATCATCCCAAGCGTGGTTTAAAAGACCGATTTCACGGAAGATTCCGAACCGCTCGCCGGCATCGATTCCGACAAGGCGCAGAAGGCTCGGTTCGTCAAGCGGCGGGTGGGTGCCCAATGCCACCATGAAGTCCAACTTCGCGGCCCCCCCATCGAAAGCCACGACCTCCACCAACTGGCGGAACAGCATGGGAAGCGGAAGCGAGCGCGTGTGGTCGGGAATCAGCACCAGAACGCGTCGCCCCCGCAGGGTTGCGCCAATCGATTTGGAAAGAACACTCCGGATTTCCTCCCCGGAGAGGAGGGCACCCTCCGGGGCAACAAGGGACAACGGGCTCATGAAGGGCATTCTATCGCCGTGGAGGGGAGCAATCCAAGCCGCATCTGGAAACGGCAGACCTTGCTTGCCAGATGCATCAAGGATCGGTAGGGCAAAGGAGTGATCTTCCGCATTCTCAACCCGCCGCACGCCGGTGCCCAGGCGGAGGTCGATTCAAACGGCCTCACGGTTGGATCGGGGGATGATTGCGATGTGATCCTCTCGGATCCTCTTCTCAAGCCACGCCACGCGGTTTTCCGCCTCGTTGACGGTCTGGCCTCCGTCGAGGTCCTCGATGGCGCGGCCCACTTGGACGGGCGCGAAATCATGGATTCCGTTTTCAAAATCCCCGCTGGACAAGTTTTGACGCTGGGATCGACACATTTCGCCTTCGGCCCCCCGGACTCCCCCTGGCCTGCCCTCACGCTTCCCGTGATTCAAACACTCGGTTCCGAGACCAAGACCGTCTCTTTGGCCGAACCAAACGCCTCCCCGGCGCCCGCGACAGGGGCAACCAAACGACCGGCCCCTTGGAAGCTCGGTCTGGCCGGTCTCGGGGCGGTGCTGCTCGTCGGGTTTCTTTTGGTCTTCTTTTACAATGCGGAACAAAAACGCGCGGGCCAAAGCATCGTGCGGCAAAACGGAAATGCGGACGGCTTCTTCACTGTCGACATGCACAAGACAAACGAGGACAACAAGGCTGCGGAAGCAGCCGCCATGCGGATTCGCAAGGAGGTTTCGGGCGCGACAGTGGATATCCTCGACCGTTCGGGAAAATCGTTCCTCCGGGTTTACGTCCGCTCTCGCGGCCAGGCAAACGACGTGCAACGCATCATCAACAGCTCCCCCTACCCGCTTTTCTCGGAAATCGTCAGCCTCAACGAAATCGAAACCTCGGCGGAAATGATGGCTGGAATGGAGGGTTATGCGCTGGATGTCACCCTTACCAAGGATGGCACCGCCTACTGGTCGGGATATCTTCCAGCCGAAGAAAACTGGCGCTCGGTGCGCAAGCGTTTGGAAACCGACCTTCCTCTCATCAAAGAAAATGTCAGCAAACTGACATACGGCTCGGAAATCGAGAAAGAGGCCTTCCGCCTCCTCGCCGAAGCCGATATCGAGACCAACCCGACGCTTTCCTTCACCCCTCGGGAGGTTGTTTTCTCAGGGTCGATTCCGGAGAATCAAATGCACTCTTGGAGCGGGGTGCTGGCCGCACTCAAAGAAAAATATGGATCCCTCGCGACCATCGTAGATCAGATTTCCTCCGGCAAGCCGGTGACGGTGACGAAAAATCCATTTCATTCCGCGGTCGTCGGCGTCAGCATGGGAGGCATTCCCGCCGTGCTTCTGGCCGACGGGCAACGGATTTTTGAAGGCACCATCCTGAAAGACGGAACGGTGATCACACAAATCTCGGAAGAATCCCTGACCATCAAAGGCCCCGAGGGTCTGCGCAGCCTCCCGCTCCAGTCATTCCCCAATCCCGGAGCCCAACCCGCACTCGCACCAAAAAATTCCCAAAATGGGGGTTGACACCTGTGCCCCGGAGTGAGAATGACCAATCCATGACCAGCGACACATCATCCATTCCCCAGTGGACAGATCTGGGCTCCGAACTTTCTGGTCCGGACTCCGACCGGAAACGACAGGAAATTTTAAATGCTCTTCAGGAGCTGAATTCCCAAGTCGACCACTCGATGCAATCGGCCGACTCCGAAACCTACCCTCGTCTGAAGGCTCTCCGAAACGCCATTCAAGTTGCCCAGGACATGGCCAACACCATCTTGAAACCAGTAGACCTCTCCTCGCTTTAATCGACTCTTTTAACACCAAACCAAAAAGCAACCCCAAAAACTAAAAATCCCATGTCCAACATTAACTTCACGGCAGACACGTCAATGCTTAAAGGCAACATGAACTTCAAAAACCTTTTGGCCGACATGCAAAAGGCGGTCAAAGATGCGAACACCGCACTCACGGATGCTCAAAAGGCCATGGAAGCTGGGGATCCTTCCACGGTGATCAACGTTCAGATTGCCATGGCTTCTTTCACCCAGATTTTTACATCTCTGACCAACGGATTGAATGCCTTGAAGGGCGCCACCGATTCCGCCAATCGCAATATTTCTTAATTCTCAAAGATGACCATATCTTTCGCATCCATCCCGGCACCGGGTTATTCCATTCAAGACGTCGCGACGACTTTTTTGACCTCGATCCGGGAATCATCCAACTCCTTGCAAGCGAGCATTAACAACGTGACAGCTGGCGATCCTGCAGGTGTTCTGAACATCCAGCTTCAGATGAGTCAATACACTCTGCTGCTGTCAACCGTTTCCCAATCCATCAATGCACTGACGTCCATCTCGCGTCAGATCACGCAAGCGATCGGACAAGCTTGACCCCCGCGCCCCTTATGCATACCCACTTGCCCCCCCAAGGCCATTCAATCCTGCCGTTGCCGAAAGAAACAAGACAATTGTTTTTTCAGTTGGGCACAACGGCTCTGAACAATCTGCAAGGAGCGCATGCAGCTGCCCTTTTCGGGGCTTTAGATGTCGCCGAACCTGATCAAGCTTACGTGAAAGTCGGTCTTGGAATGACTTATATGTGTTGCTCAGAGCATGAATCTGCTGCTCGATACCTTTCGAGCGAATGCGTTCAGTCGAGCGCACTCGCGGATTCCGCCAATATGCTTTTAGCAATTATCCACAAGCTGAATGGAAATGCCTCTGGATTTGATCTTGCGGCCGAGCGCCTCTCAAAGAACAACTCTGATCTCCTGCCACACGTGGACGAAATCAAATCCATGCAACTGGATCCTCAACAATAAGCCAGCCGTTCGCACGAATAACAGTCCCCACACTGACAGTATGTCCCCGGTCACAGACATCTCCCCCATTCAAGGGGCCAACCTTTCTCCCATCGACACACGGAGTGTGGGAGGGGTTCCTCGTGAGGTTTCCGAGTCTGAAGAGGTAAGTTTTCAAAACATGATGGTCGGGGACGCAGAGCCACCAACTGATCCTGTAGATAATAACAATGCCTTGGCTAACAAAATTATCGATAGCATGAAGGAATCATTAGGAGAGGTCGGATTTCAGAGGGCCAAAGAAAACTGGATGGTCACCGGCATTACTGATGAGGAATACGCTATCTCTTACAACTCCTTTATCATGGGCGTGATCGACGGAATTTCGCGGGATATTGACCAAATCAAACAAGCCAACTCCGAGACTTAATGAATCCAGTTGACCCTGTATCGTCATCGCAAGCATCTTCCGCCTCCGCGGTGGCTTCTGTTTTTTCCCCTCCATCAAGCGCAAGAGTTTCTGCATTTGAATCACTTATTAACTCAGATGCCATTGAAGGTCAGATTTTTGGAAACTCTGCCATCAAAACTGCTTCAGACCCTTCCAACGTGGCGCCTGTTTTTGCCACCCCACCGCTTTTTGATTACCTTGGTGGTGCGATGAATTCTCTGGACCGCATGTTTCCCAGTCTGCCTTCTCATATCCCGAGCCCTTCGGAGATGTTTTCGGCCCAGTTGCAAGCGAGTGCGACACAGCTTTCCTGGCAACTCACGGGAAAACTGGTTGGAACTTCAGTGCAAGGACTGAACACGTTAGTCAACTCCCAAGTTTAACGCATGGAGTCAAATCCCACTAGTGAGTTGGATAGAACTCGAGATCAACACCAGAGCTTTTTTCAAGAGTTCGACCGTGAATTGCGTTCTTTGGAAGACTTTTTGGAGCAGCACCAGCACACTCTTGAGAGCTTTACTGAAATTGTTTTTTCCCAATCTGGAAACAACTCCTCAATGGCCGAAAGCAAGTTCGATATTCAGCGCAAGATACGCTCCATGTATCGAATCCGGGACTTGTTTCAGTCCCAACCATTTCAAGAAATTCCAAACACTTCATTGACATCCGCTTCACGCCTTCGAAGGCTACAGCGCGTCTAATCGTTATGCCTGGTTCCGATTTCTCCATCCCAAACAACACACCGCCGGTTCAGCAATCCTCTTTTGTTCCCGATACGTCTGGCTTGAAGGGACTGACAACAATCGCCGATGTTCAAGCCAAATTCAACCAAGTCACGACGGACTGGGAAGGCAAAGTCAGCGATAAGAAGGCCTACGCCGAAATGTGGCAAATCCGCAACGAGAACTGCTCTAAAGTCAATGAGTCTTTGGAGCAAGACAAATCCATGCTGGGGACAGTGACCGTTCGAATACCCACCGGCGCGGATGGAAAAGAAATTCCAGGTTGGTCTTTGATGACAGACAAACAGAAAGAGGATATCTGGATCAAGGCCATCAACGGAACGGATGGCTACAAGATTTCCAGTGTAACTTTCGATAAAACCGGCGGGAATCTGGCCTGCGACTACATGTATCGCTATGAAGGAATGACCAGCGGTGGACGAAACAAGGACAACAATGATACCGGAAAAAGCGCCAACGCGACCATGATCAACAATATCATGACGCGCAACTCAAACAAGTATTCCCAGGCCAGCCAAGAGTTTCAGTATCAATTTCAACAACTCAATTCCGCCATTACGGCACTCAAATCCTTGGCCGACGACTTTTTCCAAGCCACCAACCGAGCCCTTCAATCCTAAACGCAATCACACAATGACAACCGAATCTACAATTACTGACAACGAAGATGTCGATCCAGCAGCGGAAGCCGAATTAACCGCGGCATTGGAGCAGGTTTTGGTCGACGGCAAACCCCTGTGGCAGGTTTGCGGTTGGACCGCGGATCAAGTCGAGGGAGTTTATTCCATTGGCTATCACTATTATGAAGCAGGCGCTTATGAGGAGGCATTAAAAGTCTTCAAACCACTCGTCATGCTCAATAGCGCGGATGTCCGGTCTTGGATGGCACTTGGAGCGACGTCTCAAATGATGAATGATTACACCTCGGCTTTGGAAAGCTTTGGCTATGCCTCCCTGCTGGATCCGCAAAACCCCAAGCCATTTTTCCATGCTATGGAGTGTCACATTGCGCTCAAGAACTATCCAGCCGCTCAAACCGCTGGAGAATATGTTCTCGCAGTTGCTGGTGATTCCCCCCAAAACGCACCGTTGACAGCGCGCACCAAAGTTCTCCTCGGCGCTTTGTCCGCAAAATAGACATTCGAAATGCCAGCCGAGCCCATAAAATCCCCTCCAATTCAGTCTTCCGGTTCCGTTCCAGCACCTGCGCAGGAATCCGTGACCTCGTCTGCCCCGGCAAGTTCCAACCAACCAGTTCTCTCTGGCAACAGCGTAATTGTGGAATCCGAGCAGCACGCCGATCCACACGATACCAAATCCACTCCAGGGAAAGCCAAACCTCGCATTGAACCGCCGGCCAAGAAGTTTAATCTCTTGGAAATGCGTAAGATGGCTTTTGATATGCAACTCGACAATGCACTGGTGCAGCTCAAAACCAGCAAGGACATGTCGGAAAGCATGATTCAAATCAACGATAATGCCTCCAAGCAGCAACTCGAAAAACTGAATGAGCAATTAGACAAACAGCGCCAGTCTGACCAGAAATCGGGTTTTTTAGGCATTTTCTCTAAGATTTTTGATGCCATCACCGTCGTTGTCGGAGTTGCTCTGATCGCCACTGGCGTGGGCGCAGGCTTCGGCGTGGGTCTTCTGGTTGGCTTTGCTGTCGGAAAGATTTTGGAGATTGACGCCATCAAAAATGCAATCGTCAAGGGCCTTTCCGCTGTTTTCGGCGAGCAATT
The DNA here is from genome assembly GCA_945883435.1 of Chthoniobacter flavus. GTDB lineage: Bacteria > Verrucomicrobiota > Verrucomicrobiia > Chthoniobacterales > Terrimicrobiaceae > UBA967. Next base: position 2,921 of record CAMCXK010000013.1, on the reverse strand, counting down.
GGGGAATATCATTGCTGCGGCGTTGATCGTTGGTGTTCAAGTAGCTTTGGCGATAAAATCCGGAAACATTGGATCCGCGCTCGCAAAAACGAAATCGATTGCTACGTTGGCAAAAACGGTTTCAAACGTTGTAAGCAAAACCCTTCCGAAGGTCTTTGCAGGGGCTAGGGATACAGCTCAGCTTGCCCAAGGGCTTAAAACCACCAACACCGTTGTCCAATCCACCGGCGGGATGATCAAGGGGGGAACCGTGATGGCTCAAGCTAAAGTCGAATACGAAATCGCCGGTTTACGCGAGAAGGTTTCGAACTTGACTTCGGAAATCGGGTTTATTGAAAACCTGATCCAGATGGCTATCACCACACAAAGCCAACGCATGGCCGTGATCAATCAAAACTTTGAATCTTCGATGCAAGGAATTCGCGACACCTCGGACATTCTCCAACCCAAACGCAGTTAATCCCTCTATATTTATGACGATCGACAATAACACCACGTTTGCATCCCTTGGACTTGATCGCACACAACTTTCGAGCCTTCTAAAATCCTGCAATGTGGATTCGGCGGAGATTCCAAAGATTTTGGACAATCCCTCCGTTTACAAATTGGCCGATGTGGTTCAATCATTCGAGCCCGGAAATTTCAAAGTTTTGCTTGAAGTAGCCAAAGGCGGCGATGCCAGCACGGTGACCAACAAGCAAATGAGCAAGTTCGAACAATTGGTCATTGGCCTTCTGGATCTGATGGCCAAAAATAATGAACTGGAGCTTCAGCAAAACAACGCCGCCCTGAAAAGCAACGAAACCGCCCGAACGATGAGTATTGAGGGAAATGCAAAAATTGCGGCCGAGCAGCGGATCAATGCGATTTTCTCCGCAATCGGCGGTGCCATCGGAATCGCAGCCGGTGTGAAATCCCTGAAACTCGTTGGTAGCAATATGCAATCCGGCACCGGCGTAACGGCTTCATCCGGTCTCAACAATGGCGTGGCTGAAAAGGCAGGAGCTTACAATGCCATCGGCAACTCGGCCTCGGGGATCACCAGCAGTATCGGCACTTTCTGGTCCGCGTCAGTCGGCCAAGAAGGACGCAACCTCCAAGCCAATGCAGAGTTTGTGAAATCAAACACCGAATCGATGCGCACCGCCGCAGCGGCGATTTCCAAGGTGAATGAGAATCTCTCAAGCATCATTGGTCAGGCCGGTTCTGTCGTTCAAACAGCCTCCCGCGCCTGATCCCGAAGCCTGATTGCCATGTCGATCCCAAGCTTCATGGTATCGAGAATTCAAATTTTTTTCCGTTTAGCAGATCGCGCGGTATTCCAATGCTCCTTTGCCGCTTTTGGCAGTAGCCGAACAGGAAACCTGTTTCGTCATTGCGCTTTACTTTTTCCACAGCCGTTGAATCTCTTCGGATTCGGCAGGTGTTTTGGGGTGTTGGCAGTTTTACTGGGCCTGCATCCATCCCTGCGGGGTCAATCGCTGGATATCCAGTCGCCCCAAAGTTTGCCTCCGGGAATCGCAAGACAAAGCTACAGCCACACTTTTGAAGCCACCGGGGGACAGCCTCCCTACACTTGGAGAATTTCCGCCCGAAACACCCTTCCCACCAACTTTGGATTGGCTGAGACAACGGGCATTCTCAAAGGCACCGCGACATCAGTCAGCACCTACAGCTTCACGGTGCAAGTCCGGGATCGCGGTGGTCGGACCAAAGCGAAAATCTTCAAACTGGCCTTCCAATCCACTCCCAGACCAACGCCCACGCCGACTCCCTCCCCCACACCCGCGCCAACTCCGGGATCATCCCCCACGCCTTCGCCGTCCGCCACTTCATCACCCACTCCCACAGACACTCCGTATCTCTCTGCCACGACGATCCCGAATGGTTCCACCAAAGCGGCGTTTTCATTCACGTTCACCGCAGAGGGCGGCACGCCGCCATATCAATTTGACATTGTCTCCCGGGGAACATTGCCGAAGGCGTTTGTTTTGGACAAATCGTCCGGTGTCATGACGGGCCGGCAAAACACAGCAAGCACGTTTTCCTTTCAAGTGCGGGTCCGGGACTCCAAAGTTCGGCAAAGCCAAAAACGCTTTACCCTGAGATTCGTCACCGGCCAGGCTGGCCCAACCCCCTCTCCATCACCACGCGTGTCTCCGGTCGAAATGGTTGTGGTCCCCGGGGGCACCCTGCCGGTGGCTCCGGGTTCTTGGATTGGAGGACGCGTCGTCGCCGCATTTCGAATCGCCAAGCGGGAAGTCACATGGAAGGAGTGGCAGGAAGTGGCCGCTTTTGGAGCAACCCAAGGAATCAGCCTCACAAATATCGGCGACGGCAGCGGCCCCAACCATCCCGTGCGGGCGGTCAGCTGGGAGGACGCCGTCAAATGGTGCAACGCCCGGAGCCTCCATGAGGGTTTGCAACCCTACTACTCGCAAAGCGGCACTGATTGGGTTTCCACTCCCGGCGGGATGGCGCCGGGCTACCGCTTGCCCACAGAGGCGGAATGGGAGTGGGCCGCCCGTGCAGGAAAAGTCGGCAGTATTACCACCAACGGAACAACGCACTTCTCGGGAGGTTCACAGCTGAACGAATTGGGTTGGTATTGGGAAAACTCGATCAACAGCACCGTGGATCTTTTCGAAAAACGCGGCACGTTTCCAGTCGGCCAGAAAAAGCCAAACGAATTGGGGGTCTTCGATATGAGTGGAAACGTCTGGGAATGGTGCTTCGATACTTTGGGAAAAGCGCGTATCTACCGGGGAGGAAGCTGGCTGAGCAATGCGAGGCGGTGTCAGGTTTTCAATCGTGATGGGGCGGCTCCTAGCGCCCGCATGGATCATGTCGGGTTCCGCTTGGCGCGGGATGGAACGAAATAGCGCCCCCATGCTACTTCCGACTCCCGTTTCGAATTTTTG
>CAMCXK010000012.1 GCA_945883435.1 Chthoniobacter flavus | reverse complement strand
CACCAACACCACTTACCCTCCGGGCGGCACGCAGAATTGGACGATAGGGTCAAACTGGGCTGGTGGGGTGGCTCCGGCCACGGCGAGCACCCCAACGATCAATGGCCAAGGCTATGCGTTGATCAATAGCACGGTGAACACCTTGACTGGTTTCGGGGTGCTTGGGACCGCCAATGTGAATCGTGGACTCTATATCGCCAATGGCGGAGCGCTCACCACGACCGGCACCGTTCGGCTCACCAATACCAACGGCAACACCACCATCGATGTGGCTTCCGGGGGAAGCTTCACCATTGGAAGCCACATTTATATGAACGGAGGCACAGGGGCTTTCGGGCGCCTTACTACGGCTGGCGAGACATCTATTGGTGGATTCATCAATATTGCAACCCAGACGCAGCTATATGTCACAGGTGGGAACTTTACTTCCACTCGAGTTGGAGACAGCTCGTTTATCGTCGGATCGGCAGGTTCAACAAAGGCAGATGAAGGACTTATTGTTCAAACGGGCGGCAACGTCAGCACGACTTCGACGGGGTGGCTTTATCTTTATCCCGGAGGAACCTATCAGATCAGCGGAGGGAATTTGAGCATCACTGGGAACCCGACAAATTCACTGTTTTTTGCGGGAGCAAATGCGACAAGTCTCGGAGGAACCTTTCGTGTGGTGGGCTCGGGAGCGCAGACGATCAATTTTGGCGGTCTTCGGTATAGCAACAATACTCTTGACTCCGGCAAGGCCACATGGGGGTTCAATTTGGACAATAGTGCCAATCACATCACCAAGTTGAACTTTGTTGCGAACGGAAACGCCGGTGGATATTACCGACTTGGGACGCTGGATGTGCGGTTGGAGGGCGGCGTGCTTCTCTCGGGAACCAACTCCTTCGTGCTCTTGGAAGCGCCAAGCGTTACGACTCTTTCTAATTACGCCAACTCTGCCGACTATACCGGAGGCACAGCAAAACTTTGGACGCAAGGTTTGGTGGATTCCACAAGGGATCAAATCACGGTTACCCTCACGGGCGGCGGAGCGGGAACGCTCAACTACACCGGCGTGAATTCCCTCACCCAAAACGGCACGGTCTACGGGTATGTAAATCTCGGCAATGTGACGATGAGCGAGCCGATGACGGTCTATCTGAAGACCAACGGTGGCACCTTGTCGAATTTTACCTCCGCACTCACAAATGCGGGAGTCAGTTGGTCCTCGGCCACGGGCGACTACGATGTGGCCCTGTCGCTCACGCCCTCGACCTCCGGCGGGACCTATTTCGCCTACGATCTGGCCAAGATCGACGCTGGAATGACCATCACCGGTCTCGCGGTGGATTCCACCTTTGGCGTGGGCGCTGGCAACTCGACAACCATCTCCAGCGCGATTTCGGGTGGTGGCGGGTTGGTGCAGAACGGAGCCGGCACACTGATTCTGACGGGCTCGAATTCCTATAACGGCACCACGCGGATCAATGCGGGCACGCTCCAAATCGGTGCCGGCGGAACCAGCGGGGAAATTGGTTCCAGCACCGCTGTCACGGTCAACGGCACGCTGGCCTTCAACCGCTCGGATGCCATCACCGTTTCCAACACAATCAATGGTTCGGGTTCCCTGCTCCAAGCTGGAAGCGGAGCGGTGGCACTTACAGGCGCAAATTCCTATTCCGGTTCTACCACAATCACCGCTGGCACGCTCTCCATCGGCGCCGGTGGCACCGCAGGCACGCTCGGATCGGGCAATGTGACGATCACCGGGCCTGGACTTTTGGATTTCAACCGGAGCGACACGCTTGACGTGGCAAACGCCATTTCAGGAAATGGAACCCTGCGCCAATCAGGCTCGGGAACCCTTCAGCTCAGCGGATCAAGCACCAACACCGGGGCAGTGGCTGCTACCTCGGGCACGATCCTCTTTTCCGGGGCCGATGCTCTTTCCAGTTCGATCTCCCAACTTTCCGCCAACAACGCGACATTGAGCCTCGCCGATGGCACCGCGCGCACAACGACGATTTCCACAGGCGACCTCTCGCTGGATACCGGCACCTTTGTTTTCGACATTGGTGCCACCTCCGACCGCCTCACGCTTTCCAGCGGATCGGCCACGATGTCGGGCACGAACACTGTGAAGCTCAATTTCCTGTCCCAAATCTCCGCGCCTGGCTCGTGGACACTCCTGAGCGCCGCCAGCGGACTCGGCGGCACGTGGAATCTCAGCGACTCCTTTACCGGGGTGGTGCAATCCGGCTTTTCGTTTTCTCTTTCCTCGAATGCCACGGCACTCACGTTGACAGCCGCCGCCAGCGCCACCGATGCCTACTGGAAGGGCAATCTCAGCGGGAACTGGAGCGAAACCTCCGGCGGTGTCAGCAACTGGACCAGCAATGCCGCAGGCACGACCCCGTTGGCCAACCCGCCGGGAGATTCCTCGGATGTTTACTTTTCGGCGAATGGATCCTCCAACCTGACCACCACACTCGGAGGTGATCTCACGGTGAAGACCGTTTCGATCTCGGATCCGAACGGCGTCACGATCCAAGCTGGAAACACGCTCACAGCCAACTCGAGTAGCTTCGCGGCTTTCAATATTTCCGCAGCCTCCGGCACCACCACGATCAACGCTACGCTGGCCGGAGCCAATGCGGGCCTCAACAAAGCCGGCGGCGGCACGCTCGTTCTGGGAGGCTCCAACTCCTACGGCGGGGGAACCACCCTTTCAGCCGGCACCTTGACCATCCACAGCGATGCCGCGCTTGGGGCCACTTCGGGGGCCATCAGCGTCAGCGCAGGCGCTGGAAATTCCACATCACTTCTGGCGGGGACAGACGGCATTTCGCTCAATGCGAACCGCTCGCTGACCCTCTCCTCCGGCACACTGGTTCTTGATTCGGGATCTCACGCCATCACGGTTTCGGGAAATATCGCGGGCGCCGGCACGCTGGCTAAGTCCGGCTCGGGATCGGCAACTCTTGCTGGAACCAACACCTTCTCCGGCGGATTGTTCGTTAATAGCGGCACCCTCGCTGTGAGCGGCGGGAGTGCGCTTTCAACCACAGGAACCGTGACTTTGGCGAACACGGCTGGGGTGGAGTTCTCGGTTCTCGGCTCGGAAACCATTGGCTCGCTCCAAGGCGGTGGATCGACGGGCGGCCAAGTCTCTGTGGCTTCTGGGCAAACGCTCACAGTCGCCGAGTCGGGCAGCGTGACCTTCGCCGGGGCGATCGACGCCGCAGGAACCTTCGCTATGGGAGGCTCGGGCAACCTCACCCTTTCCAATGCTGTGTCTGGAAACGGGGGCCTCGCGGTGACAGGCCCCGGGACCTTGCTGCTCACCTCCAACAATACCCTCTCAGGGTCGGTTTCGATTCAAAGTGGAACGCTGCGGGTCGGCTCGGCTGGAACCTCAGGAGACCTCGGCTCGGCCTCCGTCACCAACAATGGCACCTTGGTTTTCAATCGCTCGAACTCGATTTCTGTCTCCAACGTGATCAGTGGAAGCGGAGCGGTTGTTCAATCCGGCAGCGGCACTCTCGTTCTTTCGGGTAACAATTCTTTCAACGGCATCGTGACACTTTCCGCTGGAACCGTCCAGATGGACAGCTCCAGCGCCCTTGGATCGGGAGGAACGATTTCCTTCACCGGTGGAACTCTGGTTTATGGAAGCGGCATTTCGACCGATCTATCCGCACGGCTCGGAAGCGCCTCCAGCCAGACCATTCAAATCAACACCGGGGCCAACTCGGTGGAGTTTGCCAGTGGGTTCGGCGGAGCCGGCTCCACCCTCACCAAAACAGGCTCCGGCCAACTTCTGCTCTCGGGAAGCAATGCCTACACGGGCCTGACGACGGTGTCGGCGGGCAACCTTCGCATTTCCAACGCTTCGGGACTCGGCAGCACCGCCGCCGGCACCGTGGTTGCCAGCGGTGCCAGTTTGGAGTTTGCGTTTACTGGAAACAACTCGATCGGACCGGAAGCCTTAACTCTGAATGGAACTGGAATCGGAGGCAACGGAGCCCTGCGCAACCTCTCGGGAAATAACAGCGTCTCCCAGTTCATCACACTGATGGGTTCTACAACCATCCAAAGCGACTCGGGCACATTGACGATAGAGGGCTCTGGATCCTCATCCATCACGCGCGACGGCGCTGTTAATGCATCGGTGACCTTAACAGGAAATGGGAACATCGTGATTCCGCGTAATATGAACCTCGGAACTGGAGGTGTAGTTGTTGCCGGCAATGGCACAGTTACTCTCGGAGCCCTCAATTCGTCCCTCTATTTGGGAACAACCACTGTTCAAAGCGGCACGCTGGTCTTGGCTGGAGCCACCAACTCGCTCAATGCCAACGGCACAATCAGCGTAAGCGGTGGAACCCTGAGCATCGGGTCGAACAGCCAAACCACCTCCGGGCTTACGCTCTCCAGCGGCACTATCGCAGGAACCACCGGTCTGCTGAGCGTGAACGCCCCCAACGGCTTTGCCCTGCAAAACGGCACCGTCTCAGCCCGTCTGGGGGGCAACGCCACGCTCACCAAATCGACCTCAGGCACCGTGACGCTCTCCGGCAGCAATTCGTTCACCGGGAATACCAGCGTCAATTCTGGAACTCTCTCGTTGGCGGCCCAAGGAGCCCTCGGTTCCTCGCCGAATATCTTTATAAACAGTGGAGGGTCGCTCTTGGTATCCGCAAACGCCTCTTTGAATTCGACAGGCAACCTGACGCTGGCGACGGGAACAAGCGCCGCCGGACTTTCCTTCAGCGGGAACTACAATTCCTCAATCGGGACGCTCACGCTCGCGGCGGACTCGATTATCGACCTTGGCACCAATAACAGCGTCTTCCTCGAAATCGCGACTCTGAACCTCGCGGGATACAATTTGCGCTTTTATAACTGGGACGGAAACTCGCTTTGGTCCGGCAATCCCGGTGCTGGCAACGACCGTATTTATGTCAATGGAGCCATCTCCGGTGGAACCTTGGCCAACATCAGCTTCTACAGTGGATTTGGCTCTGGATTTCTCTCCACGGCCCATCAAATCGACGGGGGACTTTATGCCAACCAGATTATTGCTGTTCCCGAACCCAGTGTTTGGTGCACCGGTCTTCTGCTTTTGGGAGGCGCCTTGCTACTTAAAAACCGTCCAGCCAAGCGATGCCTTTCAAAATTTCCCTGCTCCTCCTTGCGATAGGTTCTTTTTACACCCCGCGCGTCCTTGCATCGATCGAAGCCCAGCTTCTCGGTCCCGGTGCGGCGGTGATTGTTCAAGGAGACAAAAAATTCCCCGCCCGTCAGCTCGCGCTTCTAGATGGGGACGGCTTCTCCGTGGCTCCTGCATTGGCTCCGGTTATGCCATCGGACGGGGCATTGGAGTGGACGTTCACAGCGCCAGCGGCCGGACGCTATCACGTTACGCTCGAAGCCTCCCACGGTCGGAGTGGAAATCCGTTTGAGATCCGGGTCGATGATCAAGTGCTGAAGGGCTTCATGCCTGGCACAAGGAACAGTGTGGCCTTGATCGAAGCGGGTTCCCTCGATCTGAAGGCCGGAAAGCACACCCTGCGCCTTTCCAATCTGCCTTCCGGTGAAAATGTCTATCTCTCCGCGCATTCAATTTTTCTGCGTCCCGAGTCGGGTGCCTCAATGTTGCTACCTGCAGTTCGCGCAGAGATCGCCAAGCGAAAGCCCGGGATTCCGCCAAAGGAATTGGCTATGCCGATCGTCTTCAGCAACCACATGGTGCTCCAGCGCCAGCGGAGCGTTCCCATCTGGGGCCGAGCCATTCCAGGGGCGTCGGTGAAAGTGTCATTCAATGGACAGGTGCGTGAGGCTCAGGCCGATGCTGCCGGGCGCTGGCGCGTTGACCTCGAGCCCATGGAGGCGGGCGGGCCGCATCGCTTGGAAATCACCGACGACAAAAAAACCATTGCCTTCGACGATATCCTCATCGGCGAGGTGTGGTTCGGGTCGGGCCAATCGAACATGGAGGTTTCCTACAACCTCCGCAAAAACAACGAACTCAAAGTCGAGTGCGACGAGGATACCCGCCAGCTCTTGGAAGCCGGGGCGAACCATGCCATTCGCTTCTCCGCCCTCACGCGCGATCACTCCCAAAATGCGGCCTGGACGATTTTGACCAAGGAAAACTGCCTCGACGCCCCCGCGCTCCTCTCCTCGGCCGCCGTTCTTCTTCACCAAAAACTCGGTGTGCCCATCGGCATCGTGATTCGTTGCGAAAGTTCCTCCCCCTCGTGTATCTGGCTCAGCCGCGACGCCATCGAGAGTGATCCCGCCATCCAAGCCCAACTGGCGGATTACTCCAAAAACATCTACCCGAAGCTCGTGACCGGGCACTCCGCAGCCGTGAAAGCGTGGGAGGAGACCTCCGCCAAAGCCAAGGCCGAGGGAACCCGTGCGCCCAAGGCTCCGCAGCCACCCACCCCTCCGGGATGCTTTCCCGGCGAGTTCGAGCCCGCCACGCAACGGCGGGAATACCTTGGAGCGAATTTCGCGGCCCGCATCCAACCCGTTCCGCCCTTCGCCATCCGAGGCATCGTCTGGGATCAAGGCGAAGCAGGCACCGGCATGGCCGGAGTCGATCAAACCGCGCTCCTGCCTGCACTTGTTCAAGAGTGGCGTGCCTCCTGGAACGACAGCGAGCTCCCCTTCATCTACATCGACAAAAAAATGCTCCCTGCGGGTCTCCAAGAGGTCATGGCCGCCCTCCCGAACACCGCCATGGTGCCCTACGATGGATTGAAGACCGACAACCACCCTCCCGACAAAGCCGCCTACGCTCGCCGTCTCGTCGTGCAAATGGAAAAATTCATCCCCGGCAGTGGATCGCCCGCAGTTCCGTAAGTCGAAAGTCCGCCCGCTTCTGGGCAATAACGACAACCCGTCTCAGCGCTCTCTGTGGTCAATACCGTTCTGTGCAGCTCTACTCCACCGGCCAGCCGAGATCGGGGATGGCCATGTGTTCTCCGTCGCGGAGCGACGATTGGTGCGCGACGATGCCTGGCGCGTTGTAGCGCGCCGCTTGCCAGATGTGCACCGGCGGCAGGGTGTCGTGCAGAACGGCGATGACAAAATCGTCCACAAGAAAATGGTGGGAGCCCTCGTGGCCCGTGTGCAACTTGGAAAAAGCCGCTGGCAAGCGGAGGCGCGCTTTTTGATGCACCTCGGCGTAGTCGGTCACGAAGTCATGCTGGAGCGCAGGGTTCGCTTCGATGAGGGCTTGGTGTCTCGGCGTGGGTTCCGCCGCGCCACAGCGAATCCGGGCTTCCACATCCTCAATGGTTCCCTCATGCGTGACCCACGCCGCCATGCCGCTTTGCTCCTCGAATCCCGCCTTGGTCCCGTAGAGGCTGAGACGCACGGAACGGGCCTTCGATGAGAGTCCGATACGCCGGAATTCGTTGATCCGGGCCATGCCGCCATCGCTGGTGCGGAAGAGCGCGGTTTGGTTGCTGAAGGCGTTGTTCCACTCGCTCACCTCCTCGCGGAAAATGCCATCATCGGACCGGTCTTTGAATCCCAAACAGGACACACTGGTCATTCGTGCCCCCGTAACGGACAGCACCATGGCAATGGAGTGGGTGGGGTAGAGCATCGGCGGGTAGCTTGCCACTTTTTTCCAATCCGGCCCGCCGGAGTAGCGGAAGGCGCTGTAAAAGCCATGCGCCATGTCGTGGCAATACTCGCCTTCGCCATACACAAAATCACCAAATGCCCCGGATTCCCATTTCTCACGGCAAAACATCGTGGCGCCATAATAGTGGCTCGTTTCACCCATCATGTAGGTCAGCCCGGTGGATTTGACGGCCTCGATCAATTCCTCCAACTCCTCCAAGGTCGTTGCGGCGGGCACGGCGCAATACACATGTTTGCCGGATCGCAGCGCCTGCAAGGCGAGGGGCGCGTGGGAGTGGCGTTGCGTGAAGATCGCCACGGCATCGACATCGCTTCGGAGCACCTCCCCCATGCTTGCGAACACCCGCCGCACGCCGTGATCGCGGCTCGTTTTTGCGAGCCGTTCGGGATCGGACTCGCAGAGCGACACCTCGGATATTCCGGGGTGGGAGCGGAAGAGCGGGATAAAAAAGACACCGAACTGACCAGCGCCGACGATGCAGAGTTTGAAGGGCTTCATGAAGTGCGCAGCTTCGCCAAAACTGCACCCAGAAATCTTACGGCATTGCTTTGGCTTTATCCGGAATCCTAAGGTGTCTTCCCCGATGTCCGCTCCCTCCAGTTGCCCGCTTCCGGCATTCGGCCTCGCCGGTCAAGGCGGCACCGCCAGAATCATGGAGCGCACGCACCAGCACCATGATCTCGAAATCAATTATTTCACCGAGGGACGCCTGACGCTGCTTCATGGCGGGCGTTTGGTGGTTCTCGAGCCGCGCCGGATGGTGCTCTTCTGGGCCGCCACTCCGCACCAAGTCCTCCGCATCGAGGGCGAGCCCCGATTTTTCTGGTTCACGCTGCCGATGGCCTGGGCGGGCCGCTGGGCATTGCCCGGCGAGGGGTGGAGTCGCCTCTTTGAGGGGGGCCTTTTTATGGATGCCGGGGGAGGGATGGCTGACCGCGCGACCTGCGAACGCTGGTTGGCGGATCTCGGCGACGGGCCGCTGTCACACCGCGCCGCCGCGCTTCTGGAGATGGAGGCGCTCGTGCGCCGCTTAATGGCGTTTCCGGCAAAATCCCGAAAAACCACCCGGGTGAACACCGGCGGCATCTCCCATTCGGTGGAGCGCATGGCGGCCTACATAGCCAGCCACTACACCCAACCTCTCAAGGTCGAGACGGTCGCCTCACAAAGCGGTCTGCATCCCAACTACGCCATGCATCTTTTCCGCAAAACCTGTGGACTCACGATCATGGAATCTGTTCTTCAGCAGCGGTTGTTTCACGCCAAGCGCCTGCTCCTGACCACCGACCTGAAAATCTTGGATGTCGCCATGGAAAGTGGATTTGGCTCGGCCAGTCGCTTCCACGAGGCATTCAAAAACTCCATCGGAATCTCGCCGTCGGAATTCCGGCAAGGCAACTCTGGGCTCCATTGATTAGAAATGGAAAATTCCATGTAAAATTATTGACGGGTCGCCATAGTTGCCTGATGTTCCCGCCTCCTTTTGGCATCAACCTCCCGATTTGAAGGTTCACTTCTCATGTGTTCAAAAATCATAAAAACAATACTGGCAGTGAGTATTGCATTCATTTGTCCGGTCATTGCCGATGACGGTGATTCGTCCGGCATCTCAGCGCACTACCTCAGGGTGGATGCTCCCACATCGCCAATCATGGGATGGCAAGAGATCGAGGTGATGAGTGAGGGCGAGAATCTTGTGCTAAAGCGTCCGGGGTTCTTTTCGGGGTCATCCAAAGAGGCAAAAACTCCCTTCGCGGTGGGGTCGCACTACTCGGATGGCCGAAAAGATGCGACAATGCGAGGCAGCGTCACCGAGTCCAACGGGCCGGGAGCATGGATGGAACTGAATTTCGGGCAGGATGTTCCGGTGGAGAAGATTCTTCTCTACGGATCCCGCTACCCTTACCGGGAGTATCAGGATACTGGACATCGTGTTGTCTCACTCTTGGATGCGAAGCGGCGCGTGATCTGGGCCGCGCGGTGGAATTACTACGACGAAAAGAAATTTCCCGGTGGTTTGTTTGAGTTTCTTCCCTCGAAGGACAGTCCGCCAGCCCCGATGGTTGGCGAGGTGGCCGAGGCTAAGCACCCGATTCGCGTCCCGATCGATTGGATGGTCGAGGTCGCAGAGGAAAAACGCCCGTTGGATTCCAGCGAGCGGATGAAACGCTTCGAGGAGCGAAATTCCCCCGAGGCGGTCAAGGCGTTGGCAAAAGAATTTTTCAATCTTCTGGAACCCGGCGTCGAGGGGTTGGCCGAGGCGAGGCGCTTGCACGCGGAGGGGCGCGATAGCGAAGCGCTCGAAGCTTGGAAGCAGTTCTTCTTTGAAAAAATGGCGCGGGTGAAAACCCATCTCACGCCCTTTGCGGGCCGGATCAACAGTCGCTACAGCGGAGAGGGGGATGATTTGCTCCAAGGCCTCAAGCTCTCGAAAGACGCTTCGCGGGCCAGCAAGTTCACCCCGGGTCAAATTCTATGGGTGGATATCCCGGAGGGGGCGAGGCTGGATGATGCCAAGCAGAAGCAATTGGTCGAGGAGACGGAGAGTCTGGCTTTTGTTGGAACCTTCGGAGAGGGACTGCTGGCGCGGTTCAACGAGACGGGAGATCCGAAGTATCTCCAGGCTTGGTCGAACATCATGGACGACTGGTCGATGAATTTTTTCCGCGATGCCAACGCCTCCGAATACACGGTGAAAAATCTCTTTGTGATGCACCCCGGCGACCGCTGGGCCGATCTCATGGAGGATCTCTCCGATCTCGCCGTGCGATATCCTCAAGCGATCGAGCAAATCCCCGCCACGACACTTGCGAGGATGCAATTGGCCTGCCTCAAGGAATACCCGCCGGCCTATTGGCGCCTGGCACGGGAGACGATCTTCAATCACAACACCAGTGGACTCCAGCGCTGGGCGTGCACGCTGCCCTATATCGACGAATTCCGCCCGGCGACCCGACTGGCCCGCGAATGCCGACGGCATTTCGAGCGCTGGATGACGCTGGGCACGCAAGCCGACGGATCCATGGTGGAAATGGGAGACGAGGGGCATTTCTACATCCCGCTTGTGCTCGGTGGAGTGGTCAACCTCTGGTCGCAGCAGAATCCCGAGTGGCTCACGCCCGGTTGGCGTAACCGCTTCCTGGATTCCTACGACACCACCATTCAATATTTGTTCCGCCATCCGATGCCGGGCGGTTACGACCACCGCTTCGAATACCGCCTGCGGCCCTCGCGGTTTTACGGAAACGCCCAAGAGGAATCTTCGCGCGATGGCATGAGCCCTTCGCTCCACCTCGACCGCTCCGCCACCACCCACGCCATTCCCGAGGTGCGACGGATCATCGACACGGTTTTTTCGGTTTCCGAGGGACTGCCAGAGGTCGATCCGAAGGCGCCCGTTCACGAGCGGCAACAATTGGCCGAGAAAATCAAGAATCGCGAGGAAGCCATGAAGCTGCTGGGCAACGAGCGATCCGGCGCTCCGAAGATTAATTCGGATTGGATGCCCTACACGGGCTCCTACCTCTTCCGCAGCGGATGGAAGGAGGGCGACGCATTCCTGTCGATGTTCGCTCGCCGGTCAAAGGGTGGGGGACATGCTGAGCAGCCTTCGTGGTCCCACGGCCTCGTCTATGGGTTCGATTACAATTTTCCTATGTTCCGCGCCGAGACGCCGCTGATCAACGGCACACGCCAGAATGTCATGGGCGATAACTACACGGGGTTCATGCCCGGTGGAAAAACCAGCAACATTTGCTACGCGGAGCGGGAACCGGCTCCGAATCGCTGGCACTCCTCCGACCGCTTTGATTTCGGCGAGGCGGTTTTTGAGGGCATTTATCAAAATGTCTCCCTGAATTCCTGGAAGCTCCTGTATGGCCGGGAACCGGTCTTCGGTCCCAAGATCGATAATGTCCGAAGCAATCGCCAGGTGTTTCAAATCCGTGATGCCCGCCTGTTCGTGTTCGCCGACACGATCCACTTCAAGGATGCCGTGCCGAAGGAAGCGGCCTTTGAGGTGCCGCTCACGCTCATGCTCTCGACGGCGAAGACGGGAGCCTCCGCTCCATTCTCCAAGGAGCAGTCGACCATCGATGCCCCGGCTAAAACAGTCGCCACTAAAAACCCCGACGGGGCGAATGTGATCCTCCGCCAGTTCGGGGATTTCGCTGTCGAATACACGGCGCCCAAGACAAGTGAGCCGGATGTTCGCGCGCACCTGTGGGCATTGCCAAACTTCGGAATCGCCAAGCAGGAGATCGCCTCCCGCTGGAAAACGACAGGCGACACCGCGCTGGTGACGCTTGTTTCCTCCAGTCCACCACATGGCGAGGAGGCTGTTGCGAGTGTGACGCCGATGAATGCCGGTCCTGCAGTGGCGGGATTCGAGGCGCAGATGAAGAATGGCGGCACCGTGTGGTTTCAATGTGCGGCCGCAACAGCAAGCCTCGCTTGCGGCCCGGTGCGGGCGAATGCCGAGTCGCTGCTTGTGGAAAAGCGTGCCGATGGGGCGATCTCCGGCCTGGCTCTGGGTGTTTCCTCGATGGAATACAGCGGGAAGCCGCTGAAGCAGAAACCTGATAATGCCGGATTCCTCGGTGCCATGTGGCGGCTGCTGAAACTCGAGGAGAGGTCTGCGAGCCCGGGGATTGTCGATTTTGAATTTGTGGTGAATGCGAACGGGCAGGTTGCCATGAAGGAAATCCATCGCCCGATTTCCACCGTTCGATTCCAGCCCGATCTCAATACTTTTATCGATGAGTTGAAGGTGGAGCTCACCTGCGCCACTCCGGGCGTTGAAATCCGCTACACGACCGACGGAACGCAGCCCACGCCCGATTCGACTCTCTACACGCACCCAATCACCATCACCGAATCAACAGAGTTCGCCGCGCGCGCCTACCGTCTGGGACGCGATGGAAAGCCGCTGCCCGCGGATTCGTTTGAGATCAATGGCACGAAATTCACTGAAACAAGCTACGGCTGGTTTTATAAAAAACCCCTGCAGCCTGCTGCCAATCTCGACAAGGCGACGCTCGTTCCAGGCCTGCTCTGCGAGCATCTCGAGGGGCATTGGAGCGAACTCTACAGCGCCGCCCATTGGCTGCCAGCAGTGAAAACCTCAACCGCCAAGCGGGAGATGGATTTGACCCAAGTGAAACGCGAGGACACCTACTACGGGGCCCGCTTCAAGGGCTACATCGAAATCCCCGCCGATGGCGTCTACACCTTCCGGGCTCCGAAAGAAGTGGTCTATCCCGAGTCGGCGGCGAGCTACGATCTGCGGCTTTTTCTCAACGGCGAGGAATGGGAACCCACTGAATGGTGGCACGGGCGTGGAACTTGGTCGGTGCCTCTGGCCAAGGGGCTGCATCGCTTCCAAGTGGACTTCGCCGATGCCCGCACGACCCCGTGGCGCAAATCCGATCTCTGGAGAAACTATCCGCTCCCGTGGGTGGTGTATCAAGGCGACCCCAGCCCGATCCTTGTCTCTGGACCCGGCTTGAGCGAGGAGCGCATTCCCAAGGAATGGTTCTTCCACAAAGCCGAAGCCTCCATTCCTTGACATGATGAAACGACTTCCCGCCTGCCTGGCCATCGTTCTGGCCACCTTGGTTCCAAATCTCCACGCTGGCTCGGCCAGGCTCAGTTTTTGGAACCCCGACTACGAAACCGAGGTCTTTGTGGCACCAGCACCTCCGGATGTGGCGACGCGTGAAAAAGCCTTTGCCGAGCGGAATTCGCCCGAAAACACCATTCCTCTCGCCAAAGAATTCTTCGCCCAGATCGATCTCTCGAAAATTCCCGCACCGCCCAAAAATTCGGCTTTGGATTCCATGGGCCGTGATGAAAAACATCCGGATTTCCGAGGTCGCAAATCTTCGCCCCGGCCAACCATTGCCGAGTTGGTTCGTCAGGAAAAATGGGCCGAGGCCCTCGATGCCTACCGCGACTTTTTCTTCACACGATTCATCAGCCCGCCCCCGGGATTTGAATTTCGCCCAGTCTCACCGGAAGAGAGTTATTTCATCCAGTTCCTTCATCAAGCGGAGGAATTGAAGAATTCCGGTGTGGCCCGCTTTCCGATGGTGGATGACAAAGGAAAAAATGCCGTGGTCCGTATCGATATGGGCCCGCCTGGGCGAGTAAACTGGCTCTGGCAGCCGAAGGGGTTCGTTCCCCAGGACTCGCTGATTTTTCCCGACGCACAGAACTTTGTTGCCGACAGCTCGAAGCGAGTCGTTTTCCACAAGGCCCTCCTTGCCGAAGCCGTCCGCACAGGTGATCCCGCGTGGACCCGCAAGTGGTGCGAGTATTTTGACGACCGCGCGCTGAATTTCTCTCGCGACCTCGAAGTGGCGGGGCTTTCCGCAGGCGAGCTCAATCCTCTGGAGCCACGCGCTAGGGTTTTGAATAACCTGATGTGGATGGCGCAGCGAGACCCCTCGATGGCGCGCGATTTTCCTTCGACCACGCTGGCGCGAATCCTCATGGACACCTTTGATGTGTTCCCGGCGATGCTTCGCACAGTCCGCTCCGCCAGCAACAACCGCTCGATCGAGCAATACCTCAATCCTCTTCAAGCCTTCGCCGTGAGCCTGCCGGAGTTCAAAGGATCACCCTACTATCTCCGTGAGGTGCGGCGCGTGATCGAGGCCTATCCGACGGTGACAATGATGCCCGATGGAAGCGACATCGAGAACGCGGAGGGCTACAACCACTGCTACCTCCGGAGCGTTCACCACATGCTGGATGTCTTCAAACGGCAGCCCGGCAGCCAGCCGTGGATGGGCCTCGATTGGCGTTTGGAGTTGAAAGACAACCTCGCCATGCGCACCGGCTATCTCATCCGTCGCAAAGGCAATCTCGGCATGGAGTGGTATCCCAACCACATGAACCGCACCCGCATGGCAGGCTACTACGCCGGCCCGTCGCCGCAGTTCGCGGAATACTCGCCCGAGGCGCTCAACGATCCGGTGTTGAAAAAAATCCGCACTACCCTGTGGGAGGATGGTGCCTGCGGAGCGCCGGATTTTACCTCCGAGTATTGGCCCTACAGTGGCCGTATGGTCATTCGCGAGGGCTGGGGAAAAGATGACCAGCATCTGCACATGGACGGGGGCCGTCCCTACAACACGCACGGATGGAAGCACACGAACGACATCCAGCTTTTCGCCTTCGGGCAAGCCCTCCTCTCCCTCCACTCTGACACCTACGGCTACGACCGCTCTGGGCACGCAGGCGACTTGTGGCCATGGGTGCGGGAATTCCAGGAAAAGACCCGGGCAAAATACAACAACCCTGACATGCGCGGTTTGTTCCAATGGGAGTTCACGCCGCTGTTCGTCGATGGCCTCCCTCAAATGGGACACGAAGCCTTTGAGAAGCAACCGCTGGAATACCGCTCCCGCCAAAACGGGGTCTTTGGAAAAAACAACAGCAACATGGCCTACCAGACGCCGATCAAAAGCCGCTGGCACGAGTCCGATCGGTTCAATATCGCCGAGGGCCGTTTCAACGGCACCTTCGCGGCCGTGGACGGTTCACGCCTCGTGGAGGGCGTCACCCATGACCGTCAGTTGGTCTTCCTTCGCGGCGTCGGGCTTTGGATCGTTGTCGATCGTGTGCATTCCGCCAACTCCCACACCTACCAACTCGATTGGAAGCCCGCCCAACCCTTCGAACGCGAGGGCGTGAAATGGGAGGGTTTCCGCTCACACCAAGTCACGGGCAATGACGCCGACAAATCGGTCAAAACCTCCAATCCCAACACCCCGAACATCTCGATCTTCATGCACAGCCCTGCGGAGTTGAAGATGTCCCAATTCGGGGCCGGGTTCGAAGGCCAGGGGCCACAGATGGTCATCAGCGCTCTTTTTCCAAGAAAGACCATCAAGGACGAGTTGAAATCCATCGAGACCCTTCCTGGAAATAATGGGGTCTCTGGATTTCAAGCCATGACGCCCGATGGCACCACCATCCTCTGCCAAGCCAGCACCGATCCCTCAAAGGGCGGTGCCTTGACGGCAGGCTCCCTCAGAGCCGTAGGTGAGGCCTTGATCTTGGTCAAACGACCCGATGGCACCCTCTACGGCGTGGCGTTGGGATGTCAAAATCTCACCCTCGACGGGGCCCCGCAAATGCTGCCGTCTGCCGATGTGGAATTTGCGCTGGAGGGAAAAAAGCTGACCGCCTTGCAACCCATCCACCGTCCGATGGATCGTGTGGAAATCCTCCCCGAGGCCGACCGCTTTGTGGATTCGCTGGAAATCACCATGCGCCACAACGAGCCGGATACGGAAATCCGCTACACGCTCGACGGCAGCCAACCGAGCCTCGATTCATCCGTCTATGAAAAGCCGGTGGTGCTCAAAGCCAGCACCACGGTGAAAGCCGCCGCTTTCCGAAAAGGCCTGCAAAAAATGCCCCACACTTCCAGCGGCACCGAGGTCTCGGCCCCTCTCCGCGCTCAATACGTCAAAACCACGCCTCTCAAACCCGTGGCAGAAAAAACCGTCCAGCCGGGGCTTCAATTTACCTATCATGAAGGCGACGCCTCCCTTGGCGGCCAGATGACACACCTCCCTGCCGCAAGCCAATCTGGGGTCGTCAAATCGCCCTTGGAGCTGCCTTACAGATCATCCAATAAGTCATTCGCCTATGATAAGACCGGCTTTATTAAAATTCCTCAGGACGGCGTCTACACCTTCCATGCCCCATGGGAACTGATCACTCCCGTGCGCGACGCCGGCTTCGACCTGCGCCTCTGGCTTGGCGGGGAGGAATGGTATCCCGCCACGCGCTGGCACAATTTCGGCGGCTGGTCGGTGCCCCTCAAAAAAGGCCTGTATCCGATCCGGATGTTCTACGTCGACCAACGCGGCAGTAACATGTGGGTCTCCAGTGGTGGACAAGCTGTTTGGCGCGGCGACAAACCCGAACTCCTCCTCTCCGGCCCCGGCCTTGCAAAACAGCCGATTCCTGAAGACTGGCTCTGGCATTGACTCTGATAGGAATGCCATTGTGTTTAAGTCTTGGTAATTAATTTTAACGTCCGAATAAATCACCCCGCTGTCACCGGCAGGAGCCCCGAGGAGCTTATTCGTCCAGCTCTTCACCCGCCTGCCGCCGGGGTCGAGAGCGAGTTCGGACTTGCTCATGGGCCATCCGCGTGGAGCTGCTCGACCAGTTCCCGCAGCGGGATGACAGCGAACCGGCTGAGCGAATCCGAAACAGCGTAGGGCAAAATCAGATTTCCCCGATGGGCTATGGAGCCGCAACTATAGACCACGTTCGGGACGTATCCCTCGCGCTCGGAAGGATCGGGGTGGATCAAGGGCTGACGGAGCCGCCCCAGCACGCGGGCGGGATCGCTTTTGTCCAACAAAACGGCTCCCAGGCAGTATTTCCGCATGGGTCCAACCCCGTGCGTGACCACCAACCAACCGTCATCGAGTTCGACCGGTGAACCGCAATTTCCGATTTGGACAAATTCCCAAGGCTCCGAAGGGCGCAGAAGAACGCTGGATTCATACCAGAAGTGCAGGTGGTCGGAGAACATGAGATGGATGTTTTCCCCGTCCTGTCGTCCCAGCATCGCGTATTGGCCCCGTATTTTCCGCGGGAAAAGCGCGAGGCCCTTGTTGCGGACCGCCGGGCCATTGAGCGTGCAAATGGAGAATTGTTGAAAATCCCGTGTGTGAACCATTTGCGGAAGCACCACATTGCCATCGTAGGCCGTGTAGGTGGCCACATAGAGAGGTCCGCCGTCCGCATCGTCCAGTCGCACAAACCGCGCGTCTTCGATGCCATTGCTCTCGCTGGGCGCGAAAGGAAACAGAATCCTCTCGGAGAGTTCCGCCGTGTCCCCGAAGCGGACGGTGTAATTGGCCTGGGCTAGAAGAATGGCCCGCTCTCCGGCACGCAGAATCCCCGGCTTGGCGCCCCGTGAGCGCAAGGCTCGAACAGTGGCATCCAATTCGCTCATGAGAAAGTCGGCGGGCAGGCCCGCTGTGGCCTCGCAGGCGGAGTCGTATTCCACACCGAGTTCCACGAGCTTTCGGCGAAATGTTTCCAACTCATACAGGGCCGCCGGTTGCGGGCGTGGCTCCTGAACAAACCGGGAGGGTTGATCCAGTGTGACGTCACCGTGCCGGTCCACTGTGCCGGTTCGAAAAGTGATCGAGGAGACGTGTCCCTCGCCGGTTGCCCTCAAGCTCAAAACAAAGCGCACGGCACCCTCCGGAACGCCTCCTTGATCCGGTGCGGGAACGATGCTGGGATTAAATAATGCGGCCGACTCCAAGGAGTATTCGCTGGTGAAAAACGAGCCCAAGAGAAGCCTTCGTGGCTCGTTCAGCGGGCGTCCGGTGGGCAGGAAACTCCGGATTTGCTGAAATCTCTGCGCAAACAAATCGTGAATCCTCTGGTGACGGTCCCGGAAGTCCTCAAAGACCTCCTCCAGTTTGTGGGCGACCGAGGCCTCGTCCAGTTGCATCACTCTGGAAAAGAGATGGGCGATGCGCGGGTTTGGTTCCCGCGAGGGGAGGGGCTTCACCACCACGGATGGCTGGAACGGTCTCAAAAGAACACGCCGCGGATCGGGGCGGATGCGAAGGTCAAGATGCCGGATGGCTTGGCGCAGCTTGTTCATGATTCCCTCGAGGCTTCGCGATGGGCGCGCATTTCCAACAACGCCAAAAGCCAGGACAGCAGCGATTCCGCCCCTTGATTTCTGTTCACCCGGTTGTCATGGAGTCCGTCGAAGCTGCCGCCGGTGGACGGGTCGTAAAGGGGCTGGCGCACACTGTTGCGGCCGAGAAACCAATCGAAGGCGCGCTCCGCCTCCGCCTCCCAGCTCCGGTCTCCGGTGGCGCGGTAGGCCTCAAGGCAGGCGCTCACCGCCGCGCCGGCCTCGACCGGTTGTTGATCGTTCAATGCGGGCCTTGCCCCGCGCCGCCAGAATCCGTTCGAGCCGACGGGCTGGAATTCCCCTCCGCATCCGGTCTGGTGGTCCATCAGCCAGCGGAGGCTGCCGAGGCCCATTTGCAAAGCCTCGGGACAATCGCTGAACCGGCCGGCCAGAATCAGTGCCTGAGGCAATCGGGCATTGTCATAGGCCACGATATCCTCGGGCCAGGGCCAGTCGTCTGACGCATTCTGCCGGTAAGCCTCCCGCAGGCGGTCCCGGAAAAGCACACGCATCCTCCCGGCTCCCACATCTCCATGCAATGTCCGGAAGTATTCATGAAGCCCGATCAGGCAAAACGCCCAGGCTCTGGGCGACGTGAAGGTCTCCGTGACTGGAAGAGCGATTTGAAAAAGAGCCGCCGCCCAGCGTCGAAGCGGGGATGCGGGGTTTCGGCCGACCAAGGCCCCGAGGGCCCAGATGGCGCGGGCATGGCTGTCCTCGGATCCATGGGCCTCCTGCCAGCGCCTGTCGAATCCCATGAAGTTCCGGAACCGGCGAATCTCAGTTTGGAAAGCGTGATGCACAAAGGCCGCACACGCCGAACGGATGCCATCCAGCGATTCCTCTTCCACCAATCGCTCGGGCATCTGGGCGAACAGCAACAGCGCCCGCGCATTGTCATCGGTGCAGTAGCCATGCTGGAACCACGGGATGCCGAATTTCGCATGCTGAAAAACCCCGCACCCGTCGCTCATGCGGTGCAAGTGCGCGAAGCATGGCCGCGGCAGGGGTTTCAAGGAGATCCTCTCGGCTCGAGGTGAGCGCGCCGGGGGACTCCGTTGTCCCACCTCGCTGAAAACCCCGGCATAAGCATCGGCCACGCGTTCCCAGGTCATTTCCCGCCCGAGAGCATGGGCGCTCCGGCTCATGGCCTCGCGCTTGTCGGGGTTTTGAAAGAGGTCGGCGATCTTCCGGGCAAGCCCGTTCTCGTCCCGGAAGGGGACGAGTTCACCGCGTCCATCCGACAGCAATTCCTCGGCGTGCCAGTAGGGCGTGGAGACGATGGCTTTCCCCGCGCCGAAGCAGTAGGCCAATGTGCCCGATACGATCTGGCAGGCATTCAAGTAGGGCGTCACATAGACATCCGCCGCGCCGATGAAATCCATCAGTTCGTTCTCGTCGACATAGCGGTTCACAAAGGCCACATGCTCTTCGACACCGAGCCGGCGTGACAAATCAACCAACCCGTCCCGATACTGGTCGCCATTTTCGCGCAGCAACCGGGGGTGGGTGGCTCCCAAGACCACATACAAAACATCCGGCACGTCGCGCACGATCTCCGGCAAGGCGCGCACTGCATACTCGATGCCCTTCCCGGGCGAGAGCAATCCGAAGGTCAGCATGATCGAGCGGCCTTCGAATCCTAGGCGGCGTTTGAAAACTCCGGGTTCGACGAAGGGACCATCGGGAATACCGTGCGGAATGACATGGATTTTTCCAGCGGGCACCCCCAGGGAATCGCTCAGAATGCGCGCCCCGGTGTGCGTCATGACCACCACCCGCGAGGACAGGGCCGCGATCTCGCCGAGCACACGCCTCTGGGCCTCGCCGGGCGACTGCAGCACCGTGTGCAGGGTCGTGACAACGGGCATTCGCAGCTTGCGCAGCAGGGGCACCACATGCGCTCCCGCCTCGCCTCCGAAGATGCCGAACTCGTGCTGGAGCGAGACCACGTCGGTGTCCGCGACATTCAAAAAATCCGCGGCGCGCAGGTAGGCGTTCGAATCCTCCTCGGGAATCTCAAAGGCCACCTCCGGCGGGTAGGCTTCAGCGGTGCTGGAGTCGCTCACGCTCACCACACCGCCTTTCCAATCGGGGCGCACTTGGACCAGAGCGTTTCGGAGGCTGCGGGTGAAGGTCGCGATGCCGCAGCGTCTGGGAGGATAGTCGCCAACCAGTGCGGTATTCAATGGACGGGTGCTCATCGGGCAAAAGGTAATCCCCGGCGGCGCCTCCGGGCATCGGGTGTCATCCCCAGTTCTTTTCGAACAGGAAAAAATGGTGTTAGGTCGCCTGATGCCTGCCAAATCCCCGTTTGATTCCATCTCCGAAGCCCTCGCCGATATCCGCCGCGGGCGCATGGTGATCGTGACCGACGATGCCGATCGCGAAAACGAGGGGGATCTCGTCATGGCGGCTTCCAAAGTCACTCCGGCAGCGGTGAATTTCATGGCCACATTCGGCCGGGGGCTGATTTGCGCCCCCATCACCGAGGAGCGGGCGCTGCAAATCGGCTTGCGCAGCATGGTGGAAAGCAACCGGGAGGGATTCAAAACCGACTTCACCGTCTCAGTGGACGCCCGCTCCGGCATTACCACCGGCATCAGCGCGAAGGACCGGGCCGAAACGATTCGCCTGCTGGCGCGCTCCGGCGCGGGGTCCGGCGATTTTGTCCAACCCGGACACGTTTTCCCTTTGCAGGCGAAATGCGGCGGTGTGCTCCGGCGGGCGGGACACACCGAAGCCGCTGTCGATTTGGCGCGTCTGGCGGGTCTGGATCCCTCGGGGGTCATCTGCGAAATCATGCGCGAGGACGGTTCGATGGCGCGGTTGCCCGACCTGGTGAAGTTCAAAAAAAAGCACGGACTGAAGTTGTGTTCGATTCAGGATTTGATCGCCCACCGCCGCCGGAGCGAGCGGTTGGTGGAGCGGGAGGAAACGATCCTGCTGCCCACGGATTTCGGTGAGTTCAACCTTCATCTCTACCGGTCCCTGGTGGACGGACTCCACCACATGGCGCTGGTGAAGGGAACCATTCGTTCCGCCCAGCCGACTCTGGTCAGGGTGCACAGCGAATGCCTGACCGGAGATGTTTTTGCATCGCGCCGCTGCGATTGCGGCTCGCAGTTGCATCAAGCCATGGAACGCATCCAACGCGAGGGTTGCGGGGTCCTTCTTTACATGAGGCAGGAGGGACGCGGCATCGGTTTGGCGGCGAAAATCCGCGCTTACAAGCTGCAGGAGCAAGGCCTCGACACCGTGGAGGCGAACGAGCGCCTCGGCTACCCCATGGATTTGCGCGACTACGGACTGGGTGCCCAAATCCTGGCCGATCTCGGCATCCATCAAATCCGGCTTCTCACCAACAACCCGCGCAAGGTGGTCGGACTGGAGGCTTATGACATCCAAATCGTCGAGCAGATCCCAATCCGCTCGCCGGCGAATCCGGACAATGCGCGATATCTGGAGACCAAAAAAACAAAAATGGGCCACAAACTCTGACGCTCCGGCAGGGGAATCCAGGGTGTGTCAGGCCGGTCGGAAGTCGACTTGTTGTTTCACGGTGTCCACCCGCTCCACGGCCACCTTGAGTTCGTCGCCCACCGCGTAGGATTTTTTCGTTTGGCGTCCGGTCAAGCGCGCACGGGCGGGGTCGTGCACAAAAAAGTCGGAGCCCAACGAGGAGACGTGAACCAGGCCGGTGAGAAGAAAGTCGGGAAGTTCCACAAAAAAGCCGAAATTCCGCACCTCGATGACCACGGCGCGGAAAGACTGGCGCTTTGAGGCCCCCGCCTGGGCTTGGAAGTATTCGAGCTTTTTGAGTTTCACCGATTCCTTCTCGGCTTCGGCGGCGGTGCGCTCGGTGTTCGAAATGTGTTCGGCGGTGCGGGCCAGGGACGCCGGGTCGGGACCTTTTTTCGTCAGACCCAGTTGGCGTTCCAGTGCGCGGTGGACGATCAGATCGCTGTAGCGGCGGATCGGGCTGGTGAAGTGGGTGTAGTCGGACTTCGAAAGCCCGTAGTGGCCCAAGGGTTCGTGGTGGTAGCGCGCCCGCTTGAGGCTTTTGAGCAGGGCGATTTTCACGGCTCCCGCAAACGGCTTGCCGAGGATCGCACGCAGGATTTTTTGGATTTCCCGCCGCTGGGTCAGGTCTCCGGCGGAGATGCCCTGCGAGGCGGCGAATTCGCGGAACTCCTCCAGACGGTCCGGTTCGGGATTTTCGTGAATCCGGTAAAGCGCGGGTTGCTTGCGGAGCTTGAGTTCGCGGGCCACCAGTTCATTGGCCAGAAGCATGAGCTCCTCGATGAGTTGGTGCGAAATGTCGTTCTCGATGCGCTCGAGTCGCACGGGGCGGCCTTGTTCGTCGAGGCGGACCTTGATTTCCGGAAAATCCAAATCCAGCGAACCCGCTGCAAACCGCTTTTTTCGCAGCAGCGAGGAAACCTCCCAGGCCATGCGCACGTGCTCGGCCACCGCATCGCCTGTAGGGCCGGATTTCTCCAGGATCGCCAGGGCCTCGCGATAGGTCAGGCGCTTGCGGCTGCGGATCACGGATTTCGCAAAGGATACCTGCGTGACTGATCCCGACTTATCGATCTGCGCGAACACCGAAAACGCCAGTCGCTCGACATCCGGCTTGAGGCTGCAAATTCCGTTGCTGAGCGCTTCGGGGAGCATCGGGATCACCCGGTCGGCCAGATAAACACTGTTTCCCCGCACGGCGGCCTCGCGTTCCATCGCGGTGCCGGGGTGGACGTAGTGGGAGACATCCGCGATATGGATGCCCACCATCCATCCGCTTTGGGTGCGCTCGACCTGGATCGCATCGTCGAAGTCTTTGGCATCGTCGGGATCGATCGTGAAAATCAGCGCGTTCCGGAGATCCCGGCGGCGCGACAATTCGGCGGGTGGAATGTCAAACGGCGTTCGGGACGCCTCCGCCAACACCTCCGGAGGAAACTCCATGGGCAGGCGGTGGCGGTGGATGATCGACAGCATATCCACCCCCGGAGCGCCCGAGCGGCCCAAAATTTCGACAATCCGCCCCTCGGGATTGACGTGGCGCGAGGGCCATGATTCGAGACGCGCCACCACCTTGTCCCCCGCCCGGGCCGCCAGCGGGGGGGCCGGAGGAATGACGTAGAGGTTGTGTGGAAAGCGGGGATCGTCGGGGATGACATAGAAAAACTTCGGAGACCGTTGCAAGGTGCCCACGATCGTGTCCGTGGCTCTGGAAACGATGCGGATGACTTCGCCTTCGAGACGCTCGCCGCCGGCGTGCGAGACCCCGCCCGATCCGACGCGGCGGACCACAACGGTATCGCCGTGCATGGCGGTGGATGTGTTTTCCGGGCGCACAAGGACATCGGGCGCGCCGGGTTGCCCGGCCAGAAGATGGGCCGAGCCGTTCATGTGAAACTGGATTTTGCCAGTGATCAGATCGGCCTCCTTGGGCAGGATGAACCGGTCCTTGCGGATGCGAACGATTTGCCCGCGCGTTTCCATGTCTTGAAGGATGCGGGCGAGCCGGGGCTTCCAGTTTGGCGGCAAATCCAAGGCGGCTTCGATCCCCGCGGCGTCCAAGGGACGTTTCTTGACGAGGTTCAAAATCGAGGACTCCAACCGATTCGGCTGCTTATCGGATGTTTTTGGTTTGCGCGCCTGCGAGGAGTGTGCGCGCCGCGAACTTTCCTGCGGCTTTGGATGCGTGCGTCCGGTTTTTGAACGGGAGTCGGACTGGCGGCGGGATTTCGTCATTTCACACCCATCGGGCCGCTTACGGCCAGTGGCAAGACATGGATTTGGGATTGATGCCGTCCGGTGTCAGGGAAATGGTGGGGTGTATGAGGAACGCCCGCATTGTTGAACAACTCGCCATTTTCATCGCCAACCGTCCGGGCACTCTGGCGGAGTTGTGCGATGCACTCGCCGAGGAACGTGTGAACATCTATGGATTGACCGTTTCGGACACCGTCGACCACGCGGCGGTGCGCATGGTGGTGAGCGACACGCGCAAGGCCATCGCCCTTCTCGAATCCCGGGGCACCCTTGTTTTGGAAAGCGAGGTCCTGATGATTGAAAATGACAACCGTCCGGGCAGCCTCTCGAAAATCGCCCGCGAACTCGCCGCCGCGCGGATCAATATCGAATATGCCTACCTCGCCTCGATGCCGAGCGCCAAAAAGGGTCTGCTGATCCTGCGCCTGAGCGACGTCCGCAAAGCATTCAAGCTTTTGTCGAAGAATTCCGGCGAGTAACGGCGAATACCAACTTCACCGCCCCAACCTGCGCGCGCCTCGGTGAAAATCGGCGCAGGCGGTAGTCCGTTGTTCCCAACAACCCCTCTCCTCAAGACAATACTTCAAATCTTCGGGATGCCACGCCCTGGTCAAAAAAAATTCCGAAAAATCCCCTTGACCATGGAAGCAATTGCATAATATTTCACAAATCGGATCACCCCAAAACCTCCACTCAATCCTCCATCCCCTATGAAAACCAACTCACCCAAGCTTCTTCTTTTGGCAGCCGTGGCTATTGCTATGACGGCAACATCTGGTGCCCAAACGGTTCTTTTTGACATGGGACGAAAAGACGGTGGGACTAACGGAACTTTGGTTTCCAACCCAGCAACCCCAATTGCTGGCAGTGGAACTTTCTATTGGAACTCATTTGGTAACTCGACCCAAGTGCAGTCGGGGTCGTTTTCCAATTTCGTGGATGTTCTAAATTCCCCTTTGGTCGGTTGGTCTATTTCAAATCTCTCTGCTAACATGCAAGCCAATGGTTTGCTGAATGGAGGGCTTGCTGCAGGTGCAACATCATCGGGTGTCCCGGTTGGAGAGAATCCCTCTTTTTCCAATTTAGGTATTTTCGCTGTTTCCGCCGCAACTGGAGATTATTGGTTCCTAGATGGTGGTGGATCTCCAGCTACAGCCTCCTTTTCACTCTCAGGGCTTGATAATGCGAAAACTTACAACTTCACCTTTTTCGGTTCACGTTGGATAAACACTGGAACGCGCGCCACCACCTACCGCGCGATCGGTGCCGGTGGCACACTTTCCTCCGCACCACTCGTGACGAGTGGTGTGGACGTGGGAGTTGGTGGCTATGATGGAAACAACAACACAACAGTTTCCCTAAATGGCGTTCAGCCCGTTTCGGGTGCCATCACGATTGAGTTCTCCAACTCAACTGGGCAGTTCGGATACCTGAACTTGATGCAAGTTGATGTTGTCCCCGAGCCAACAACAAACGCGCTTCTGATCCTTGCGGCGCTTGCCGGCAGCTGGTTGTTCCTCCGCCGCAAGACTGAAGCTGCGATCTGACGTTTTATCCCTCCCCGGCGACGGGTAGTGCCGGGCGTCTGTGGTCCATCTTATGAAAACCCAACGTCTTCGCAAGGGAGTCTTCGGTTCTTGGCTTGTTGCAACATGGTTTCTCATTGCTTCCCAAGCGCTCTGGGCCCAATACGACGCTGAGCGCACTCGATACCGCGCGCAGGATGCTTTGAGTCCCCAGTCGCAGGATGCGGTTCTCTTTGTTGGAAGTTCCAGCATCCGGCTTTGGGAGGAACTCTCGCAGGATTT
The DNA here is from genome assembly GCA_945883435.1 of Chthoniobacter flavus. GTDB lineage: Bacteria > Verrucomicrobiota > Verrucomicrobiia > Chthoniobacterales > Terrimicrobiaceae > UBA967. The sequence goes on along the minus strand of CAMCXK010000012.1, from coordinate 26,737 downwards.
TTCCGACTACCGGGTCATCCAGCGGGGGTTCGGAGGTTCGACGATTGGCGATCTGCAAAAGTTCGCGGGATCAAATAGCGATGCGGCCGCCGGGGATGCCTGGGCGAAAAATGTGGTTCAATTCTACAACCCTCGCGCCATTGTCGTGTGGTCCGGCACGAATGACGTGCGGCCCGGGCAGTCCGGCGCTTATGTGGCCGCAGGCTTTCAAAATTTCGTTTCTCTTGTGCATGCCCACCGCCCCGACACGCACATTTTTTATCTGGGTATCACCAAAAATCCCCACTACCTCGACTATGCCGATGCCGACCAACGCCGCCGCGATGCCAATGCTCTGATCCAATCGTTCATCAGTTCCTCCGGAAATTCCAAGCTTCACTACATCGACCTGCCATCGCTTTTTGAATCGCTCACGTTCAGTTCCAGCCCTTCGATGTGGGATTACTACGTCGACTCCCTGCACACGAACAAAGCCGGCTATGCCCTCTGGACCTCGAAAATCCGGGCTGACCTCGCCTCAGCGGGCATTCTCCCGGACAAAGTCTATCAGCCCAATCCCAATTCCCCGTTGCCGGGAGTCGAGCTTCTTTTCGATTTTGGCACAAACGACGGCACCAACGGTTCGCACACCTCCAATCCGGATTCGAATGGCAGCCACTGGAACAATTGGCAATCGATTCCGGGCAATATCCAGATTCAAGCTGGAGAGCATGTCGGCGGACTCGTTGACACGGCAGGCTCAAATACGGGGATCTCCCTGATCACAACCGGTCCGCTCAATACCGGTTGGGCCATCTCGGAAATTCCCCTTACATCGAATGCCACCGCTTTGGGCAATCTGGCCGCCCCGACCGCAACCCGCGATGGATTCAAGTGGGCGGGCAACTACCCGGCCGGATTCTACCTTGCAGGCCTGAATCCGGCCCGCGCCTACGAGTTGAGATTTTTCAGCTCCGAAAACAGCACCTCCACACAAACCACGCGATTCACAGCGACCGGTGCCAAGACGGTCAGCGCCGACATCATGGCATCCGGGGTCGGCATCGGCGACGGGGGCGTGAATTATAACACGCGCAATACCGCGATCCTGACTGAAGTCGTTCCCGATGCGTTTGGCGAGATCCATGTCGACTTGGCGGTCGTGCAAGGCAGCGAGGCGCACTTGAACGCCATGCAACTCGTGGTTCTCTCCAAGCAACCGACGACGATCACCGCGGCTCCCGCGGCCTCTGCATTGGTTTTTGGCGAGCGCCTTTCCAATTCCACCCTCACCGGCGGCACAGCCTCCTTCAACGGCACGGCGATTCCCGGCACCTTCGCCTTCGCGTTGCCGCAAAACTTCCCGCCGGTGGGAAATTCGACGCATTCTGTGGTCTTCACGCCGACCGATGCGGGCAACTACACCACGGCAACCATTGACATTCCCGTATCCGTGGCACCGAATCCGAATGCTACCACTCAAATCCTCATCGACTTCGGCTCCGACCTCTCCGCGAATGCCAACTACCTGACCGCCAGTCCCGATTCGAATGGCAATTTTTGGAATAACTACAAAACCAACAACGGCACGCTCTCGAACCTGCTTTTCACGGACAACTCGACCTCGGGCATCGCTCTGGCCGGGGTGAACACGGTGGCCGGAGCCCCCGGCGCCGGTGGGTGGGGAATCTCAAATGGAACTGTCAATCTCACGAATTCCAAACTCAATGTCTTCAACGCCTATACGGATGGCATCTACGTTTTTAGTGGAAATGCCACGCTCACCTTCAGCGGGTTGGATTCCTCGAAGCGCTACTCGTTCGAGCTTTTCGGCGCCCGGGCGGCCGGAAATGCCACGGCGACGGGCAATCGCACCACGCTCTACACCATGACCTCCGCCTCCGGTGTTTCCACCCGCACGCTCCAGACGAGCGGTTACAACCTTGGTGCCGCGGGCGGGAACTACAATACCTCGAACACCGTGGTCTTCGGCAACCAGGTTCCCGACGGCACCAACCGCATCACGCTGCGGTTTGAAGGGCAATCGGGACAAACCACCGGCTCCTACTTGAATGCCTTGCAGATGACGGTGGAGTCTGGAAACTCCCAAATTTTCACCCCCCCGGTGGCTTCGACGATCACCTTTGGCCAAGTGCTGGCCAACGCCACCTTGACCGGAGGAAATGCCAGCGGGCCTGGCGCATTTGCTTTCGCCTCGCCCTTCATTGCACCTCCGGTGGGAACTTCGACCCAACAAGTGGTCTTTACCCCGGCGGACTCGGGGAATTTCACCACCGCCACCGTGGGGATCCCGGTCTCGGTGGCCAAGGCGGTGCCGACTGTTCAATCCTTGCCCACGCCATCCGTTATTCTTCATGGCGAGCCGGTGGGAAGTTCGATCCTCAGCGGCGGGACCGCCAGTGTGCCGGGTAGTTTCACTTTCGCCTCGCCGGCTGACCTGCCGGTTCTTGGATCATCCCAGCATGTGGTGGTTTTCACCCCCAGCGATTCCGGAAATTATACGACCACCTCCGTTCTGGTGAATGTGCTGGCAGCCGCCTCGCTGGAGACTCCATCGATTGTGTCGCTCCCGGTGGCCTCGCCGATTGTCTTCGGGCAAACGCTGGCTTCGTCGGCCCTGAGCGCGGGCAGTGCCTCTGTGAATGGGTCGTTCGCGTTTGCCAGCCCCCAAACGCAGCCGGCGGCGGGTCATTCCAGCCATGCTGTGGTCTTCACTCCTCTCGACGTCGGCAACTACACCACCGCAACGACCAACGTCACCGTCACCGTCTCCAAAGCTCTGCCCACCGTGATCACTCCGCCCGCCCCGTCGGTGTTGCTCATTGGCCAGGCTCTGGGCAATGCCACCTTGTCGAATGGCACCGCCAGCATTCCCGGCACATTTTCCTTTGCCAATCCGCAAACCCAGCCGCCCGGTGGAAACTCCACGCAATCGGTGGTCTTCACCCCCACGGACTCCGGCAACTACACGTCCACCACTTTTGATCTGCCTGTCGTGGTGAATCCCGGCGCGCGGGGCATCTTCCTCGTGGATTTCGGCCCGTCCTCCAACCAGACGCTCACGAACGGGGCTGACCAGTGGAACAACATGTCCAATAGCACCGCAGTCGCGCTGCGCGAAGCCAACGGCGCCGCCTCATATGCGGTTCTTTCCTACGATTCCTCGGGACCGGCTTTTCAAGTCAACGGACCACCCACGATTGCCGCGCTCAACACGCCCCTGGAATCCGATCTCGGCAAGCTCGCGGCTGCCACGGCGACTCAGGATTTTTATTACCACAGCTTGACCACAGCGAATTTCACCGTGAGCGGCCTGTCCCCGGTCATGTCCTACACCCTGAGATTGTTCGGAAGCCGGGACTCGACCCAGACGCGGGTCACCACATTTTCCGCCACGGGTGCGAACGCGCCCGTCACGGCCAGTGTCACCACCTCCGGCGTCAATTCCGGCGGAACGGGCATCAATACCAACACCGCTCAAATGGCCGTTCTTAGCGGGGTCCGGCCCGATGCCTCTGGCCGAATCATTCTTGGAGTCACCCGCACATCCGGGGATTTTGCGCACTTCAATGCCATGGAGGTTTTTTCCGAAGAGCCTGAAATCCATCTTGCGGAACCCCAGGGAGTCCCCCTGTCGAGCGGGGCTTCATTGTCGCTCGCAGTGCTGCCGCTGGGTGACCCGGCGGATGTGCGCACCTTTGTGATCTCCAATTCCGGTCCTGGAACTTTGCAAAGCATCAGTCTTTCGAAAGTTGGATCCGCCGCCGCCGACTTCACTGTGGCAGGTTTGACCTCGAACTCCGTGGCTGCGGGATCGAATGCCACGTTCACTGTGCAATTCTCACCCTCCGCGGCCGGCAACCGCTCGGCCCAAATCCTCGTGGCCTCGAATGACCGGGATGAAAACCCGTTTGTGCTCGATCTCTCCGCGCGCGGTCTCTCGGCGGCCCAGGACACCGATGGAGACGGTGTGAATGATGTGGCCGAATACCGCCTCGCCACTCTGGGGTTCAACTGGCAATCTGACAGCACCGCACTCGCTGCAACCCTCCGCAACCACGCGAACACCGTCGGCCTTTACTCCGCCGAGCAGATGCAAGCCCTCTCGGTCGGACTCCCGGTTCTCTCGCGCAATTCCACCACAGGTGGATTCACGCTCAAGCTTCGCTTAAAAAAATCCACAAATTTGCAATCTTTCGAGCTGCTGCCGTTCACGGTGGACGGCACATTTGTAAATCCCGCCACCGGCGAGATTGAGTTTGATTTTACCCCGCCAGAGAACGCCGCCTTTTTCCGCATCGAGGCGGAATAGCCTTCTCAAGCGTTCATCTTTGTGCATACTTCAGCACGTTTTTTCCGGACCTCCGTGCCGGTGGTTCCCGGGGCCTCGAAGCCATGGACGCCGCTGATCTAACGGGATCGGGACGATCAACACCTTTACCCATCACATGCCAACGGCCGTCGATTTATCCACCCAGCAGCCGGTCTTCGGACCGCGGAACCCCATTTTTCCAATCCACCGCAGGGCGCTGGGCGTGGAGTTGAAGTGGCCGGATTCCTCCGGGGAATCGCTGCGAATCGAGTTCGTGCGTTCGGATGTGGCCCGGTTGTCTTTTTCGCAAAATGGCTGTTTCGACGAAACACGGTCCCACGCCCTCTCGCCCGACTTCGCCCCGCTTGAGACGGATTTTGAACTGTGCGAAACGGATGAAAAAATCAGCCTTCATTCGAGTGCGCTGCGTGTGGACATCGACAAGTCCACTTTTGCCATCGACGCTTGGCGGTCCGATGGGTCGAGCGTCGTGCGTCAGTTGACCACGCGATCCAGACCGGGCGGTGGTTTCGAAACGGTGCGTTTGCGCGAGGCTGCGGATTTCATCTACGGGCTGGGCGAAAAAACGGGACGCTTCGACCGCAATGGCCGGCGCCTGGCTTTGTGGAATTCCGATGTGCTCGCGCCCGCCGTGAGCGGGGGCTACCGCGAAGAACCGCACGAGGATCCGCTTCGGGATCCCGCAAGCACCGCCTTCGATCCATATTACATTTCAATTCCGTTTTTTTACCACCTTCCCCAAGGCAGCGATGCGATGGCGGGATTCTTTTTCGACAATGCGTTTCGTTCGGAATTCGACTTTGTCGATTCCGGGCGTCTGGCGATCGCATTCGAGGGGGGCTTCCACACCGAGTATCTTTTCGGAGGACCTCGCATGGCCGACATTCTCGAGGCCTACACTTGGATCACCGGCCGTATTTCGGCTCCGCCGATGTGGGCTCTGGGCCACCATCAGTGCCGTTGGCATGATTACACTCAGGACGACATTGCGGCGCTCGCGGAAAAAATCCGCATCCACGCGGTTCCCTGCGACGTGGTGTGGTTGGACATCGAATACATGCGGGGCTATCGCGTGTTCACCTGGGACGACGCTCGGTATCCCGACCCCGCCGGCTTGCTTCGCGGTCTCAAGGAACACAAGCTTCGGGCCATCACGATCATCGATCCGGGGGTGAAGCATGAGCCCGGCTATGCGATTTACGACGAGGCGCTGCGGCAAAATCTTCTGTGCCTGAAAGAGGATGGCACGCCCTACATCGGTCAGGTCTGGCCCGGCGACACCGCCTTCCCCGATTTCTCCAAAGAGGAGACGCGCGCCTGGTGGGGCCGCCTGAATGCCGATCATGTCCGTTCAGGCATCGCGGGAATCTGGAATGACATGAACGAGCCGGCCACGGGGGATGTGCCGGAGTCGGGAATGCTGTTCGACGACGGCAGGGAACCTCACGCCCGCCGACATAATGAATATGCCCTTCTCATGGCCATGGGCACGGTGGCCGGGCTTCTTGACGCCATGCCCGACCGGCGCACGTTTGTTCTCTCGCGGGCGGGGTCGGCCGGAATCCAGCGGTATGCGGCGAATTGGATGGGAGACAATTGCTCGCGGTGGGAGCACCTCTGGATGTCGATGCCGATGGCCTTGGGGCTTGGCATCTCGGGACAGCCGTTTGTCGGTGCCGACATCGGAGGCTTCATGGGCGACAGCCATGCGGAGCTCCTCGTGCGTTGGTATCAGTGCGGGGCCCTTTCCCCATTTTGCCGCAACCACAACACCAAAGGTGCGGCCGACCAGTATCCTTGGACCCACGGCCCGGAGACGCTCGATCTCTGCCGGGCCGCCCTGCGCTTGCGCTACCGCCTGATGCCTGAAATCTACGGCGCCTTCCTGCGATCGATGGAAACCGGGGAGCCCATCCAGCGCCCGCTGGTTTATGATTTTCAAAACGACCCTGCTGTTCGTTCGGTGGACGACCAATATCTCCTCGGCCCCCACTTGCTTGTCGCCCCGGTTTATTCGCCAGGGCAGACCTCCCGGGATGTTTACCTGCCGGCGGGAACCTGGCACTGCTGGCACACGGGACTGGTTTTTGACGGGAGGCGCCACATCCGGGCGGAGGCCCCGATCGACCGTATTCCGCTGTATGCAAAAGGTGGCGCCGTGGTGTCCTGCTGGTCGAACCCGCCCGACTCCACGATGGACCACCACCCGGAGGCGATCGAACTCCACATTTTCTGTCCCCGCGAGGACGGTCAGACAGTGTCCTTCCTGCAAGAGGACGATGGCTCGACATTCGCCTTCCAATCGGGTGCCTTCGTGCGCACTACCTTCACGATGCGTCGAACCGGGGACTCCACCCGCCTCGCAGCGGATGTTTCCGGCTCGGGCTATGAATGTTTTGCGCGAAAGAAATTCCTGCTCACTTTCCACGGCTTCGAGGGAGCCGCCATCGAAGTCAATGGACAAAAAATCCACGGACACACTTTGGAACTGACGAACTCGGGCCAGCCGTTCTCGGTGCATGCCATCCACGGTTGAATGCCGTGGAAAACGGATCCTCTCGGCCTCGATTGTTCAATACGCGAGCACCAGAGTTCCATGCACGCGCAGTCCCGGGACGGTGATGATGCATGTGCCGCCTTGCATTTCAAAAGGCACAGGTGCCGCCATGGCGAACTGCGGATGGTCGGGACTCGAGTAATAGACGTTGGCGGGTGTGACTCCGCCGGGAACAGGCAACGCCACTTTCAAGTCCTGAAGCATCTCTGGCATCGGGGAGGGCACGGTCCAGCGCCCGTCGGGACCCGCGTGAAAGAGCTGCACGACGAGGGCGCGATGCTCCGGAGCCGCGTAAGTGCGGGTGATGCAGCCGGGCGCCTTGGCCTCGAGCCGCGTATTGTGCACATTTTTTCCATGGGTGAATCCCAGCCACATGGCATCGTGGCGGTAGTAGGCGCGGAGGAGTTCCTCGTTGCCTGAAACGAGTGGCTGGTGGTCGGGGTAAAACATGCTGTTCAGACCATGGAGCACGCCGTTTTTTTCATCCGGCTCGCCAACGACCATGAGGGAACCTCCACCGGTCATTGTCGCACCCAGGATTTTGGCGAGCGTTCCGGGCGGCCAGGCGCCGTGCTTGGGTTCCATGTCGGCGGGATAGAGTTTCAGCACCACACGCTGGTTGCGGGCGGCGCGGTTGCGATGGCAGATGTCCACCAACTCGGAAAGCTGGGTGGTGTAGAAGCGCCAGATTTCCATGAAGAGGAAATCGGTGACATCGACCATGGCGGCCGCGCCAAACTCGTTAATGCTGTTGAAGGACACCAGGCCGTGGGGCTTGGTTTTGCGGGTGGCCTGCTGAACATCCCCCACGAAGTCCCGCAGCACGTCGGAAAGCCGCTCCCCGTTGCGGCGGCTGCCGGATGCGTAAAACCGGGCATCGGGATTGTCTCCATAAGTGTCGATTTCAAACCCGTCAAACGACACGATATCGCCGGGGGCGTCATCCAAGGCGCGGACGAATTCGCCGAGAATATAGGTGTGCCAAGGCGAGTCGTCGGCCACGTTCATGAGCCAAAACCACTTTGGTTTTCCCCGCCGGTCGGCTTCGGTCTCGCTCAGGACCTCGCCCTGGCTGAAAATCTTGGGCACGCCGGACGCATCGGTCATCGGATGGGGATGCCGCCGGTAAACGCTCTCGGAGGCCGCGTAGGCCGCGACATAGGCGATCGCAAGGATGTTTCGCTCATGTCCCGCTTCGATCTTGCGCTGGATATCGAGACCATCGATGGGGATTCCAAATGGCTCGAAGGTGTAGGATTCCTCGGTGGGCGCATAAATGCCGTGTGCCGGGAAGTAATCGTAGAATTCAACGGCGTTGACATGCAGGTCTGCCAGTCGGGCGGCCTTGGCGGCATAGTCGCCATCGGTGGCCCGGTAACTGGCGTAAAATCCATAGCGCAGGTCGTCGGCGACATTTTCAACCGAAGTCAGCACCACCGACCCCTTTCGCGCGGGGCCATCCGGCGATTTTAAATCCACGTCGGCGACGAATCCGCCTTCGCTCCCGAGAGGCGGCACCGGAAGGATGTTTGCCCCTTCAGTCAGGGGGTGGGTGGATTGATGAACCATTTTTCCCAAAGGAGAGCGAATCGTGAGTTCCGCTGTTGCGTTGGCGGGCGCATTTTCAAGCCGGATGGAGTTTGACTCCGCAGGGCGTGCCCACACCTTCCCGACGCCGAGTCTGAGGTCCGCAGCGGTGGCCGGAAGGCCGGAGAGGAAACTGTCGAACGCCGGAGCGGGCTGCGCGGGGGGCGCCGAGGCGGTGTCCAAGCGCAAGACGCTGTGATTCTCGCTGTCCTTCTCGGCGACATGCGGGTCGGAAATCCAGTCGAAGCTCCCGTCCTGCTTTTCAAGAACAAAGGCGTATTTGTGAACGCCCGGATGCAACTCCTCGGCGCGATGCCATTGTCCGTCGCCGGTCCGTGTCATGGCAAACCAGGCGGCCGGAAATTTTCCATTGTTGTTCAGCGCCCATGCATTGAAGTCCCCCGCCAGATACACGGTTGCGACATCGGGTGCGGACCGGTAGCGGAAGAGAACCTCGCGTCCATCGACCACGGGAGGCCCGTCTTCAAGCGCCTCCGGAGGGATCGGTGCGGGGGCGGCATTTTGAACGCCTTCCCACACGGTGTCCCAATTTCCCGAAGGGCTTTTGCGCTCGGCAGAGCAGGAGATTTGGAAGAATCCGAGGCAAAGCGCCGCGCGCAGGAGTGTGGTTTTCATAGGAGTGGATGGATCATTCAAGCCAGCCCTGCATGAAGAACTGGTTTTGGTATTCTTTGTTCGGATCGGGGTTGACCTGGAGATAGGCCGCCAAATCCATGAATGCGACGTGTCCGTCCGCATACGCGATGTTCAAGCCGGGCGGGCCTTGGTGGGAAAAATCCTTCGCATTCCAGTCGGGCCAGCAGGTGTCTTGAAAAAGCATGGCCCGCGGCGAGGCGCTGGTCCGCCCGATGGCGTAGGCATTGTAGCGGTAGGCGGCGCATTGGTTGATCCACGCTTGTCGGGAATTCTTGCGGGCCGCCGGACACCGCAACGGCGGTGGCATGAGCGAGGGGTTGATCCAGAGCGTGTTCATGGGCTCGAACCCAAGGTTGGTTCCGAGAACCTCGCCGATACTCGGAGGCACCGGCAGGCTGCTCCATTCAATGGTGGCATTGGACGAGAGAAATCCGTTGGCATCCCAGTGATGCACCCGGAAAGCCGGGAATTTTCCATTGTGATCGGTTTTTGCCGCCAGCGCGGCCGTTGCCAGATTTCTCAACTGGGAAAGGCATTTGGAGGAGTCTCCCCGCCGGATGAATGTGCTCGCGGTTCCAAGCGCCAATGCGGCCAGAATTCCAATGATGGCGATGGTGACGAGCAGTTCCACCAGTGTGAATGCGCGATGGTCCGGACTCCGCACTTGGCAACGGCGCAAACGCGGGCGGAGGTTCATGGGAGGAGTTGCGGAGGCGCTCAGGGAGCCGTCGGTCCGCTGATGGCGAGATTGTTGATCCAAAGATCGTTTTCCTTCCCGCCGTCGGTGTCGCGCACGTAAAACTTCACACCCGCTGCCACACCTTCGTAGGTGCCGGTCGCCGTGCTCGAAATTCCCCCGGTGCGCACCACCGTCCACTCGCCGCCCGAGGGGGAGGTTTGTTTGAACGAGACTTTAAACGCGGTTTTCTGGTCGTAGGTGGCCCCCAATGACCCGTTGCCCGTCGCGGCCTTGTTCACAACATAGTCATCCCCGCCGATATTGAGATTGAAGACCACGCGCTCACCGTCGCTGGACGGGGTGCGCAGATCGATTCCCTTCAGGCCGCTGCGAAAGTTGACTGCCATGTCCACGCTGAATGTTTGTCCGACCTCCAGGGGTTCTTCGAACGTGCGGTAGGCTTCCACCGAATTGCCCTTGCCCTTGGCGAACATTCCGAATGCCTGTCCGGAGGGCGAGTTGATGTCGGAGTTGATGGGGCGGGAGTCGCCTAAAAAAAATCCCCGGTCGTTCAGGGGTTCGCCTTTGCCCACGAGATTCCATCCGACAAAGCCCGAGCCTCCATTTTCGCCGCCCGACCAAGCCGGGCTTTTCTGGTAGGCGGGACTGTCGGCATTGTCGACGCCCGGCGATGCCGAAAAAAGAGGAGTGGTTGAAAACGACAAGGCGAGTGCCAATGCAGCGGGGAGGAGGGTCTTTTTCATACGCCACAACCATCCGCCGGATCTCGGGCAAATGACAGGATGCGGATGGTTATCAGTTAACCTCGGGCCGACCGCTTTCGTGGGAGGCTGGGGCCGTTTCTCCAGTGGCTGCCAAGCTGCAGACATTGTTGAAAAGCGGGGACACCTTGTGTGTGGAAGTGGAGTTGGCCGATGAGAAGTTCCACCGCCGCACTGCCGACATGCTCGTTGTCCTGCTGCATCCCGGCCCACCGCCCGTGTGGGGAGCTTATGTCCAAATGGGCAAGCCCGATGGAGGAAAACCCCGCTGAGCGACACCAGGAGAGGATTTCCGGATGAAGGGTTAAAATGGCATCGGGATTCCATTGGCGCACCCACTCGACGAAGGAACGCTCTGCGGCAGGCGTGAAATCGAAAACCGGAATTCGTGCGGGCAGCGGTTCGCGACCCAGCAGGTAGCCGGCGCGGAAGCGTCCTTCGAGAACGCCGTCGAGATCCGGGTGAAGGCACAGTCCCGGACGCGCATACCCGCGGGCGAGGATTTCCTCCATGGCCTGGCGCGCGGTGGCAAATTGGTCGTTCAGGACGCAAGACAGGGCGGGTGATAGGGTGCGCTCCCCGAGAACCACACAGGCCGCGTTTTTCCACAGCGCGGCGAACTCCCGTGGAATGGTGTTGTGGCGAAAGGGACCGGCGAGCAACAAACCTTGAATCCCTCGCGCCTCCAGAATTCCAGCCAACCTCCCGGGCGTGATGTCGTTTTTTCCAAGCGCGAAGGTATCCACTTGGTAACCCAGTTCCATGGCCCGGTTGGTGGCAGACTGGAGCCAGGTTCGAACCGACTCCAGTTCATGGTCCCCGGGGTTTGCCGAGGTGTGCACGAATGCCAAGGTCCCCAAGTGGGGTGAGCCGCTCCGGTATCTGGACAGAACACGTGAAACAACGGGATTCGACGTGTAGCCCTGCTCACGAGCGAGACGTTGGATTTTTTCCCGCATTGACGCACTGATCCGTGGCACGTTGCGCAGGGCCAGGGAGACCGTTGCCGTCGAAACGCCGGCAAGTCGGGCCAGGGATCGGATGGAAGGCTTCACATGGTCGAGTTGCCTTCATTCCATCCGCTTTGCAATCCGCAATTTCACAACCCCGCCTCCCGAGGAGTTCCCGTTTGCCATGGAATGCAAAATCATGAAATGTTCGCGGGATGAGCGATTTTTTACCAATAGTGGCGCAAGCGGCCGGTGGTAACGTGGTCACAGCCCAAGTGGATTGGTTGCAAGAGGTGGTGAACGGAGGACTGACGTCTGTTGCGCTGATGGCTCTATTCATGGCGGCGATTGCGCTGATCGTGGAGCGGTGGATTCACTTGCGTCCATCCCGGTTTGTCTCCCCTCAAATTCTTGAGGCCCTGCGGAAGGCCGGGCAATCCGGAGATTGGGATGTCCTGCGTTCGGAGGCGTCGGGGAATTGTCTTCTGGCGGATGTGGTCCGGCACATGGTCGCGCACTTTGGCGGTTCGGCGGATCTGATCGTTGAAGGAGCGTTTGAAATGGTTTCAAGACGGATGAGAATGGAAAACCAAATCAACAACTTTCTGGCTGTGATCGCCGCCTTGGCGCCCTTGCTGGGCCTTCTGGGAACCATGATCGGAATGATCGAGTCGTTCAAACTCGTGGAGGTCTACGGCGACGAAGGCGGGGCCTCGATGCTGGCTGGATCGATTTCGAAGGCGCTCATCACCACCGCGCTGGGGCTGATCATTGCGATCTTTGCCTTGTGCGTTTACCACTGGAACCGCTTCCAGACGACGCGGATATCCGAGCGGGTCGAGGAGGAGGTCGAGAAACTGGTCAACCGCTGGTTCATTCCCTCCTGAGCAACATGGCCCGCCGCAACAGGCATGGATGGCGCGAGGAGTCCGGGGTCGATCTCTCCCCCCTGATCGATTGCGTCTTTCTGCTCCTGATCTTTTTTCTTGTGACCACCATGATCAAGCGGAAGGAAAAGTTGATCCCCGTCCGGTTGCCGGACATGACCTCCCAGATTTCAGGGCAGGTTCGCGATGACACGATTGTGATCGGGGTGGATCGCAACGGGGGAGTTTTTCGTGCGGTTGAAGGGCGGCGGGATGCGGACGGGGAGCTTTTTTACGAGCCGGTGGAGAGTCTTTCAGTCCACCTCAAATCCCTTGTGGATGCGGGCGGGACGGAAGTCCGGAAACGCCCGCTGCGGTTGGATGCCGACCGGGACTTGGAATTTCAGAAGGCGATCGACCTGGTGGACGTGTGCCGCATCCAGGGATTCGAGAATGTGGGTGTGCGCACACGCCAGCGAGCCTTGTGAGCCGGAGATCCAGAGATCCCGAGGACGAAACCGAGATGTCGATGGCTCCGCTGATCGATTGTGTCTTTTTGCTGCTCATCTTCTTTTTGGTCTCAACGATGCTGAAGAAGTTGAACCGCGACATCGATATCAACCTGCCGGTATCGGAATCGGCGGAGAAGCGTGTTCCCTCGAACGACCAGTCGGTGATCGGAATCTCCCCGGACGGCCGTTTTTTTCTGAATGGCGAGGAGACCAACATCATGGCTCTGCACCGCGAGTTGCGGGCGCTGGGGCTTGAAAACCCGAATTGGCAAATCCGCATCGACACGGATGCGAAGGCCCCGCTGCGGAGTGTGGTGGAGATCGTGGATTTGTGTCAGTTCAATGATCTCGCCGATGTGGTGATCCGAACCTACGACGAGCACTACAACAAGCGATGAAGGCGCCTGGAAAAAACCGTATTCCTGTGTGGATGGCCATTTGCGCGGCGGAAATCCTTGTGCTTGGCGCGGCAGTATTGCTCGCTCCGCTTGCCGTGAGCCGTATGGAGCTGAATCGCGGGGATCAGGAGAGGCAGGCTGCTGAAGTCCAACAGCGCGCCAAGGACCGTGAACAAAACCGGCAAGCGAAACGCGAGTCGCGCCGCATCCCCGAAATGGAGGCCCGTGAACTCAAGCGCACTCTCGTCGATCAGCAGAAAAAAGCGGTCCAGCGCGATGTCCGCAAGCTTCGCACTGCGCTGGAATCGCTCGCACAGGAACGCGAGAACTTGGAAAAACAAATCCAGTCCCGCGCGCCGGAAGACATGTTTGCCAGGCTCCAAGCAATTCTGCGTCGGCAGATTCTGGAATTCCAAGCCCGGGCTGAGTCACTTGACACTTCCTGCCCCGACCGACGGGTCGCCGTGTTTCCGCCGGTGGCACAGGGCATGACTGCTGAAAATGAACGATTGCTGGAAAATCCCAAGGACACTGCAGGTCGCATCAAAGCGACAACCGACCAAACCGTGGACGAGGTTTTCGCCTTGATCCGTGAATATGATGCTCTTCCTGAAGGCGAGTCCCGCGACAAGGTTTTCGGAGACGGCCTGGCATTCCACCTTGTGGTTCGCAAGCTGTTCGAAATTCAAAAAACCCTGGGATTGATCCTGGGGGCCAACGCCGAGGGTCTTGATTCCCTGGCTGGCTTGGCTCCCGCCGATCTTCCGTCCACCACAGATCCCCTTGATTTGCCGGCTGCCTTTGCCAGTGCCGAAGCCCTCTCCAAGGCGGTTGACACCCAGGTGCAGGCGATCGGGGCCATGGAGTTGGCGCTTTTGGAGGGGATACCCGTGGAGCAAGCTGTCCGGAATCTCAATGCGCCTCCACCTCCTCCTCCGGCTTGGGATTCCAGTTCGGCCACCGCACCTCCTCCGTCGACGCTGGGTGATCTTGACCGTCTGCGCAATGGCCTCGCGGGAGCCTCGGCTCAAACGTCCGCCATGGCCCGGCATGCGGAGAACGCGGTCGCCGGTCGCCCGGGAAATCCGAATCAAAGTCCACTGGCCTCCCGTCAAGCCGTTCAACTTGCCGCCACGATGGAGCGCCGGAGCGGGCAGATCGTGGATTTGAGCGTGCTCATGCGCGGAGCATCTTCCGGATCGTCCGGTTCCGCTCAACCTCAAAGCCCATCCCACAATGCCTCCCAAGGCTCCGGCGGGGTGGCCATGGGTGAAATCCGCAATGCGCAAAAAGGCGGAGGGGCAGGTCAGATCGGTGGCGACCGCGCGCGCAACAAAGGGCAGGGCGGGGGATCCACCGAGGCAAGCGTGCGCACCCAACCCAACACTCTGAATACCCGTCAAATCCAAGCCGAGGCCCTGCCGGGACGCAAATTCCGCCGCTCCAGCCGCCGCTCGGGATGGCTTTATCTCGACACCTGGTATGTCATTGGTCCTTGGGAAAACAAGGGCCGCATCGACTATGCGAATGTCCATCCGCCGGAATTCGAAATCGATTTTTCCAAGTCCTACACCGATGGCAAACCCAAGGATGGCATTCCGCGCGAACTCCGCTGGCAATTCACCCAGGCATCCTCGATGAAGGTCATTCCCCCGGACGAATCCGGGGACTCCACATATTACGGGTTCACCGAAGTCCATTTCGAGGAGGCGCAAGACATGCTTCTGGCCATCGCCAGCGACGACGCCGCGAAGGTTTGGATCAACGGGCTTCTGGTCTGGGAAGACCGTGGCCTGGGAGCCTGGTCACTCGACGAGGGCTTTCGCAAGGTTCACTTCAACCAAGGCTTCAACAAGATTCTCGTCCGGATCGAAAATGGACCTACCTTGTGCAATTTCAGCCTTCTTCTCTGCCCGGACAATCCTTAGGTCCGCCCTTGCAGCCTCTGCTTGATCGGTGATAAACAAATTCTTTTACTTCATCGGGAATCCACGGATGCCAAAAGTCAATCAACAAACCATCGCGGAAATCGCAAATATCTCGCGCGCCACCGTCTCCCGCTGCTTTACAAACCATCCCGGCATCAACCCTGAAACCCGTGCCGCCGTCTTCCGGGTGGCTGCCGAACTCGGCTACCGCCACTTGGAGTCGCGATCGGGAGGGCGCAGCCGCACAGCCACCAAATCGACCATCGGTGTGATTGTTTGCACCCACCTCGTCCACTATCTGCGCAGCGACTTCCAAAGCCCCGGGATCGAGATCCACAATGGCATCAGCGAATATGCCCAGGTTCACAAGCTGCACATCGACCTGCGCTACGCGAATCCCGCGGACAAGTCGATCGAAGGCGCCTCGTATCAAGCCATTCAAGCCATCCGCCGCCGCGAGTGGGGAGGATGTCTCTTGATCTACCCGTTTCCAGCCAAGGTCATTGAGGAACTTCGCAAGGCGTTTCCGGTGGTCTCTCTCGTCGAGCATTACGCCCTCGATCCGGTGGATTGCGTCGATGTCGATCACTTCAACGGCATCTCGAGCATCGTCGACCATCTTCTTGCGCTCGGGCACCAACGCATCGGCTTCTACACCCAGGAATACGAGGTGGAGGCCGGCTGGTCGCTGCGCCGCCACAGCGCTTTCGTGGAAAAAATGGTGCGCTTGCGCCGCCAAGTGCCCGAAGCCGATGTCGTGAATGTTTTCCCCAATCTTTTTTCCAGCGGAAATGACTTTGACCACGTCGCCCGCCGCATCGCCGATGGTGTGACCGCCTGGGTGTGTGCCGCGGACCACCAAGCCTACGAACTCATCACCGCACTCGAATCCCGCGGAATCCGCGTTCCGCAGGATGTCTCGGTCACCGGATTCGATGGCGTGCAGCCGCTTGGCGAATCACGCACCCTCACAACAGCTGTGATTCCCTACCGTGAGATCGGCTACACCGGTGCCAAGCGCCTCCATGACCTCATGCGCCGCCGATTCGTCTCCCCGCAGCATATTCTGGTCGGCAGCAAGATCCGCGAAGCCGCCACAACCGCGTCGCCCCGTTTGTAATCGTTTTTCAGTCGGGGTCTCATTCCGCGGCCAAAAACATTGCATGAATTTGCATTTTGATTTTGACAGCCGGTGGCATCGGTGTGAGTTTTGGAAGGCAATCCTCTCGCCCCGATGAAAAAAATCCTCACTATTGTCGTGTCAGCCGGAATTCTTTCGACTGCGGCCCTTCAAGCACAATCCTACGATTTTGGGGACCACTCTTCTCAAACTCTTGTTTCCAAGGCTTGGGCGGCGCAGGACGCCAAGAATGACGCAGCCGTGCTGGCCTACACGGGAAAGTGCATCGAGATGTTCCAGCCTCAAGCTCTGGAGCAGCAAAAAGCCCTTTCCGCTCCGCTGACGGTCAAGGAGGAGATTTTCAAACAATGGGCTTTGAACGACGTGGGCACGGCCCTGTTTATTCGTGGCCAGGCTCTCGAGCGCCAAGGCCGCACTGCCGAGGCGATTGCCGATTACAAAATGCTGTCCGAGCAACTGCCCTATGCCCAGTGCTGGGATGTGCAGGGCTGGTTTTGGAAACCGGCCGACGCCGCCTCGGGCCGCATGAAAGCCCTTCAATTTGACGCGATGTAAGGCCTCTTTCCGGCACTCCATCCTTCTTTCATGCGAGTCTTTTTCCTTATGGCAAGCTTGGCCGCCACGACCTTCTTGACGTCTGTCCACGCCGCAGGGGCTTCCTCAAAAGTCGAAATTCGCAAAACCACCGATGGAGGATTCGAGCTTGTCCGGAATGGCGCGCCATTTTTCATCAACGGGGCGGGCGGCACCGGATTTCTGGAAAACCTCGTTCAGGCGGGCGGCAATTCCATCCGCACTTGGGGAATCGAGCAACTCGAGTCGGCGGGCGGGGAAAAGAACCTCCTCGACCGGGCCCACGAGTTGGGGTTGGCTGTTTCCGTCGGCTTATGGGTGCAGCACGAACGTCATGGCTTCAGCTACAACGACCCGGCAGCCGTCCAAAAGCAGCGGGATGAAATCCGGGCGGCCGTGCGCAAATACAAAAACCACCCCGCCGTTCTTGTTTGGGGACTGGGAAACGAAATGGAGGGACCGACCTCGGATGGTTCCGATCCGCGAATCTGGAAGGAACTCGAGCAACTCGCGCGCATCATCAAAGCGGAGGATCCGAACCATCCGGTCATGACCGTGATCGCCTCGGCCGCCGCCACCAAGGTGCGTGGCATCCAGCAATACTACCCTTCGATTGACATCCTCGGAGTGAATTCCTACGGCGGGGCCATGGGTGTGGGGTCGACCCTGCAATCGCTCGGCTGGGACAAGCCGTTTGCCCTGACCGAATTCGGCCCCCTGGGGCATTGGGAGGTTCCCAAAACCTCTTGGGGCGCTCCCATCGAACCCACCAGCCGTGACAAAGCGGCGTCTTATTACGTCACCAAAACAAAAGTGGTCGAGGATGGGCGCGGCAAGTGTGTCGGAACCTACGTCTTTCTCTGGGGCCAGAAGCAGGAAGTCACCTCGACGTGGTATGGCATGTTTCTCAAAACCGGCGAAAAGTTGCCCACGGTGGATGCTATGACGATGGCGTGGACAGGAAAATGGCCCGCCAATCGCAGCCCGAAGATCTTGAAGATCGAATCGCCTCTGGCCAATGCGGTGGTTTCGCGAAGCCAGGAGTATCCGGTTCAGGCGACCGTTGAGGACCGCGAGGGAGACAACTTGCGCTTTGATTGGGAGGTGCGTGCGGAAACAACTGAGCAGAGTGTGGGAGGCGATGCCGAGTCGGAGCCCCCTGCCGTGCCTGGATGTCTCGCATCCGGAAGCGGGGATGCTGTTGTGGTTCGCACGCCCTCGAAGCCCGGTGCGTATCGGCTTTTTGTAACCGTTCGCGATGGCAAAGGGGGCGCCAGCGCCGACAACCTTGCTTTCCAAGTCCAGTGAGCCGCAAACCTTTTGTCTCTCTTTGGGTGAGGGGACTTGCGCTGGCAACGCTCTGCGCCTTGGTCGCCGGCGTTCAAGCCGCGCCGGATCCCCGTGCGGGCCGGGTGGTGGTGAAATATTGGGAAAAATGGAACGGGTTCGAGGCGGATGCCATGCGCGCCGTGGTGGATGATTTCAACCAAAGTCAAAACCGCATCTGGGTGGATTACAGTTCGGTGAGCCAAATCGATCGCCGCCTCATGCTGGCCATCGCTGGTGGAGTGCCGCCCGACATTGCCGGTGTGTGGGGGCTCTCGATCCCGGTGTATTCCGAAAACAATGCCCTTACGCCACTGGACAAGTTGGCGGCCGAGAAAGGAATCGGGCCCGATCGATACATTCCCGTGTTCTGGGACACCTGTCGGCATGAGGGGCACCTCTGGGGCCTGCCGTCCACGCCGACCACGCTGGCGCTCGTCTACAACAAAAAGATGTTCCGCGAGGCGGGACTCGATCCCGAGCGCCCTCCGCGCTCGATTGCGGAGCTTGAGGCATTCAATGAAAAGTTGTTGCGCCGTTCGCCCGACGGGGGAATCGAAGCGATCGGCTTCCTTCCGGAGGAACCGGGTTGGTGGAACGGACTTTGGGGTTACTGGTGGGGCGGGGAGATGCTCCGCGACGGCAAGGTGAATGTTGGTTCGCCTGAGATCCGATCCGCTTACGAGTGGGTCCAGTCCTACCCCGAGCGCTTCGGGGTGCGCGAGTTGCTGGCTTTTCGCGACGGTTTCGGCAACTACGCGTCGCCGCAAAACCCGTTTTTCAACGGACGCGTGGCTATGGTTCTTCAAGGCGTGTGGATTCACAATTTTATCCAAAACTACGCCCCGCCCGACTTTGAATGGGGTGTGGCTCCGTTCCCCTCGTTCGACCCCGCCAGGCATCCCGATGTCACCTTGGCCGATTGCGACATGCTCGTGATTCCCGCCGGGGCGAAGCACCCCCGAGAAGCGTTTGAATTTATCGCTTACGTGAACAGTCCGGGGCCAATGGAAAAGCTCTGCCTCGGGCAGCTGAAGTTCAGCCCTCTGGCAACCAGCAGTCCGGAATTCCTGGCCCGGCACCCGCACCCCCACCTGCGCGCGTTCTCGGATCTCGCATGGAGTCCCAATGCCCGCCGGTATCCCGTGACCTCGACCTGGACCGCCTATCAATCGGAAATGCGGAATGCGGTCAGCCGCATCTGGAGCGGCAACGCAGACGCCGGCACCGCGCTCGCCACCGTGGAGCAACGCCAGCAGAAGAACCTCGACCGCGCGGCCGCGCGGTGGACGCGCATGGCCCCGGTGCTGAAAAAACTTTGGAAGGACACGTCCCCATGACCGGAGGGGAACGCCGCGATCTCGCCACTGGCCTGGCGTTCATTTCGCCTTGGATCATCGGATTTCTGGCGTTTTGCGCCTATCCCGTGGCGAGTTCCGTGTGGTTTTCATTCTGCGACTACTCGGTGCTCTCCCCGGCGGTTCCCATCGGAGCGCAAAACTACATCGATCTTGCCAACGACGAGGTGTTTTGGACGGCGCTGTGGAACACCTTGTTTTTCTCGGCCGTGGCGATTCCCCTGGGCATCCTGGTGGCGCTCGCGCTGGCGATCTTGTTGAACTTCGACATTCCGGGCCGGGGCGTTTTCCGCACCATTTTTTTCCTGCCCTCGCTGGTGCCGATGGTGTGCCTGGCCGTGCTCTGGCAATGGTTGCTCAATGGCGAAGTCGGACTCTTGAACAACGTCCTCAACGTGCCCCTGGAGGCGCTGAATGCGCTGCTGGGGACGTCGCTTGCCGCGCCGAACTGGTTGGCCGACGCCCGCTATGCCAAGTGGGGACTCGTCTTCACCGTGGTCTGGGGCGTGGGGAATGCCGTGGTGATCTTTCTCGCGGGATTGCAGGATGTGCCGCGCCACCTTTATGAAAGCGCGGAGATCGACGGCGCCGGATTCTGGCAAAAGACCCTTCACATCACGTTGCCCGTCCTTTCACCGGTCATTTACTTCAATCTGGTGATGGGCCTTATCGGCTCGTTCCAGGTTTTTGCCGTGCCCTACGTGATGACCGGAGGGGGCGACGGCCCGGAGCGCTCGCTTTTGTTCCTTGCGACATACCTTTACCAAAATGCCTTTGACTTTTGGAACATGGGCTACGCCTGTGCGATCGGTGTGATTCTCTTTCTGCTCATTCTCGCCTGCACGCTGGTCCTCCGCAGCCTGTCCGAACGCCATGTCCACTACGCCGGCAAATGATCCCATGACCTCTCCGACCAAACAAAACGCCGGCCGACTTCTGGTGTTCGCCATTCTCATCGTCGCCGGAGTGGCTTTTGTCGCACCGCTCGCGTGGATGGTATCCACCTCGCTCAAGCCGTTGAACGAAACCATGTCGCTGCCACCCCGCTGGATCCCCTCCGAAATCCAGTGGCGGAACTACCCCGACGCCATCCGCGAGATGGGGAACTTCTGGCTCTACGCGGGGAACACCCTGCTCGTCTGCGTGCTCAGTGTCACCGGCACCGTCGCCAGCAGCGCCCTGGCGGCCTACGGATTCGCCCGCATCGAGTGGAAGGGCCGTGAAAAGGTCTTTTGGATCCTCTTGGCCACCATGATGGTTCCCTTTCCCGTCGTCATGGTGCCGATTTACGGGCTGTTCAAGGATCTCGGGTGGATCGGTTCCTTCAAGCCGCTTTGGGTGCCGGCCTTCTTCGCCTCGGCCTTCAACATTTTTCTTCTTCGCCAATTTTTCCTCGCCCTTCCCAAGGATATTTCGGAGGCCGCACGGATCGATGGCTGCTCGGAATTCGGGATTTTCTTCCGCATCATCCTGCCCCTCTGCAAGCCGGCCCTGCTCGTCGTGGCGCTTTTCCAGTTTCTCGCCTCGTGGAACGATTTTCTCGGTCCGCTCATCTTCCTCACCGAGCAAAAGGATTTCACGCTTGCGCTGGCATTGCAGAGTTTCCAAAGCCAGCAAGGCGGCACCTCTTGGCACCACCTTATGGCCGCATCCACACTGGTCCTGATTCCAGTGCTGGCGCTCTTTTTCCTCACTCAAAAATCTTTCATCGAAGGTATCGCCACCAGCGGCGGCAAAAACTGAATCCCTCGAGGTTTCACTCGCCCCCGCCGGCGCTTGAGCTTGGGGCACTCCCGGCCTTTTCCATGCAGAGATGGCGCGTTTGTGCTCAGGCAGCCCGGTTGGGGGTGCGGATCAGTTCGGCGGAGTGGGCGGAGAATCCCGCTCCGAAGGCGCTCAGCCAGATTCGGTTGGTCTCGGGACGGATGGCCAGACAGTGCTCGACAGCCGCCAGAACGCTCGGGCTGCTTATGTTTCCATGCCTGCGCAGGGTCTCCCGCGTCTCTTCCAAGGGGCCGGCGGCGAGACGTTCCTCGATGGCCCGGATGACATCGCGTCCGCCGGTGTGTGTGACAATACGGTCAGGGGGATGGGATGATTGCCGGAACAAATGCTGCACGGCCTCGGCGGCGAGGGCGGGAACATCGCGGTGAAGCTGGTTTTTCAGGCGTCCATCGGAGTTGACGAAGCGGATTTTTTCGCGATGCGCAGGCTGGTGCAAGGTCCGGAAATTTCCGAACTGGAATCCACCGCTGCCGGGAGAGTCCCTCCAGAGGGCGGCGGCGGCGCCATCTCCGAAGAGGCAAAGGCTGATGAGCACGCCGGGGTCGTCATTCAAAAAAAACGCGGCGGAGGAAATTTCCACGGCGACAGTGGCGATGGTGGCCCCGGGGTGGGTTGCGAGGTGGCCGCGGGCGCATTCCAGAAGGGGCAGGGCCGCACCGCAGCCGAGGCCGAGGAGGTCCTGCAAAAACGCGCCGGAGGCAAGACCCAGGCGTTCGGAGACATGGCTGCTCAGGCCGGGACAAAGGTAACCGGTGCACGTGCACACAAAGAGGGCATCGATGGTGGTGGGAGACACCCCCGCGCGCCGGCAGGCCTCTTGCAGTGCCTCGGAAGCTAGTTTGGGAGCATGTTCCTCAAAATGGGAGTGCAACTCCCCGGCTCCACACCTGAAAAGGCGTCCGAGGTCGGATTCGCAGAACTGGCGGGTGAAAATGCCCGAGTCGCCCGAGAGGATTTTGTGCAGCAGTTCGCGGGAGCGTCCGCGCAAGGGGGCGAGTGCTCCCGATTCCTGAAGGATGCCGAGACACTCCGGTTGGCTGACTTCGTGGGGAGGAAAGGCGGTGGCGAGCGAGTGCAGGATCATGGTTTAGCGTAGAAGCGGGAGAAGGGCGGGAATCGGAAGAAGGCCTGATCTGGCGAGGGATGCCACCAGCCGGGACAATCGTGGCGAGGTGAGAATGCGTTGAATGACCCCGGCGGCGGTCATGCGGACGGCGAAGCGGCGCTCAAGGTCGTTTGCGCAGGCGGAGGCCGCCGCGCTCCATGTGGAAAGTCCACGCGCATAGTCAAGGGCGCGGGGCAGGGCGCACTCAGCCGATTCGAAGGCCATCGACATGCCGTTGCCCGTGAGAGGAGGAATGAGATGCGTGGCATCGCCGATCGAGAATCCTCCGGAGGGTTGGCGTCCCGTTTCAAATCCGGCAACGCCACAGAACGAATCTTCAACCAGGGAAGCGGATTCCAGGCGTTCGGCGAGACGGTGCAGTCCCCCGAGACGGGTCATTTCGACCAGCAGGCGGGGGCCTTTGATACCCGGGAGAGGCGTGTTTTTGAACAACCCGCACACGTTGACCTTGTCACCCTCGATTCGAGCAAGGCCGA
The DNA here is from genome assembly GCA_945883435.1 of Chthoniobacter flavus. Classification (GTDB taxonomy): domain Bacteria; phylum Verrucomicrobiota; class Verrucomicrobiia; order Chthoniobacterales; family Terrimicrobiaceae; genus UBA967. Next base: position 3,703 of record CAMCXK010000012.1, on the reverse strand, counting down.
GATAGCCATTGGTCCCCCAAAACATTTCCAGGTCATGGGTGAGGGGAAGGTCGGTCGCATGGCATTTCAACCCGATCCAAGGACTGGGGCGGCGGGGACGGCCAGCCGCCCAAATCGTTCCTTCGCCGGGGACGATCCGGGAGTTTGTGACCAGGCGGCCTCCCAGTGAAACCAATCGTTGGCGGAGACGGTCATCGAGAAGGTGGCGCGAGAGGCCGAGGCCGCCCACCTTCATGTCACACACCATGCCCCGTGGATCGTGCCAGCGTGCGGAGGCGAGTGGCACGGCGCCGGTGAGGGTCATGTCGATGCCGAGGGTTTGCAAGGTGGAGGTTTGGACGCCGCTGAGGAATTCACCACAGACCCGGTGGCGCGGGTAGGCGCCGGCTTCGTGAAGTGTCACTGGCACGTCCCGCTCCCGCAAGGCGATGGCGAGCGAGAGTCCGGCAAGGCCGCCGCCTGCGATGGTCAAGGGACGGAGCATGGGTCACCGTTGAACGGCGTGAAATCGCACCCACCCGCGCCACCGGCAGGCGAGGTCCTCCAAGGATTCCCACTTTTCAGGATTGAGGCCGAGTGTGCGCATGAGTTCACCGGGAACAAATCCGGCACGGATGCTGGCAGGCATGTCATGACGGGTGACCTCGCCTGCCAGCGGCGAGACAAGCCACGAGGCGGCGAGCGTGGCGCGGGAGCGCAAGGGCTCGACAAAGAGGAGTTCGGAAAAATCCGCCAACCGTGCGCCCAGCACTCGCAAGGCCGTGTCGGAAAAATGGTGAAGAACGAGGCTGCCCACGCAACAACCGCCGGAGTGCGGGGCGAGTGTTTGAAAAAAGTCCCCGCTGATCCACTGGACACCATCGGGAAGCGATGGGGGGCGGGGGGCCAGATCCATGCCGGCAACTTGGCTCCGGGGAAGCATCGAGTGGAGTTTTCGACAAAGTGCTCCTGTTCCAGCTCCGAGTTCCACGATCCGGCGAGCCGCGCCCGGGCTGCGGGAAACCGTCGAGGCGATCCAACGGGAATTTCCCATCAAGCGATCGATCCACACCAGGTCGCGGCGGCTTCGGATGGCGCGGGAATCCGCAGGATCGAGCGAGTCGAGAATCTCAGGCGAGAGAGTGCGGGAGAGGGCAGGCATGAAAGAACTCGAAAGCCGTAGCGGGTGGCATCCAGTGACTATGCACCCGTTGTTCAAGAATGCGAGTCGTCCCGAAAATGAGGGATTGGAGGCAGGCGCGGCATTTGGTTTGTATTTTCACCCGTGGCTTAATCCCCTTTTCCAATTTTACGCCGAGGCGCGTCTGCCGTGGCGAAACACGCCGGGCGGTTGCGGCAGGGGGCATTGGCGGTTTTGCTGCTGGCCTTGGGGTATGGAGTGGCGGAATGGTTCGGCTCGGCACCGCGTTTTGATTTGCGGCAGATCGAATTCGCGCGCGCGGTGCGGGAGGTGGAGGAGATGCCCGTGGTGGAGATTTTTTTCGCCACAAACCGGCAGGCGGATTCCAGTGGCCGCGAATTCACAAAGGAGCCGGCCGTGACGCTTTCCTACGGAGTCGCGGAAGTGCGCATTCCCGAGCGGTTTCGTCTAACGGATGTGCAGGGACCCGAAATCCCGCGAGGCGAATCCGATCCCTTCTCGGCAAGCATCCTTTCCGTGCGCCCCTTGGCGGAGGCGGAGTTTCATCGATTGCTTCACGACAGCATGTCCCGCACGGGAAGCGCGCAGGCGACATTGTTTGTCCATGGGATTCAGAACTCGTTCGACTCGGCTTTGCGCCAGGCCGGAGCCCTCGCGTTCGGCCTGAATCTCAGGCAACCGATGGTTCTATTTTCTTGGGCCACCGATCCGGGGTTGTCCCCGGCGGCCTATGCCCGGTGCCGCATGCAGGTGCCTGCCGCGGCGCAGGCTTTGACGGATTTTCTGCGTTTCGAAGGCCCTGGCGATTTCGATATTCTGGCCCACAGCCTTGGTTGCAAGGTGGTGTGCCAGGCCCTCGCGGAGGCTGAAGCGGGGGATTCCTCCGCAAAAACCGGCGATTCGCTCGCCAATGTGATCCTTGTGGCGCCAGATGTGGACAAGGACGACTTCAAGTCTGTGGTCCTCAGCCCCGGGGTGGCGGCTTCGCGCCACACCACGGTTTATGTGGCCCGCAACGACAATGCGCTCGTGCTCTCCGCGTTGTTGAATGGTTCGCCGAGGGCCGGGGCGGGTATCTCGCCTTCCACCCATGTCGAAACGTTGTTCAACGACCGGGGCGGAGACGCCTCACGCGTGGAAATCATCGATGCCACGTTTGTGAACACCGCCTGGACCTCCCATGGCTATTTTTACCAGAACCGCGCGGCTTTGGCCGACCTGCAAAATTTATTGCGCAACGATTTGCCCGCCTGCCAGAGACAGCTCCTCCGGCACGAGAAGGCACGGCACGGCAACTACTGGATCATCCCGCCCTGAAACAGCGACCCCCCCGCTCAGGGGGCGTATTTGATCGAGCAACCGTAAGCCTCGGTCAACGGAGTCGAGACCGGCTTGCCCGATAAAACCTCTTCGATTGCGGTGGCGATGTGGTTCTTCGCATTCGGGATATCGGCGGGATCGGTTGACTTTTTGTCATCGATCGCGCCGTGGTAGAGTAGGGTGCCATCGGCTCCGACAAGATACATCTCGGGGGTGCGCTTGGCACCGTAAAGCCGGCCCACAGACCCGTTTTCATCCAAGAGGTAGGCTGTTGCAGAGGATTGTTTGTCCTTGCAGTTCCTGGCGGCGGTTGCCGGGTCCATGTGGCCTTGCTTGCCCGGTGCCGACGAGCAAATCGAGAGCCAGACAATGCCTTTTGCGGTGGCATCGGCCTGAAGCTTTTGCATATGACCGGCCCCATAGTGCTTCACGACAAACGGGCATCCGTGGTTGATCCATTCCAAAACCACCGTGCGTCCGCGAAATTCCGACAGGGAAACGCTCTTGCCCGAGCAATCTGTGAGCGTGAAGTCGGGAGCGGGGGATCCCACTGTGACTCCGGCCTGGAGTTGAAACGCGGCGGCGAGAAGGAGTGCGATGGCGGTTTTCATGACGGGCCCAACCTACCCGGGTCAGCGTTCTGCGCCAGTCGGAAAAAATGGAATGGCGGTCAGGCGGCGTCCTTTTCCTGCTTGCGGCGGAGGGTGGGGGACTTTTTGCCCTCGACGACGGCACGGTTGATCGTGACCTCGGCGACATCCTCGCGGCTCGGTCCCTCGAACATGACATCGAGCATGATGCGTTCGAGCATCGAGCGAAGGGCGCGGGCCCCGGTCCCTTTGCGAATCGCCTCCTCGGCCAGTGCGCGAAGCCCGTCCTTTGTGATGTTGAGATTGATGCCATCCATCCCGAGCAGTTTTGCATACTGCTTGGTCATGGCATTCCGCGGTTCGGTGAGGACTGAGACAAGTTGGTCTTCGTTGAGTTCCTCCAGCGTGGCCACAACCGGAAGGCGGCCGATGAACTCGGGAATGAGGCCGAAGGAAATGAGATCCTCGGGTTCCACGCTGCGGAACAGATCGCCGCGCGCGGTGTGCCCCGTGGTGTCGATGACCGGCGCATGAAATCCTAAAGTGCGGCCTCCCAGGCGGCGTTGGATGATTTTTTCTAGACCCACGAATGCCCCGCCGCAGATGAAGAGGATTTTCTCGGTGTTCACCTGGATGTATTCCTGCTGGGGAT
>CAMCXK010000011.1 GCA_945883435.1 Chthoniobacter flavus | reverse complement strand
CCTCGATGCGGCCGATCGCCCCGGCCTCCTCGGCCGCCTCCATGAGTGCGACCTCCTGCGGAGTGAGATGCGCTTCCATGCGGCCCTTGGGAATGATCCAGCGGCTTCCAGAGGAATTTGTGATCAAAACGATATGCAGCACTCCCTTCTTGTGCAGAAAGGGAACCGCTCCCGCTTGGATTTCGGTGTCGTCCCCTTGGGGCCAACCATGCAGCGCGAGATCGCGCAACGAGCCCCCCTCCGTGACCTCGCCGCCCCATTGGAGCGGCTTCCGGAAGCGGCGGGCCTGCGCGGCACCATGGAAGGCAATGCGTGCCAGCGCCGATTGGCGGTCCGGGAAGAAATCGATCACGACGGGTTGTCCATTCCACTCCGAGGACTGCCGGACAATCTCGACGCGGTGGGAGATGCCGGAATTCCACAAACGGTCAAAATCAGGCCCTGAAATGTCAATGCGCTGGACCTCCGGCGCCGCGGGGTGGCCACCGTGCACCTCCAGAAAGCATGCTCGCGAATCTCTTTGAATCCACACCTCGCGACCCTGCCCGCGCGATACGCACGCCAGCCACAGAGGTTCGCCCAAGGGGGGGCCGGGGTCTGGCAGGTGAAACACACGTTCTTTCAAGGGGGGCTTCATCGGAGAGGATTGCGATCGATGATCTCGGTGGAGAGTTCCACAAAAGCGCGGGCGGCCGTGCCTCGGCTGTATGAAGTCAGCGGCGCGCGACGGGCCCCCATGGCCTCGACATCAACCGAGAATGGAATGCAAGCGCGGTAAAAGGACGGATGGCTGGACCGGAGAGACTCCATTTCGGAGCGGTGAAGCCCTTTGCGCGATTGAACCATAGAGAAAAACGGTTGGATTTTTGTGGTATCGAGATCCTCATCGCCGAAAAATCCGCAAAGTTGGTCGAACGTCCGAGACGAGAGCGGTGTCGGGATGACAGGCACAAGAACGGCCCGGGAGGCGCGAAAGATGTTTTCCGAGAGGAGTGTGATGTTGGGCGGGCAATCCAGCACCGCCACGTCGTAGCCGTCTTCAATCTCCTCCAGCATCCACTGGAGCTGCTTGCGGGATTTTTTCATGCCGGACAAGCGGTTGTCGAGGTGGCGGTAGGCAAGGCTGGACGGCAGGATGTGAAGGCCCGGAAAATCGGATTCGCGGAGGTTTGCGCGCACCCAAGTGCCAGTGAGGCTTTTCAACTCTTCAATGGGAAAATCCCGGGCGGGAGCGACCCGCAAGTAAAACCCCGCCGCGCCCTGGGGATCGAGGTCGACCAGAAGGGTGCGGAACCCGCGAGTGCCCAGTTGATAGGCGAGATTCACGGCAAGCGCGGTTTTACCGACACCGCCTTTGATACTGTAGCAAGAGAGGATTTTCATTGATCGAGGGGAATCAGGCTTTTGACCAGGGCACGGTGTTCCCGGTTGCAAAAAGCTGCCAGCGCCTCGACCACCTTTTTGCGAAGGGCGGTATGCTCGTGGTGGAGGCTTCCGATCAGCCCCCCGAGGGCAAGGGCCATCCGGCAATCACCGGTTTCCAGACAGCCGTGGGCCCGTTCCAGGAAGTGGTCCTGCTGGACAGAGGTGTCGTTGTAGCGTCCGAGGCGGTTTTGAACGCGTGCCAGGCTTTTTGCAATCGGCAGGGCGCAATCGGCGGGAAACAGGCGGCCAAAACTGTCGAGCAAGTAGCGCATTTTTTTGCACTCGATGCGAAGGGCGTGGATGGCGGAATCGGTGGTTTCAGGGGTGATCGATTTCTGGAGTTTTCGGATGCGTTGAAACCGCTTTTGAAGCCGCGCAGAAGCCATCAAGCCGACGGGGTGTGCCGCCGCGGGTCCGCGATAAACGGGATTTTCCCATTCCCCCGGCAGCGTTTCGACCAGCGCGGTATAGGACTTCGATTTCAAATAGGCGGCCACCTTGCGGGCTTGGACGGCGCGGGCGTTTCCCGACTCCTCGAAAAACCGGTCCAGTCCGGGACGGAGCTCCTCCGGAAGCATCGCACAGAGATCCTCGCGTCCGAGAATCTGCACATCCAGATCGCGCAGGGCATTGGTTTTGCGGCACACATCGCCAAGCTGCTTCTTCCAGCGTGTGGTCGCGTCGCCGGAGAAAACGCCTTTGGTGAGGCTCAGAACCGACCTCATTTTTCGCAACGCCACCCGGAAGTCGTGCAAAAACTCGGTGTCCACATCCCCGGCGATGCCGAACTCGTTCCAGCGGGCCACTTCCAGCAGGCCTTGCAGGATTTCAACCACTGCGGCAGCGGCTTCACTCCCGGGCGCAAATGTCAGGGGCGGCTTGGCCGAGTAGGCGAGCGGCTGCACCCCGAGCAGTCGATAAACGCCTCCAATGAGCGTCTCCGGGGCGGGCCCGCATCCCGATGTGCCCAGGATTTGGAGCATTCGCGCGGCATCAGCTCCATAGCCAAGCAACGGATGGAGAGTGATGTAAACCGGCCCTTCCGGAGCGGTCAGGCGGGTGACCTCCAGGCGTAAAACAACCTTGTCCGAGCCATCCAGAATCTCATGCAACTCGCGTTGGAGTCCAGCCCGGGCGGTCTCCCTCAAGGCGCGCACCCCGATCGCTTCCGCGAGAAACGCGCGCATCCGGCCCTCTCCGAAATCGGACGCGCAGCGGGCTGCAGCGGGCGTGGCTGCATCGCGAATCAAACTGCCGGCTGTTTCCCCGATCCACTCCCCGTTTTCAAAGCCCAATGCCGAACCGCCGAAAAAAAGGGCCCACGTGTGGGTGTCGCGCAGTGACAACGTAGACTTTCTTGAGGCAACGCAGCGGACATTCCAACCGGGGGACGACGACGGCACCGTCCAACCGCCTGCGGCCACAAGGGAAACCGGCATCGCCGCATCAGCGCCGCTCTTCGGAAAAACGGGGTGAAATGGATGGTGGCGGATCAAGGTCGCGGAGAATGAACACGCGGTGCCGCGGCGGCGCAAGAGTCAATAAACCCCGGGCACGAACATTTCGGGCGGCACAACGTGGCGATGGTAGTCCGGATGGTGGATGCGTTGCGGGAGCGAAACCGGGGTGTGCGGCGTCGGCTCGTAGGGAACAAGACCGAGAAGGTGGTGGATGCAGTTGAGGCGGGCCTTTTTTTTGTCCACCGCGTGAACAACCCACCAGGGTGCTTCGGGAATGCTGGTGCGGTCAAGCATGATCTCCTTGGCCTTGGTGTAATCCTCCCAGCGGGTGCGGGATTCCAGATCCATCGGGCTCAATTTCCATTGCTTGAGAGGGTCTTGAATCCGCGCACGAAACCGGAATTCCTGCTCCGCGTCGGTGATCGAAAACCAATACTTCACCAATTGGATGCCGGAGCGCACGAGCATGCGTTCAAACTCCGGCACATCGTGGAAAAACTGCTGGTATTCGTCGTCGTTGCAAAACCCCATCACCCGCTCGACACCCGCGCGGTTATACCAACTCCGGTCGAAAAGCACGATTTCGCCGGCCGCCGGCAGGTGCGCCACATAGCGCTGAAAATACCATTGGGTGCGCTCACGGTTGTTCGGGGCCGGCAGGGCAGCCACCCGGCACACCCGTGGATTCAAGCGCTGGGTGATGCGTTTGATCACCCCCCCCTTTCCGGCGGCATCGCGGCCCTCGAACAGCACCACCAGCTTGCGGCCGCGCTGAACAACCCAATCCTGCAACTTGACCAGTTCCCCCTGCAGGCGGAGCAACTCCGAAAAGTAGACTTTCCGGAAAGCCGGTGAACCGTCGCCCGCCGCGCTTTCGCGATCTTCAGCCTCCAATTCCAGCTCCTCGTCGAGCGAATCGAGAATTTCGTCGCGGAGTTTTTGATGCAAACGGGAGTCCGAGGTGCTGTCCATGAAGACCAGTCACGCCACAGCGGACGCCGGTGGGCAATCCGGATTTTGTGAAAAATGCGTTACTTTGGAAGCGCCCGGGCAAAGTCGAGGCCACAACTGCGCTCGTAGGCGTCGGCGATTCCCAAAAGGCGTGTTTCGTCCAGGGCCCGGCCCAGAAACTGCATTCCCACCGGCAGGGATCGTCCGTTTTCCTCGACGAATCCACACGGCACACTCAAGCCGCAAATCCCGGCCAGATTGGTGGCGATCGTAAAGATATCCGCCAGATACATGCGGAGGGGATCGTCGGTGCGCTCGCCGATCCGGAATGCAAGATCCGGAGAGGTGGGGCACACCAGCGCGTCGACTTTTTCAAAAGCCTGCTCGAAGTCACGGCGGATCAGCGTCCGCACCTTCTGGGCCCGGAGGTAGTAGGCGTCGTAGTAGCCACTGGAGAGCACGTAGGTTCCCAAAATGATCCGGCGCTTCACCTCACTGCCGAATCCCTCCTCCCGGGAGCGCATGTAGTGGTCCAGCAAATCACGCGGATGATCGGCCCGGTGTCCGTAACGCACGCCGTCGAAGCGTGCGAGATTCGCAGAGGCTTCGGCAGTCGCGATGATGTAGTAGACCCCGACCGCGTAGGCGGTGTGCGGCAGCGAGACCTCGATCAATTCCGCACCTTGGGACTCGCAATGCGCGATGGCCGCCTCGACGCGGCTCCGCACCCGTGTATCCATGCCATCGACGAAATATTCCTTGGGAATACCCAGCTTGACGCCGCGCAAGTCCCGTCCGAGGGCGGCGGTGAAGTCCTCCGCAGGCAGGTCCAAGGATGTCGAATCCCTGGAGTCCTTGCCGGCCAGGATGTTCATGAGGGAGGCACAATCCCGCGTGGTGCGGGCCAGAGGCCCGATCTGGTCGAGCGAGGAGGCGAAGGCCACCAGTCCGTAGCGCGAAACCCGGCCGTAACTCGGCTTCAATCCCACCACACCGCACAGGGCCGCCGGTTGGCGGATCGACCCCCCGGTATCGCTGCCCAGGCTTGCAAAAGCCGTCCGCGAGGCAACGCTCGCCGCCGATCCTCCGCTTGATCCCCCGGGAATGCGGCCGGTATCCCACGGGTTGCGGGTCTTTTGAAAAGCGGAATTCTCGGTGGAGGATCCCATCGCAAACTCATCCATGTTGAGCCGGCCGAAGGGAATCGCACCGGCGGCGCGCAATTTCGAAATCACCGTGGCGTCATAGGGCGAGATGAAATTTTCCAGCATTTTCGAGGCGCACCGGCACGGTTCGCCCTGAACATTGATCGCGTCCTTGATCGCGATCGGCACACCCCCGAGGGGAAGGAGGATATCGGCCGAGGCGGCCGCCGCCCGCGCCGTCTCGAAATCGCGGGACAGATAGGCCCCAATCTGCGGGTCGCGGCTTGAGATGGCGTTTTCCAGCGACTCCAGAGCCTCCAGGGGCGTGAAGTCACCCCGGCGGAATCCGGCCTGCAGTTCGTGAACAGTGAGTGTGGAGAGGTCGTTCATTGATCGATGACTTTGGTGACAACCACCAGATTGTTGGCCACGCGGGGCGCGTTTTTCAGGGCGTCGCGCCGGTCCAGGCCGGCACGGGACTCGTCCACCCGGAGCACGTTGAAAACGGGATTCGCGTGGGCTGTGGGCTCGACGCCGGAAACATCCAAGGCGTTCAATTGCTCGACATACCCGAGCACGCGGCCGAGTTGCTCTTGGAACGTGGCCACTTCGGCATCGTTGAGTTCGATCCGCGCCAGCCGGGCCACGTCGCGGACGTCCAGTGATGGGTTGCTCATGGACGGTATCTCTTAGGTTTTCGGACGGTCATTGTCCAAAAGATTGATCTCTTGGTGAAGGCGCTCCACATCCTCGTGGGGCACAATGCGCAACTCTCCGGAGTCCTCCAGAACACGGAGGTCGCCATCGCACTCGAGTCCTTGGAACGAGCCGCGGATCGTGACGCCGGAGCGGAGTGCAAGACCCACCCGCCGGGGCAGCCGGGCCGCGTGGTTCCAATCCGCAACCGCGCCGGCAAGACCGGATTCCCGGATGCGTGAGAATGCGACAGCAAAGGCGTTCAAGGCCGACATCCGCAGTCCCTCCAGCGGGGGAGGTTCTCCCAGGGCGGCCAGATTTGTTGCGGTGCCGGCCAGGTCGGGCATTTCAATCCACGGCTCGTTCCGGACATTCAATCCCAGGCCGATCGTGAGGCAACCGCCGCCGAAGTTTTCGAGCAGGAGTCCGGCGACTTTTTTCCCGTGCAGCAACAGGTCGTTCGGCCACCGCAAACTCAATTCCGCGACGGGCCGGAGGGCGGATTGAAGGGCCACACCGACATGCAAGGCCGCGCCGCGCAAATCCAATCCCGTCGAAGGAATGTTTGCCGAAATCCACAACCCCCCGGGGCCGCAGGCGAACTTGCGCCCCCGGCGTCCACGGCCCGCGCTTTGCCGGAGGGCCTGGACAGCCTCCCACGGGCCCAATGTGCGGCACTCGTCGTTGGTGGAGGCGGTCGTATCCAAAACGACCACCCTCCAATCGACTGGTTGGCGGGGAATTGAAAAATTCACGGATGTCATGATTGACAGGACGAGGCGTGGTTTGGCATGACAAAAAGCCTCATCCTATGATCAAATTCCTCCTTACCGCGACCGCCCTTGTGGCCATCACCACCGCCTCCCACGCCGGCTCCAGCAAGCCGAAGACGTCCGAGGCCGCCCAGCAAACCGCGCAAGACGCCAAGTCGACCGCCAAAACAACGGGCACAAACATCAAGAACACCGCCGTCAACGCGGCCGAAGGCACCGTGGCAACCGCCAGCGATGCCGCTGGAACAGCCGTGAAAACAGTGAAGGCGGCCGGCGAAACCGTTGTGCAAACAGGCAAGGCCGCTGTCAACAAAAACCCTCTCAAAGGAGCCGCCAATGCTGCTGGAGCGGCCACCGACGGGGTTTTGAAAACCACCGGCACCGCTGTGGGAGGCACTTTGAAAACCGCCGCCGATGCGACTGAAACCGCACTCGGTGCCGCCGCCGACACCACGGTCACCGGCGCGGGCGCCGTGAAAGGCACTGTCAACACGGCGACCAGCAGCGCATCCACTGTCGGTGCCGCCGCCGGTGAAGCCGCCCAAGACGCCGGACAGGCGATCAAGAAAAAGTAAAAGCCTACTTCTCACACAGCCGCCGCAGACTCCTGCGGCGGCTTTTTTTTGCCCTGTCCGCACGAGGCGCCCGGCCCCGGGAGCGAGTGAATTTTTCCTCGCCCGCCGCGCCGCATCCGTCCAAGAAAGTCTGCGGAACACCCAACGACACCATGAAACACGGCACCGCCACACAGTTTGAAAAGGAAATCGTCGACCAGCTTCGCTTCGGGCTCGCGCGGGACACCGAGTCGGCCTCGCGGCGCGAGTGGTGGATCGCCACGTCCAAAGCGATTCAAAAGGTCGTCATCGAGCGAATGATGAAAACCCTGGAGACCCACCACCGCGGGAATGTGCGCCGGGTTTACTACCTTTCGATGGAATTCCTGATGGGCCGGCTTTTTGTGAACAATATGACTTGCGCCGGCGTTCTCAAAGAGGTGAGCGAGGCGTTGGAAAACCTCGGGCATCCCCTGGAGGAGACGCGCGACCAGGAATACGACATGGCTCTCGGCAACGGTGGATTGGGCCGCTTGGCCGCTTGTTTTCTCGACTCCCTGGCCACGCTCGACCTTCCGGCGGTGGGCTATGGCATCCACTATGAATACGGCCTTTTCAAACAGGAGTTCCGGAATGGCTATCAAATCGAACTTCCCGACGAGTGGGTTCACTTCGGATCCCCTTGGGAAATCATCCGTCCCCAGCACAGCCAGGAGATTCCGATATACGGCCATGTCGAAACGCACTCGGACAGCCTCGGTGTTTCCCGCAGCGTCTGGACCGACCACCGCAAACTCATCGGCGTGCCCTACGATATTCCGATCCCCGGATATGGAACGGAAACGGTGAATTTTCTGCGCCTCTGGGAGTCGAAGGCCCCGGCGGAGTTTGATTTCGAGGCCTTCAACCGGGGAGGCTACGAACAATCCGTGCACGACAAAAACATGGCGGAGACGGTGAGCAAGGTGCTTTACCCGAACGACCAAACCGAGGCGGGCAAGGAACTGCGCCTGATCCAGCAGTATTTTTTCGTGGCCTGCTCGCTGCGCGACATCATCCGCCGGTTCCAAAAGAACAATTCGGATTGGGCGACCTTCCCCGATAAGGTGGCGATCCAGCTCAATGACACCCACCCGGCCATCGGTGTCGCCGAACTCATGCGCCTCTTGCACGACGAGCACAATTTGTCGTGGAGCGAGGCTTGGGGAATCGTGACCCGCACGTTCGCCTACACGAACCATACGCTCATGCCCGAGGCACTGGAAAAATGGAGTGTGGCCCTCTTCCGCAAAGTGCTTCCCCGGCATCTGCAAATCATTTTTGAAATCAACAAACACTTCCTCGACGAGGTGGAGGCGAAATGGCCCGGCGACATCGCCAAGAAACGCACTCTGTCGCTTATCGAGGAGGGCCAGGAGCAAATGGTGCGGATGGCGCACCTGAGCGTTGTTGGCAGCCACACGGTCAATGGCGTGGCCGCCCTCCACACCCAGCTTCTCAAGGAGCATCTCTTCCCGGAGTTCGACGAGCTTTTCCCGGACAAAATCCAGAACAAGACAAACGGCATCACACCCCGCCGGTGGCTTCTGGTTTGCAATCCGCGCTTGTCGAATCTGGTTTCCAGCCGCATCGGGCGCGCTTGGGAACGCGATCTCGACCGGTTGCGCGATCTGGAGCCGTTCGCCGACGACGCCGGGTTCCGCGAGGAGTTCATGGCAGTGAAACACGCGAACAAAGTGCGACTCGCACGCCGCATCCAGGAGGAATGCGGCATCGAAGTCGATCCAGCAGCCCTGTTCGATGTTCAGATCAAGCGCCTTCACGAATACAAGCGCCAACATTTGAACCTGCTCCACATTCTCGCGCTTTACCGGCGCCTGCTCGACAATCCCGGGCTCGATATCCCGCCACGGGTGTTTGTTTTTGCGGCCAAAGCCGCTCCCGGATACGAAATGGCCAAGCGGATCATCAAGGCGATCAATGCCGTCGGGGCACGGATCAACGCGGATTCGCGGATCGGCGGAAAGCTCAAGGTCGCGTTCATGCCGAACTACCGCGTATCGCTCGCGCAGCGCATCGTGCCGGCGGCGGACCTTTCGGAGCAGATTTCGACCGCCGGAAAAGAGGCCTCGGGCACCGGAAACATGAAGCTCGCCCTCAATGGCGCCCTCACGATCGGAACGCTCGACGGCGCGAATGTCGAAATTCGCGAGGAGGTGGGCGACGACAACATCTTCATCTTTGGAAAAACCGTGGAAGAGGTGCATGCGCTGCTGGACAGCGGATACAACCCTGCCGATGCCGTGCGCGCGAATCCCGTGCTGGGTGAACTCCTCGATTGGCTGGCCTCCGGTGAATTCACCCCGGGGGAGGACCGCTCGGTGCTGGCTCCCCTGCGCGACAACCTTCTTTACCACGATCCCTACCTGTGTCTCGCCGACTTTGATTCCTACTGCCAGGCGCAAGACCGCGTGTCGGCGGCCTTTCAGGACAGGGCCCGCTGGGCCCGCATGGCGGTTCTCAATACCGCCCGGGTCGGCAAATTCTCCAGCGACCGCACGATCCGCGAATACGCCCGCGACATCTGGAAGCTTGAGCCAGTGAAGGTTGATTGATGGGGGAATTGGAAACCCTCACCCGCCGCGCCGCCGAAGCGAAGCCGCTCGACACCGGGGAAATCCGCCTCGCCTGCGACTTGCTGTTCGATGAAGCATTGTCTGTGGAAGCGCGGGCGGCTTTCCTGTCAAGTCTTCACCGGAGGGGGGAAACCCCGCAGGAGATCGCCGGGTTCGTTCAAGTGCTTCTGGAACGCGCGGTCAAGATTCCCTGGAGCGGGGCCGGTTGCTTGGATGTGTGTGGCACCGGCGGTGACAAAGCGGGGCTTTTCAATATCTCGACCACCGTGTTTTTCGTCGCCGCCGGGGCCGGGGCGCGCCTCGTCAAGCATGGCAACCGGGGCATCACATCGAAATCCGGCGGCGCCGACGTGCTCGAGGCGTTGGGCATCGACATCCACTTCGCGCCGGACCGCGCCGAAACCGCACTGGAGCGGGCGGGATGCTGTTTTTTATTCGCTCCCGACTACCACCCGACATTCCGGGCGGTTGCCCCGGTTCGTCAGTTCCTGGGCGCGCGCGGCGAAGCCAGCCTGTTCAATATCATTGGACCCCTGCTCAACCCGGCACGACCCGAATTCCAGCTGGCAGGCGTCTTCGACCCCGATCTGCTGGAGGTTTATGGCGCGGCCATGACCACCCTCGGACGCAGACGGGCGTGGGCGGTTCACGGCACCGGACCGGAGGGAATCCGTTTGGACGAGGTCTCCACGCTTGGCCCAACGATGGTGACATCGGTGGCGGACGGGAAAACGGCATTCTTTGAATTATCCCCGGGAATTTTTGGACCCGCAGGCGATTCCTTGCAGGATTTGCAAGGCAGCGACGCCGCCGCGAATGCACGGATCATTCACAACATCCTTGCGGGAAGCGGCGAGCCGGCCCAACGCCGCGCCGTGGCGGCGAATACAGCCGCCGCCCTGGTGGTTTGCGGCCGGGCCGGTTCCCTCGCCGAGGGTCTTGAATTGACCTCGGAGTCCATCGATTCAGGAAATGCCCTCGAGGCCTTGAAAGCCTTGAGGGAAACCTGAACGACGGCCCGCAGATTTACTTGACGATACCGAACTCCGCGCGCCGGTTGAGAGCCCACGCTGCCTCGCTGCTGGCAGGATCGGCCGGCATTTCACTGCCGAAGCTGACCGTTTGAATCCGGTCGGAAGCCACCCCGGCGTCGATCAAAGCTTGGCGCACGGCCTGGGCCCGGCGCTCACCGAGACCACGGTTGTATTCCTGCGTGCCTCGCTCGTCGGTGAATCCCGCCACAATCAAACGGCTCGAGGAATCCCGGAGAGCCGTGGCGACTTGCTGGATTTTGGCGGACTCGCCGGGCTCGACCGAGTAGCTGTCGAAGCCGAAATACACGGGCGAGAATTGACCCTTCGCCACGCTTTCACTGAAGAAATTCGCCCCCCCCTCGAATCGCTCACCCAGTGGTGTGCTGGTGACGAAATCGCCGTCCACGCCGGCGAACTGGTCGGATTTTTTCTTGTTGCAGGCGCTGAGAATCAGAACAGGCACCATCAAAAGAACGAGCGGAGAAAATTTCATAGCGGAGATAGTGCTGAGGAAACGGAAAAATTCAAGCGGAAGCGGAAAAATGCGTTGGAACCCACAGATCGGATGATGCCCCCAACCCGTCCGGACTGCGTTTCCCCGAAAAGTGGAAAGGCAATCCGGATCAGGATGACCGGTCCTGGCGGTGATCTTCAGCGCGCCATCCGGCGAAGGAGGGCGTCGGCCATATCCGCAGGCGTGGCGGCGACTTCAATGCCCGCGGCCTTGATCGCTTCGATCTTGCCCTGGGCGGTGCCTTTGCCACCGCTCACGATGGCTCCGGCGTGGCCCATTCTCCGTCCCGGAGGCGCTGTGGCGCCGGCGATGAACGCGGCCACCGGCTTTTGGCAATGGGCGCCGATCCATTCGGCCGCCTCCTCCTCGGCGGTGCCGCCGATTTCGCCAATCATGATGATCGCCTCGGTGCCGGGGTCGTCATTGAACATTTTCACCACATCGAGGTGCGAGGTGCCGTTGATCGGGTCGCCTCCGATCCCGACGCAGGTGGATTGACCGTGCCCGCGGCTGGACAACTGCCAGACCGCCTCGTAGGTGAGCGTTCCGGAGCGCGAAACCACGCCCACAGCACCCGGCTTGTGAATGTAGCCCGGCATGATTCCGATTTTGCACTCGCCGGGAGTGATAATCCCCGGGCAATTCGGACCGATCAGGCGGCTGGAGCTCGATTTCATGGCCGCTTTCACCTTCATCATGTCAAGAACCGGGATGCCCTCGGTGATGCAGATCACCAACTCGATGCCGGCGTCGACCGCTTCGAGAATCGAGTCGGCGGCGCCCGCGGCGGGGACGAAGATCATGGTCGCATTGCAGCCGGTTTCGCGGCGCGCCTCGTGGGCGGTGTCGAAAACCGGAACCTTGCTTTCGAAAAGTTCCCCGCCGCGGCCGGGGGTGACTCCGGCAACGACATTGGTTCCATATTCCATGCAGGATTTCGCATGGAAGCCTCCGGATTTTCCGGTGATGCCTTGGACGAGAAGGCGGGTGTTTTTATTGACGAGGATGGACATGGGAGTGGGTTCAGGCGGCGGCGGCGACGACCTTGCGGGCCGCGTCGGCAATGTCGGTGGCAGGGGTGAGTTGAAGACCGGATTCGGCAAGCAACTTGCGACCGGCCTCGACGTTGGTTCCCTCGAGGCGCACCACCAAGGGCACCGGAAGGTTCACGGCTTTCACGGCATTGATGATGCCTTGCGCGATCACATCGCACTTCATGATACCGCCAAAAATATTCACAAGAATCGCTTTCACACGGCTGTCGGCCACGAGGATTTTGAAGGCTTCGGTGACCTGCTGTTCGGTGGCTCCGCCTCCCACGTCGAGGAAATTCGCGGGTTCGCCGCCATGGTGTTTGATGATGTCCATGGTCGCCATGGCCAGACCGGCGCCATTGACAAGGCAAGCGATGTTTCCGTCAAGGCCGATGTAGCTCAGATTGAATTTTGAGGCTTCCACCTCGCGGGGATCCTCCTCTTCGATGTCCCGATAGGCCTGCACGTCGGGATGGCGGTAGAGGGCATTGTCGTCGAAGTTGAATTTCGCGTCGAGCGCAAGGATCGAGCCCTCGGTGGTGATCACCAGGGGGTTCACTTCCACCATCGAACAATCACGTGCGATAAAGAGCTTGTAGAGGTTTTCAAAGAGGGCACTGGCCTCCTTCACGCGGTCCGAGGGAATTTCCAGAAGGCGGGCCAGCTTGCGGGCTTGGTGGGCTTGAAGCCCAAGAAGCGGATCGACAGCAAGGTGGAAGATTTTTTCCGGAGTGTGCTCCGCGACCTCCTCGATGTTCACGCCACCCTCGGTGCTCGCCACAATGACCGGCCCGGAAACGGCTCGATCGATGAGAATCGCAAAATAAAGCTCCTTGCGGATGGCAACCGATTTGGCAACGAGAACCTTGCGGACGACGCGGCCAGCCTCGCCCGTCTGGTGGGTCACCAGTGTTTCGCCAAGCATCCGGGAGGCCGTGTCACGAATTTCCGCCGGTGTGGCGCACAGATGAACCCCGCCGCGGAAGCCGTTTTTGAAAGTTCCCTTGCCTCGGCCGCCGGCGTGGACCTGGGCCTTGATCACAAGGTCGGAAGTTTGGAGCGAGGCGGCGATTTTCTCCGCCTCCTCGGGAGTGGAGGCAACGCCTCCGGGGCTGTTGGCGACTTGAAACAGGTCAAGAAGCTCTTTGGCTTGGTATTCGTGGATGTTCATCGGGCTTTGGAACCAGCACCATAGGGAAGGCGGGGGGAATTCTGCAATCCCGCAAATGGCAGTGTGGTTTCAAGGAAGTCCGGAAGGACTGCCGGATCACACAGAGCCGCTCCGGGCCGGCCGTCTTGCCGAAGAGAAAAATTGTTTTGCTTCGGCGGACGGAGGATCAGAGTCCGGAGTGTGCCGATGGAAACCACAAGCCAATCTTCCAGCACTTGGATTCGATGTCCGCAGTGCCGGGCCATGATCAGGCATCGGGCCCTGTCCGACGGGGAGTTTCTGGATTGCGGACGCTGCGGCACCACCGTCGAAGGCCCCTTTCAAGCGCGCCGGATGGCCTTGGCCATGGCCTTTGCATGGACCGGACTCGTGGCATTGGTCCCGGCCAACTTGTTTCCGGTATTGATTTTCAACGTGGCTGGAAACACCCAGGAAAACTTGGTGGTGACCGGCGTTTTGAGTTTGTGGGAGCAGGGCTACGGGCCGTTGGCGGTGCTGGTGGGATTTTCAGCGATTGCGGCCCCGGCATTGTTTCTGGCCGGCGTCGCCGTGTCGGCCACGGCCTGCCACCTGCGATTGAAATCGCGTTTTGCGGTGCTTTTGCTGCGCATGGCCGTGATTTTCGAGTCCTGGTGTCTGCTGCCCGTTTTTGCAGTGGCGTGCCTGGTCTCGGTGGTGAAGCTCCGAACGCTGGGAACCGTCTCCTGGGAATCCGGGTCGGTGTGGATTCTGGTCTCGGCCCTCGCAA
Organism: Chthoniobacter flavus; assembly: GCA_945883435.1. Classification (GTDB taxonomy): domain Bacteria; phylum Verrucomicrobiota; class Verrucomicrobiia; order Chthoniobacterales; family Terrimicrobiaceae; genus UBA967. The sequence continues at coordinate 38,706 of CAMCXK010000011.1, read as the reverse complement.
CGTTTTTGACCATGCGGTTTTTCGATGTCCGGCAGGCGCGCGAACGTTTGGAGACCTTGCAATGAGCGACGAACTGCGACTCCGGATCGCATGGGCTCTCACGCTCTCGGGTGCGGTTCTTTATTTTCCCGCGAACACGATTCCCGTCATGACCATTTCACTGCCGGGAAAAATCGAACCACTCACGGTGATGGGCGGGGTGATGGAGTTGTATCGAAGCGGACTTCCGCCGGTGGCGGCGATCGTGTTTCTGGCGAGTGTGGCGGTTCCGGCACTCAAGGTGCTGGCGTTGCTCTGGCTCCTGAGCCGCCATGGATCGGGAGTTTTGGTGCGCCGGAGGATTTCCGTGCACGCCTTTCTGGTGCGCATCGGGACATGGGCGATGATCGATCTTTTTCTGCTCTCGATACTGGCCGCTGTGGGGCAGTTGGGTGTTCTGGCGGGTGTGCAAGCAGAGCCCGGAGCCTTGTTTTTCGGCGCGATGATCTTGTGTGTTCTCTACGCGGCGGAGGTTTACAAGCCCCACATGGTCTGGCAGGACTTGGACACTTATGAGCCCGCTTGAACCAAGTCCGCCCGTCGACCATGGCCGAGTGGTGCGCCGCCACAAGGCCGGTTTGTCCTGGGTGTGGTTTTTTCCCGCACTGGCCCTCGCGGTGTCGGCGTGGTTTTTCTGGAAGGACTACCAATCCCTCGGCCCCGAAATCACGGTCACCTTGGATGAGGCTCCGGGAATCACCGCCGGCAAAACGCCCCTGATTTATCGCGGCGTCGAAGCCGGCACAGTCCATAGTGTGCGCTTGGACACGGCCCTGGACAGGGTTGTTGTGGGGGTGAGACTCAAGGAATTCGCACGAGGACTGGCCACCGAGAACACGGACTTTTGGGTCGAACGCCCTGTGATCACATTGGCGGAATTGACCGGCTTGGAATCCATCATCACGGGCAATTCGATGCGGGCCAGCAATCCGGGGGGAAACCCGTGCTTCACGTTCCGGGGGCTGGCCGAGGCGCCCCTGCTGCCCCTGCAGCCGGGATCGTTCACAATCCGGTTGAGAGGCTTGGATGTGCCGTTTCTCAACAGGGGAACGCCGGTTTACCACCGTGGAGTCAATGTCGGATATGTGCGTGAAAAAAAACTTACGGCGGAAGGGGCGCCTTTGCTGGAGCTTTTGATCGAACCCGCCCACCGCGATGTGTTGCGCACGACATCCCGCTTCTGGCCCCAGCCGGCCACATCGCTCACGGTCGGCCAGCATGGGTTCAACCTGCGCATCGAAGGTGTGGACGCACTCGTGCAGGGGGCGATTTGTTTCGACCACTTCGACAACGAGGGAGTGCCCGCTTCGAATGATTCCATACTCCCGATCGTGGCCGATGAATTCACCGCGCGCTGCAGCGGATCTACGGCGACCATCACTTTTGAAAGTGGGCGGGGGATCGTTCCTGGACGCACTCCGGTTTGCCATCTGGGAGTGCCCGTTGGAGTGGTTGAGTCCGTCTCCACGGATTCCGCAAGCGGGCTGGCAACAGTCTCCGTGCGCCTTCTACCCGCACAAAATGGACTTTTGCGCGAAGGGTCGGTTTTCACGCTGGTGCGCCCGCGGATTTCCCTGGAGGGAGTGAGCAACCTCGACACGCTGATCACCGGGTCTTACATCGAGGTCGAGCCCTCTGCCGCCAACGTCGCCGCCAGCGAATTTTCAGGCCGGACAGTGGCTGGCGAGGAATGGGAGGCCCTTCAAGCCGAGCGTCACGGCGTGCCCTTCCAACTGCATGCCGAAAACCTGCCCTCTCTGGACAAAGGAGCACCGGTTTTCCACAAGGGTCTCGTGGTGGGATCCATCACGCGCAAGACGCTGGACTCCGCGGGCCGGCCCTGCCTGGAGGGTGTCATACGCCCGTCGTTCCGCGGCGCCCTCACTCAATCGGCGCGGTTCTGGCGTGTTCCAGCCACATCAATCAAAGCCGGTCCGGGGTATCTTCGGATGGATGTGAACGGCGTGCAGAGCCTGCTGCAGGGCGGCGTGGCTTTTGAAAACATGGGCCCCCCAAAGCCCGTGGCACCCTCGGGCAGCCGTTTTCCGCTGCAGGACAACCATCGCCTCGCCCAAGCTGTTTCAGAGCCGGTTAATATCCGCTTTCTCAACGGCCGGGGTCTGCGGGCGGGCGAGACCGAGCTGCGATATCTGGGGGTTCCGGTCGGTGTGGTGGAGGCGGTCGAAACCTCCCAGGGGCGCGTTTGCGTGAAAGCGCGTTTCAACGAAGGATATGATTTTCTCCGCCAGGAGGGATCGATTTTCTCACTGGTGAGGCCGAACATCTCGCTTCAAGGCGTGACCGGTCTGGAGACATTGATCAGCGGTGTTTACATCGAGTGCACACCGGGGTCATCACACCGGACTGCGGCATGGTTCGAGGGCCGCTCCACACTGGATGCCGAGGAGATTTTGCAAAGCGGCCTGACCATCAAACTGACCTCGCGCTCAACTCCCATCAATGTCGGGGCTTCGATTTTCTACCGCGGGATCGGCGTCGGGCGCGTCACTGCCAAATCCCTGTCCCCCGACGGCCGGGAGATTGTCCTGACCGTGATCATCGAAAAGCGCTACCGTCACCTCGTGCGGGAGAATTCGCGTTTCTGGAATGCCAGCGGCATCAAAGCCAGTCTGGGAGTGGTCAAATTCCGTATTCAAACCGAGTCGATCATGGCACCGGATGGACGGATTTCATTCTCCACGCCTGAAAACACGGGGCCGGTGGCGAATGAGGACTCGGCGTTCGAATTGTTCGCCGAACCGCGTCCCGAATGGCTCAAATGGAATCCTTCGATTCCCATCGACCAGTAACGGGGGACCTTCAGACGGATAATGAAACCGTTGTTCCGCCGGCATCGGATGCGACGCAGGCTTCCAACGCGGCTTGGATTTCAGCCCCGCGGGCAAAATCGGGCTGGTCGTTGACGCCCGATCGCAGGGCCTCGACAAAGCGCTCGTAGGTCGAGGGGGACGGGGGCGCGGTGATGGTTTTCCACAGCGGCTTCCGCAAATCCTCTCCTGTGCAGATGTCCAGATCCGTGGTCGAGCGGTCCAGATCGATGCGAAGCGCCCCCAGCGTCCCATGAAGGCGCAAGGCAAGCGAATTTGCATGGCCGGAAGCCCACCGGGAAGTGTGGATCACCCCGAGGGCGCCATTGGCAAACTCGACATGCATCACGGCGGAGTCGTTGGCATCGAGCGTGTAACCACCTGCTTCCGCGCCCTTGATCTCGCGGAACGTCTTCAAGCGCGCGTTGATCCGCGCCAAGGGCCCCACGGGAAATGTGGCGAAGTCGAGGATGTGCACTCCGATATCGCCCAGCACTCCGAGGCTGCCGTGGCTGCTGGAGAGACGCCACAACCAGGCGGGCGTGGTGCGCCAGTCGCCCCAGATGTCGCAGGCAAGCCAACTTTGCAGATAGCTTGCCTCCACATGCACAATCCGGCCCAACGCTCCCTCGCGAACCATGCGTGCCGCCTCTTGGATGGCTGGAGCGTTGCGGTAGGAAAAATTCACCATGTTCGGCAGCCCGGTCTCCGCTGCAAGAGCGGCCATGCGGCGTGCGTCGACCGCGCTCGTCGCCAACGGCTTTTCACAAAACACCGCAACGCCCGCCTCAAGGGCCTGGATCGACAAAGGAGCGTGAAACCGGTCGGGCGTGACGTTGGAGAGACCGTCGGGACGGGTCTCCACCAGCATTTTCCCGAGGTCGGAAAAAACCACCGCACCGGGGGCGTGCTTGTCCGCGTAAGCCCGCGCACGCCCGGCATCCACATCGCAAACCGCACAAATTTCAACACCTGGAATCGCCAGAAACCGCTCTGCATGGGCGTTGGCCATTCCTCCGGTTCCGACCACTGCCAAACGGATGGTTTTTTTCATCGTCAGCGGTGTCCTGTGGTGGAGCGTGAGGCGGCTTCGGAATCCAGCGGCAGCGGCTCCAAGGCGGGGGAATTCGGACAGGTGTCGGGACGGCGCAGAGCGGGGACAGCCCATTGAACGGCATTGCGGATGACTTGCAGCACCTCGGGCTGGTGGTAGGTCGGGTAGGTTTCGTGGCCCGGGCGGAAGTAGAAAACCCGCCCGTGCCCGCGCCGCCAAGCCGCGCCGCTGCGGAAGACCTCCCCGCCGGTGAACCATGAAATGAAGACGAGTTCGTCGGGCTCTGGAATGGCGAACGGCTCGCCATACATTTCCTCGGCGGGAATCACAAACTGCTCCGGCAGACCCGACGCCACGGGATGTGACGGAGACACCACCCAGACTCGCTCCTTGTCGGTGGACTCCCGCCATTTCAGCGAGCAGGGCGTGCCCATGAGCAACTTGAAGACTTTCGAAAAATGGCCCGAATGGAGCACCAGCAGTCCCATGCCCTCGAGAACGTGGCGTTGCACGCGCTGCGCCACCTCATCCGCCACATCGCCGTGCGCCTTGTGGCCCCACCAGACAAGGACGTCGGTGTTTTGAAGAACCTCTTCCGTCAACCCGTGCTCCGGTTCGTCCAATGTCGCGGTGCGGACAGCGAACCCGGGATTGCACTGCAGCCCGGCCGCAATGGCCGCATGGATGCCTTGGGGATACAAGGCGGCCACCTTCGGGTTTTCCTTTTCGTGACGGAATTCGTTCCACACCAGCACACGGGGTTGGCATTCGTTCATGTCGGTGGATTTAGACGGAAAAATCGGCATTGTCGCGATTTTATGATTGCCAGCGGACACGGCTTGGCTCAAGAGCCACGCATGCCCCCCAAGGCTTTGATCATGATTTTCAGCACCGTGGTAGTTCTCACCGCGGCTTACTTCTTCACATTGTTTGCGATTCATGGGTTCAGTCCCGATTTTTTGGAGATTAACCGGTGTGTGGAATCCGGCGGCCGTTGGGATGCCAAGAACCGCCGCTGCGAGAAAATTCCTGAAGCCTACATTCCGCCTCCCGTGGCCGAACCCTGAGGGGGCGGCGGGACGGCGAAGGGAGTCTTGCGGAATCCCGGCGTCGCGCCATTCTCAAAGTCCATGTTCAGAAAGCTGGCTTCTCATTTTCAAGGACTCGGACTCCGTTTGCTGGCGATCAGCGACACGCCCCGGTCCCTCGCGGGAGGGGTGGCCATCGGCATTTTCATGGGCTTCACGCCTCTTTTCGGGCTGAAAACCCTCTTGTGCCTCGGCGCGGCTGCCGTCTTGCGATGCAATCCCCTGGCTGCCGTGATCGCGGTTTCACTACACGATGTGGTCACGCCATTGTGGCCGGTTTTGTTGCACTGGGAATACGAATGGGGGCGTGCCGTTTTACAACTCGTGCCGGGCTTGCAGGTCCCTGCCTTGCCGGCGGATTTCCAAATCCATGATGTCATGAAATGGACCACGTTTCTGGGCATCGGGCTGCCCATGCTGGCGGGGTCGGTTTTTCTGTCGGTGCCCTTCAGCGTGCTGGCCTATGTTCTTCTTTACCCGGTGTTCGAGCGCCGCCAAAAACGCCGCCGGGCTCCTGCGGAAATCGTCTCATGAGGCACGCGACGGATATCGCCGCCCTGGCCCTGACGGTGGCGGGGCTGGGTTTGATTTTTCAGGATGCCGGAGTTCTGCCGCTGTGGGATGCGCTTTGGGTGTTGGCATTGTTGGCGGCCGGATATGCGGGTTTTTACTCGGTGTTTGGACTCGCCCGGGCCAGGTTCTGCGCGGGTGCCGCTCTGGCGATGTTCGCCGCACTGGAGATTTTCAACGTTGTTTTCGGATGGCCGCTGGGACCGGTGCGATTCGCGGGCCCGGAAATTTTTCGCGTGGCCGGCCGGTTTTCCATGTTGCCTCCTCTTTTTGCAACGGGCTTGCTGCTTCTCTCCGCGCGGGCGGTGGCCATCGGCTTTCCTTCGTGGGGCGGACGCATGTTCGCCGGCGGGGTGGCCATGCTTTTCAGCCTCACATTTTGGAATGGCTGGGTGTTTTTCGAGAAAGTCCGCCTGTGGTGGCTGTGGAATCCTTGGCACGAGACAGTCGGCCCGCTGACAGGTGTCTCGATCGGGGGATCGCTCGGGCTTTTGGCCTATCTGGTGGCGCGCACGGTTCCCGATGATACCGCGCTCAAGCTCAAGCGCTGGGGTTGGGCAACGGTTTTGCTCGCGGGGCTCAATGTGCTTTTTGCGGCCGCCCGGACGATCGCCCAGCTCCGTGCGCAGTGATGTGGCGCGATTTGTTCCAGTCGACAGCAGCCCCCGTTCATCCGGTCGACTCCCATGCGGCAAAGCGCTGGGTCAAAGAGAGGCTGAAGCGGCTGTTTCCGGAGCTGCGCCGGGATCCGGAAGCGCTGGAGCGGGCCTGGCGGGAGCTTGGGCTCGAGGCCCGCGAAGGGAGTGGCCGCGGCGCGGGCGTGGTTTATGAAATCATGCTTCCTTCGATCGTGGATCCGAACGGCGACGGACCCGCCTAGGCGTCCGCACGAAGAAAGGTTTTTCGCGGAGGCCCCCGGAAGATTAGATTGGCGGGATGTCTTTTGTTCACCTTCACTGCCACACCGAGTTTTCGATCCTCGATGGAGCCATTCGGCCAGGGGATTTGGTGAAAAAGGCGGCGGCCTTGGGCATGCCTGCGGTCGCCATTACGGACCATGGAAACATGCATGGCGCGGTGACGTTTTACCAGGCGGCGCGCGCCGCCAATATCAAACCGGTCATCGGGTGCGAAGTGTATGTCGCTCCGGGCTCGATGCGCGAGAAATCGGCTTCTTCGGCGAAGGAGGCCGCATTCCATTTGACACTGCTCGCCCGCAACGCCGAGGGCTACCAAAACCTCGTGAAACTTTCGACATTGGGCTATCTCGAGGGTTTTTACTACAAGCCAAGGATCGACCACGAGCTTCTCGCCGCCCACAGCAAAGGGCTTGTAGTTCTGAGTGGCTGCCTGAAGGGTGAACTGGCCAGCCAACTGGCCGCCGGCCAAATCGATGCCGCCCGCGAGACGATCGGATTTTACCGGGATGTGTTCGGTCCCGAGAATTATTTCATCGAAATCCACGACCACGGGATGGACGTCCAGCGCCGCGTCAATCCGCAACTTGTCGATCTCGCCAGGCGCAACGGCCTCCGGCTCGTCGCAGCCAACGATGTGCATTTTTTGGAGAAATCCCACCACGAGGCGCACGACGTGTTGATCTGCATCGGCACCGGAGCGAACCTGATCGACGAGAAGCGCCTTCATTACAGTCCGGAGCTTTACTTCAAGACCCCGGATGAAATGAGAGCCCTCTTCCGGGAGATTCCCGAGGCTTGTGACAATACCCTCGCACTGGCCGAGCAGGTGGATTTTGAAATGGAATTCGGCGTGCCGAAGTATCCAAACTTCGACTCGCCCGACACACGCACCCGCGAGCAATACCTCCGCGACCTTTGCCACGAGGGCATGGAACGCCGGTTCGGGCCGCGACTCGCGACGGAACCCGATTTGACCACCCGACTGGACTACGAACTGGGCGTGATCGAGAAGACGGGCTTTGTCAGCTACTTTCTGATCGTGTGGGATTTCATCCGCCACGCCCGGGAGCAAGGGATTCCCGTCGGCCCGGGACGGGGTTCGGCTGCGGGATCGCTCATCGCCTACGCGTTGGGAATCACCGACATCGACCCGCTTCGCTACGGCCTTATTTTCGAGCGGTTTCTCAACCCCGAGCGCGTCAGCCCGCCCGATATCGACGTCGATTTTTGCATGGAACGGCGAAACGAGGTGATCGATTACGTCAAGCGCAAATACGGCGAACGGGCGGTCTCGCAAATCATCACTTTTGGCACGCTGGGCGCCAAAAGCGTGGTGCGCGACGTCGCCCGTGTCATGGGCTGGAGCTTCAGCGACGGGGATCGGATCGCCAAGCTCATCCCGAACGAGCTTCAGATGGACCTCAAGAAAGCGGAGGAGAAAAACCCGGAACTGAAAGCCTTGATCGAGTCCGACCCTTCCGTCCGGCAGCTCTGGGACTATGCCACCGTGCTTGAGGGCCTCAGCCGCAATGCCGGCATCCATGCCGCCGGGGTGGTAATCGGAGACCGCCCGTTGGATGAGTTCATTCCGCTTTGCAAGGGCAAGGACAACGAAATCGTTACGCAATATGCGATGGGACCGCTGACCGACCTGGGCATGCTGAAAATGGACTTTTTGGGGCTTCGCACCCTCACGATCATCCAGGAGGCGGTGCGACTCGTGCGGCTGCACACACCGGACTTCGATATCGACCGCATCGCCGCGGACGACAAGGCGGCCTTCGATATTTACAACCGCGGAGAGACGTTGGGCGTCTTCCAGATGGAAAGCGGCGGCATCACAAATTGCTGCAAGCGGTTCGACGTCTCCAGCATCGAGGACATCATCGCCATCGGCGCGCTTTACCGGCCGGGCCCGATGCAATTCATCGACACCTACATCGAGCGCAAGAAGGGCTTGAAAAAAATCGAGTATCTCCACCCCCTCCTGCAGGAGGTGTGCGCCGAGACGCAGGGCATCATCGTCTATCAGGAGCAGGTGCAAAGGGCCGCCAGTGTGCTCGCAGGCTACAGCCTCGGTGAGGCCGACCTTCTGCGCCGCGCCATGGGGAAAAAGGACAAGGCGAAAATGGACAAGGAACGCCCCCGCTTCGTGCAAGGCTGCGGCGAAAAAAACAATATCCCCCCCAAAGTGGCCGAGGCCATCTGGGAGTTCATCAAAGCATTCGCGGAGTATGGCTTCAACAAGTCCCACAGTGCCGCCTATGGCTGGGTCTCCTACCAAACCGCCTACCTCAAAGCCCACCATCCGCGGGAGTTCATGTCGGCCATGCTCACGTTCGACGCCAACGACACCGACCGCCTGGCCATCGTGATCGCCGAATGCCGCCGCATGGACATCCCGATCCTGCCTCCGAATGTGAATACCAGCGGGTTGAAATTCTCCCCCGATGCCGCCGGGCCGGGTATCCGCTTCGGGCTCGCCTCGATTAAAAATGTGGGCGCGGGCGCCATGGAGTCGGCGATTGCCGAACGGATGAAAAACGGGCCATTCCGCTCGCTTGAGGATTTTTGTTCACGCCTTGATTCGCGCACGGTGAACCGGAAAATCATGGAGAGCCTCATTAAATGTGGCGCGTTTGACTGCTTGGGAACCGACCGCGCCTCGTTGTTCGCAGATCTCGAACCGGCGATGGCCGTGGCCTCCGCCCTTCAGCGTGACCGTGCCAGTGGACAAGTCTCCCTCTTCGCCGAAGAACCCCTCGCGCCGCGCCGCAAGACTTCCGCCGTAAAAATCGAACCTTGGTCGATGAGCGAAATTCTCGCCCATGAAAAGGAACTGCTCGGCTACTATGTGAGTGGCCATCCCCTCGACGCCTACACCGGCCATTTCGATTCGGGAAAATACCAGACGATCGCCGCGGCAAAAGAGGCCTCCGAACCGGGAACGTTCAAACTGGCCGGCTTGATCGCGTCCGTGGAAAAAAAATTCTCCAAAAAGGACGGGAAGCCGTTCGGCATTCTTGTGCTGGAGGACTTCACCGGCACACTCGAAATGACCGCCTGGGACGAGGCTTTTTCCAAAAACGCGGAGCTTCTCGTGTCAGGCTCGGCGGTGTCCATCAACACCCGCATCCAGCGCCGGGATGAAGCCATCCGGGCCTCGGCGGGCGCAATGGCGGCGCTGAAAACCAAAGCCTCGGTGCGTGCCGTGCGGGTGCGTCTGGATCGCAGCCGCTTGGCCGAGGACCATTTGACCGCTCTGGCAGCGGCTGTTCGAAACAACCCCGGCAAGCGTCCGCTGCTCTTGGAATTGGTTCTTCCCGACGGCCGCTCCGCCACCATCGCCGGTGGAGAATCGATCGGCATCGGTGACGAGCGGCGCCTCCGCGAGGAGATTGTCAGCTTGCCGGTGTTGAACTGAGGACCGCGGCCTTCACAGCCAACGGCGGCTTTTGAAAAAAGCCACCATGCCCCCGCTGATCAACAGACACAGAACCCAGAAATACACGTAGCCGAAAGGCCAGTGGAGTTCCGGCATGTTGGACGGAAACTCGGTGTCGAAATTCATCCCGTAAACCCCGGCCAAAAACGTCAATGGAATAAAGACCACCGAGACGATGGTGAGCACGCGGATGATTTCATTGGTGCGGAATCCCACACTGGAGAGGTAGAGATCCATGAGGCCGGCGCTCAGGTCGCGATAACTCTCGATGATATCGATGATTTGGGTCACGTGATCGTAGCAATCGCGCAGGAAGAGCTGGGTCTCGCGCGCGATGAGACCCGTATCGTCCCGCATAAGGGTGGCAAAAATTTCACGGTGGGGCCAAGCCGCCCTTCGAAGCGCGAGGAGAAGCCTCTTTGCATCGTAAAGTTTGCGCAGGCTGCTCCGGGCGGGCTTCTCCAGAAGTTCCTCCTCGACCTCTTCGATGCTGTCGCCCACCGATTCGAGCACTGGAAAAATCTGGTCCACCGCGCAATCAAGAAGAGCATAGGCCAGGTAGTCGCTGTTCATTTTGCGGGCGTAACCGCGCCCGGTGCGCAGACGACTCCGGATTGCCTCGAAGACATCGCGACCGGCATCCTCCTGGATTGTGATCAAAAACCACTCTCCGAGAAAAAGACTGACCTGCTCGAAACAAAGTTCATCCCCCTCTTTGAAGTAAACCATCTCGGTCACGACGAAAAAATGCTCGTCGAAGCGCTCAACCTTGGGCCGTTGGGCCGTGTTCAAGACATCCTCGACTGCCAGCGGATGGAGTCGGAATCGGTCCGCGACGCGCTTCAGCAATTCAAGATCGCCCAGTCCCTCGATATCGATCCAGTTCACCCGGTTGGGATCAAGGGCTGCTTCAAGCGATTCCCAGTCGGTAAACTCTCGATCCTCGATCGAGTCGGCGTTGTATTGCGTGAGCCGCAAGCGGGCCTGACTCTTCGCTCCCTCGGGCGCGACGAGCGTGCCGGGAGGTGTGCCAGAGGGTTTGTAGTGAAAACGGATCATGAGAGTATCACGCTCCGGTTAATAAAGGATTGCAGCGGATTCACTTCTTTTTTTGAAACAAAAATGCCGCCGGTAATATGACTAAAAAAGAAGCGGGCCCCGAGGCCCGCTTCGCATGAATTTCTGGAAGGATTGCAGGAAATCACGCAATCGTGACGTCTTTACAGAGATAAACGTCTTGGATCGCATGCAACAATTTGGCGCCTTCATCCATCGGGCGCTGGAACGCCTTGCGGCCGGAGATGAGGCCTGTGCCGCCGGCACGTTTGTTGACCACTGCGGTGTAAACAGCCTCGTTGAAGTCGTTCTTTCCACTGGCGCCACCGCTGTTGATCAATCCGGCGCGGCCCATATAGCAGTTGATGACTTGATAGCGGCACAGGTCGATCGGATGGTCGCTGGTGAGTTCCGTGTAGATGCGCTCGTCCAATTTTCCATAGCTCGATCCGCCGGTGTTGAGAGCTTTGAAGCCACCGTTGTTCTCGGGGAGCTTTTGTTTGATGATATCGGCTTGAATCGTGCAACCGAGGTGGTTGGCCTGACCGGTAAGATCCGCCGAGACATGATAATCCTTGTCACCTTTGATGTTGAAGGCGGGATTGCGCAGGTAGCACCAGAGGACAGTCGCCATGCCGAGTTCGTGGGCATAGGCAAAGGCTTCCGCGACTTCCACGATCTCGCGATGCGCATCATCCGAACCGAAATACACCGTGGCTCCGATCGCAGCCGCGCCCATGTCATGGGCTGTTTTGACTTTTCCAAAGAGGATTTCCTTGAATGCATTCGGGTAGGTCAAAAGCTCGTTGTGGTTGATTTTGACCATGAATGGAATCTTGTGTGCGTATTTGCGGGAGACGGAACCGAGCACGCCGAAGGTCGAGCAAACCGCGTTGCAACCGCCCTCGATCGCGAGTTTCACAATGTTTTCCGGGTCGAAATAAGCGGGATTTTTGGCAAAGCTGGCTCCCGCCGAGTGTTCAATGCCCTGATCGACCGGCAGGATCGATACGTAACCCGTGCCCGCGAGGCGACCGGTGTTGTAGATGCGTTGGAGATTGTTCAGAACACGCTGATTGCGGTCAGAAGGAGCAAACATGCGATCCACAAAATCGGGTCCCGGCAGGTGGAGGGTATCTTTCGAGACGGTTTTCGAGGTGTGCTTGAGCAGGTAGTCGGCCTTGTCGCCGAGCGCTTGGGTAATGGTGTCAATCATGGTGTGTCGAAATTGCGGGGATTTTGTTAGTGCCGCGCAAGAGCGATGTCCAGCACCGAGAAACCCGCCTTACACAAACTTGCCGGGATTCATCAATCCGTTCGGATCAAGAGCCGATTTGATCTGCCGATGAAGCAGGCGTGCGCTTTCGGGCAGGGCCTCGGACCACCAGGGTTTTTTAGCTAGGCCGATGCCGTGTTCGCCCGTGATGGCTCCCTCCCAAGCCAGGACTTGGCGGAACAATTGGTTCAAGGCGCCGTCGGCACGTTTCCTCACATCCGGATTCTCCGCATCGGCAACCATGATGTTGACATGGATATTCCCGTCGCCAGCGTGACCAAAGCAGGCGATGGGAAACCCCGAGGATTTGCGCAATCTTGACGCAAAAGCCATAAGATCCACCAAGCGCCCTCTTGGAACTACAATGTCTTCGTTGAGTTTTTTCAGGCCGGTCGCCTTCAGGGATTGGGAATACAAGCGGCGCAATCCCCACAACGCCTCACAACCCTCCGCGGTATCGGCGCGGCGGACATCCAGCGCGCCATGCCCACCCAGCAAGCGTTCCAGCGCGAGCGACTCGAGTCGCACACTTTCTGGCTGCCCATCAACCTCCAAAAGCACCTGGGCTTTTCCACCCGGAAAATCGGCTCCCGGCTGGAACGCCCGCGCGGCATCGAGTGTGAAGGCATCCGCGATTTCAAGCGCGGCAGGCAGGAAGCCCTCCGAAAAAACGGCCTGAATCGCCCGCGCGGCGGCACGGGGAGTGGCAAATCCGGCCGAGAGAACCGCCCGCGCGGGAGGAAGCGGCAGCAGCCGCAATGTGGCTTCGGTGACCAGCCCCAGAAGCCCTTCGGAGCCGGTAAACAAGCCCACCAGATCGAACCCGGTTTTGTTTTTGTGCGTGCGTCCCCCGCAGGGCACCACTGTCCCGTCGGGCATCACGACCGTGAGTCCGAGGACATAGTTGCGGGTGACGCCGTATTTTAGACATCGCGGCCCGCCGGCATTGGTGGCGATGTTTCCGCCGATGCTGCAATCCTTCAAACTGGCGGGATCGGGCGGGTAAAAAAGCCTTTTCCGGCGCGCGGCCTCCTGCAGGCGTCCGGTGATGACGCCCGGCTCGACAACGGCCACAAAATCGCGCGGGTGGATCTCCAGGATCCGCGTCATTCGGTCCAGACACACCACCAAACCACCCTCGACCGGCGTGCATCCTCCCACGTATCCATATCCCGCTCCGCGTGGCGTGACAGGCACTCCCAAGCGGCTGGCTGTGCGCATGACAAACGAAACCTCCCCGGTGCTCCCGGGAAAGAGGACCGCCAAGGGCTCTCCTTTTGCAAACCACTTGTCCGAGCGATACACGTCGTCCGGACGCCTGACGATCTGCTCGTCCCCCAATCCCCGGCGCAAGGCGCGAAACAGGACCGCACTCATACGTCGCGCGAAGTAGAAGAAAAGTGATGCCAGGCTTCCGCAACGCCGTCCGCCGCGACCCGTCCGGCATGGTAGCCTCCTGCCGCCCGCACGGTGGCGACCACCTCAGGAATCGAATTCGAGGGACAAGCGGCATGAACGGCGTAGCGCCCGTCAAGCATGGGGATATCGTTGAAATGGTCTCCGGCGGCCATGATCTCTCTCGGGTCGATGCCCGTGATCCGCGACAGTTCCCCTAGCGCGGACCCCTTGTGGTAGAAGGCATGCGAAAAGCGCAGATAAATCGTGTTGCGCTGATACGAAAAATCCTCGAGGTCGTGGTCGAGAGCCTCGAGAAAATCCACGAACTCCTGCATGATCCCCTCGCTGGAGGTAATGATTCCCGCGGGGCGGTTGTCTTCCTCGATCAAATCGATTCCCTCGTGCCGCGAAGCCAAGGCCCGGATTTTCTGGAAGACAGGCTCCGCGCGCCGGAACAACTCATCGTGATGCCTGTAACACGTCTCGTTCCAGTGGTGCTCGGGCACGTAACGCCCGTCGGGAGTCCGGTGGAAAATCTCGCGCTCGTTTGTCAGCAGAAAATCGGGCTCGACCGGAGCCTCCAGCGAAGCCACTCCATTTTGTGCGTGCCAGAGATTCCGGCCCGTATTGATCGCCCACAAACCACCGGACCGCTTGTGCTCGGCCAGCACGGAGGCCAGCGCGGGTGTGCAACGCCCGTCCGAGCCAAACCCGATCAACGTGCCGTCAAAATCCGTGCTTAACAATCGAACGCGAGCCATATGGCCACCCAACCAGCTTTTCCCGCCGCCGGCAATTTCCGCGTTTTCACGATTTCGGGATGTCCCTATCCTGCGTCCGCATGAAATCCTCTTATGAACTCGCCATGGCCCGCCTCCAGGCCGTATCGCCAACCACAGCGCCCACCGCCGAGGTTAAACAGCGTCTTGCCGAGGTCGATGCGGCTATTGATGCCAAAATCGCCGAGAAGAAGATTTTCCTGCACGACCTCATCGCCAAGGCGGACTTTCATGAGCAGGACGGGCTTCGCCGCCAACTCGCCTCCGAACTCGCTGCGCTGGAGGAAAAACGCGAGCGGGAAAAAGAAACCATCCGCTCCGCGTCCTGATCCCTTTTCAGCAACTGCCAAACGGCGTATCTCTGAAAACAAGCATCAGGACTTTCCGGAGTTTCCCGGCGCCGTGGCACGGGATTCGACTTGCGCAAGACGAGTTCAAATCGATATCGATTGGCAGCTGCAACTCGCATCTGTGCAGCATCGGGGGTATAGCTCAGTTGGTAGAGCGTCTCGTTCGCAATGAGAAGGCCAGGGGTTCGAATCCCCTTACCTCCACCACCCAAAACTCATCAAATCGCTGGGGGCTGCCTGCGTAGTGATGGCGACATTCCGCATTTGCCCGGGCGGGATTTTTGTTCAAGCTATGGAAGTCAGCCGCCGGGCCGCCCATCCGGAGGCTTTTATAATCGGGCACTCATGCACCCCTCCCCTCAAACATTCATTCCATGGCAAAAGTCACCTTGAAAAATGTCTTTAAAACCTACCCCGCCGAGAAGGGCGGCGAGGTCACTGCGGTCCGCGATTTCAATCTGGAAATCAAGGATCGGGAATTCGTGGTCTTCGTTGGCCCGTCGGGCTGCGGAAAATCCACCACGCTGCGCATGATTGCCGGCTTGGAGGAAATTTCGCGCGGCGAGGTTGTCATCGGCGAACGCACCGTCAATGACGTCCCGCCCAAGGACCGCGACATCGCCATGGTTTTTCAAAACTACGCGCTCTATCCCCACATGTCGGTTTACGACAACATGGCGTTCGGCCTCAAATTGCGAAAAGTTCCAAAGGATGAGATTCGCCGCCGGGTGATGGATGCCGCCGCCATTCTGGGGATCACCGACTATTTGGAGCGCAAACCGAAGGCACTCTCCGGAGGCCAGCGCCAGCGCGTGGCTGTCGGCCGCGCCATCGTTCGACAACCCAGCGTTTTTCTCTTCGATGAACCGCTCTCGAATCTCGACGCCAAGATGCGCGTCCAGATGAGGGCCGAGATCACAAAACTCCATCAGCGCCTTCAAGCAACCATGATTTATGTCACGCACGATCAGGTCGAGGCGATGACCATGGGGGAGCGCATTGTGGTCATGAAAGACGGCGTGATTCAGCAAGTGGCGGCTCCCATGGAGATTTACAACGAGCCGGCCAACCTCTTTGTCGCCGGCTTTCTCGGGAGTCCGCCCATGAATTTTCTCAAAGGCTCCCTCCGGGCCCTGGATCGGGAGTTTGTTTTCGAGGAGAACGGCACAGGACTCGCGTTCCGCATCCCCGCCCGACCGGGGCTGGGCTCCCAAGCGGGAAAACCAACCACCTTGGGCGTTCGCCCGGAGCATTGCCTTTGCGTCCACGCTCCCGCCGATCCAGCCAGCAACCGGTTTGAGGCGACGGTTGAAATCATCGAGCCCATGGGGGCGGAGACATTTCTTTATCTCACCACCGGCGCCCACCAAATGGTCAGCCGCATCCACGACTCCGTGAACCGGGCCGAGGCCGGGCACAAGCTGGTCTTCGAACTCCAAACGGACCGCGTGCACCTCTTCGACACGGACAGCGGCTCCCGCGTGGTATGAGCCCCCTCCCGCGCGCAGGAGCAGTTTAGCTTTCGGGCGGGAGCTCGGTGTGCCGGTAAAGCGACTCGCGGAGTTGGGCGAGTTCGCTTTGCTCGGCCAGTTTGCGCGTCAATTCCCGAATGCGGCGGCCGAGCGTGGTAGCCAATCCGATGAGCAGGATGGTTCCAGCATGCGGGTAATTGTTGATAAAAGCCTCCAGATCGTCGCGGGTGATGACCCAATATTGCGTCGGCTCGATGGCGACGACCGAGCAGACGGCGGCCGACGGGTCGAACAGATCCACCTCGCCCATCCACTCGCCCGGTTGGACACGGCCGAGCAGGATGTCGTTGCCCTCGTCATTGCGACGGGCGTGGAGAAGGCCTTCGATGATGAAGAAAAGCTTGCCGTGGGGCTTGCCCTGTTCGATGACGACCTTGCCCGGTTGGGCGAGGTGGAACGTGCCGTAGGAGCCAAGTGCGTCTCGGTCTTCTTTTTCCAAAGTGGCAACGAGACCAACGGCGGGGAGGTGTGGAGAGTCCAAAGACATGGCCATCAAAAAAACAAGACGCGCTCCCGTTGGCAAATGTTTGTTTGCCGGGAGCGCGTCGCTGCGGGGGAAGGAGATTGCCCCGCTTGTGCCGTTTCGGAGCAGCTCCCGTTCCCTAATTTTAGGGTGGATGACCGCTTGACCGGCTGAAAAACGTCCAATGAAGGCCTGTTCGACAACCGGGAGCCAGGCCTCCGGGATTGTTAAACATAGGTCCGGGGCTTTACTCCGTGTAATCGCGAACACAGAAGGGCAAAGTGACTCTGCGGCACATGGCCGCAAGGATTCAAATTTGGGAAAGACCAGTGGCACCAAATGCGCCGGCTTCAAAATCGACCCGGCCCCATCCGATGTCAAGCGGCCCGCGTCGAAAACCCGCATGGCCAATTGACCGGCGGAAACCCTCCAGGGGCGGGCCGATGAAGCATCGGGAGGATCAGCGTCTGGATGACCGCTCCAGTAAAAAGCGCGCAATCATGCGCGAAGCCGAGGGTTTTTGAAGTTGCACCAGGTTTCGCCGCCAAGTCCGCCAGACCGCTCCCTCGTTGCGAAGTGCGCCCTCCAGCACCTGGGCCACCTCGGAGGGACTGTTGGCCACCAGCGCACCGATACCCGTTTTTTGGATAAGAGCGATATTTCCCTCCTCCTGCCCGGGCACGATGTGGCTCACGAGAAACGGAATCTGGGCCGCGATCGCCTCCTGCACGGTGGCGCCGCCGGCCTTGCCGATGAAGACATGGTGGCTGCCCATGAGACGCGGCATCTGGTCGCTCCAGCCCAGCAACTCGCCGCGCACAGGCAGGCCCGCCCTCAAGAGGGCCTGCCGCGTCTCCTCGCGGCGTCCGGTGATCACCGTGGTTTCGATGGAATCGTGGCGGCCAAGCAACCGCAATGTTTCGATCGCCCGCTGAGCCGGCCCGCCCGGGAAAAAAAGCACTTTCCACCGCCCGTTGGTTGGCGGCGGCGCAGGCACAAAATCCTCGTATTCCAATCCCACGGGAAACCCCAGCGTGTGGATTTTCCGGTCATCCACACCATCCCGCAGAAGCACCTCCGCCGTCGGTTCGTCAGCCACGATCGCTCCGTCGCACGGGTAGCGATACCAGGTCTGGTTGATCATGGTGGAATCCGTGATCACCATGAAAAACGGCACCTCGCCGGCAATGGGGCGGACCCGTTGCATCACGTAGCCGAAAACCGGGTAGGTCGAGGCAATCACCGTCGGCTCGAATTCCCGCACCATGCCCTCCACGGCCTTGTTGAGTTCACTGAAAAGTGGACCCATGCCCTCGATGACACGCGGTTCGCTCAGCAACGCGAACACCGCCTTCCACAACCGCGGATAGTTGTTGATTGCCGCCGCATAGCCTTTTTGAACGAGGCGGTTCACAGTCGGATTTGTGCGTGTGTAGGGATCCTCGACCCGCACCAAAGCCTGGCCGCCGGACTCGCGCTCGAGCGCCGAGCGGATGTTGCGCGCAGCCGTGTTGTGGCCTTCGCCCATACTGGCGGTTAAAATCAAAATACGCGCGGTGGGGTCGGAATGGCTGGCCACGGCATCATTGTCCCGAAATCCAGCTTCAAATCAAGCCGACTTCCCGCTTGTCAAGCTCCAACACCCCAGCCAAATTAAATTCTGAAAGTCGGCGCCTTCGTCTAGGGGTTAGGACACAGCCCTCTCACGGCTGGTGCACGGGTTCGAATCCCGTAGGCGCTGCTTCTTCCCCAACCGGCATCATTCGAACTTTTTTTCCAGATCTGCGGGTGTATGTCCAATCTCTTGATTAAGAGGATGGTGGGCAGAACTGGATTCGAACCAGTGAAGGCGTAAGCCAGCGGATTTACAGTCCGCCCCGTTTGGCCACTTCGGTATCTACCCTTGGATTGCGGCGTGCTCAGCGCGTCGTGGTGGACGCGGTGGAATCACGCGGGGCAAGGACAATGGATTTGATTGTGATTTTGGGCAAGGGAAAATCGTTGCTGTTTGTCGGGGCCTTGCTGATGTCCTCAAGCACATCGAGACCTTCGAGGATTGTTCCGAAGACGGTGTAGGCGCCGTTCAATTTGGGCGCGGGGACAAGGCTGACATAGAATTGGCTGCCGTTGGAGTGGCGGGCGGGATTGATGCGGTCGGGCAGGCGGGCCATGGCCACGGCGCCCTTGTCATGCGGCAGGCGGATCTCACAGGGAAGGGTCCAACCTGGACCGCCGGTGCCGGATTGGTCGCTTTGTCCATGGCGGCTTTGGGGGTCGCCGGTTTGCACGAGGGTGTCGGGAAAAACACGGTGGAAACGAAGCCCGTGGTAGAATTTTTTTTGAACGAGGGCTTTGAAGTTTTCAACCGTGTGGGGCGCGGCTTCATCGTGGAGTCCGATGACCACCCGGCGGGTTTGCTTCTGTCGGGGAAACTTGATTTCCACGATGGCCACCTCGGGTCCAAGGGGCGGAGAGCCCGCGTGGGCCGGGCGGAGGATCAGCACACAGAGGATGAGGGCGGCGAGAGTTTTCATAAAATCGGAAAGGGACGGCGCTCCACCTCGCCGATTATCTGGCCGAGATCGTCGCGAACCAGCAACCGGGGTGAATCGTCGAATGAACGATGGACATAACCGAGCGCAACGGTGGATGCGATGCCAAAGTGGGAGGAGGTGCTTGTTAAACGACCGGCGCAGGCTCCGGACTGGCCGGGCACGACAAGATCCCACCCGGGGCGCAAGGGCATGCCGGCTTGGAATCCCTGGAGGTGCTTGTTGACGCGGCCGACGCTTTGCAGGCGGGAAACGGTCTCCTGGCCAACGTAGCAACCTTTGTGGAAGTCGACCGCCGTGAGTTCGAGGGCTGCTTCATGGGGCAGCGTGTCTTCGTCGAGTTCGGCGCCCCAGACGGGCATGCCATGGCGGATGCGCAGGTCTTCACACGCGGCGGTCTCCAACAGGGGCCGGTTGGCCGGCGGCGCGAAGCAATCAAAGCCAGGCGGGCCGAGGCGGTTCACCACAGGGGTTTCGGGCGGAGGCGGCCCCAGGACATGAAACCACCCGGCAGGTGTTGGTATCGCCTCCCACTGTGCATCATCGGCGACCAGATAGCGTTCCAAGCGCATGAGAACGGTCTCCGCAAGCGCGGCGTCACATTCCACCGTGAAACCACCGGCGTTGCGGAAAACCAGCACCACCGCGCAGAGTTTTCCTTTCGCCGTGAGCAGACAGGCGGGACGCGGAGCCAGCGGAGAGAGCGCGGGGACGTCGATGCTAAGCTGGCCGTTCAGATAGCGCGCGGCATCCGGGCCCGTCAGAGCGAAGCGGGCGCGACCGGTCACGGGAAAAAAGCCTTCGGGCGTCATGCGGGGCGTTTGAAGAGGTTGCGGAAAAAACCGGGACGGGGGAGCGGGGGGGCAGGCGGTGAGGGTGGAGGCTCGACTGGCGCGGCCGATGGCTGGGCCGGCAGGGTATTTCGGGCGTCGGTGAAGCCGTGGCAGCGGGCGATCACGGAAAAATCGGCATCTCCAAGGCCACGCTGAAGGGCCGCCAGGGCGGACCCCGCAAAGGCCGAGGCGGTGGGCAGGTCCAGTCCGGTTTCAGCGGCGAGAGCCAAAGCGAGGCGGGAGTCCTTGAACATGTTTTTGAGGCTGAAACGGGGTTCGAACTCGTCGGCCAGCATGAGCGGCAGCTTGAGATCGATCACACCCGAGTGGGCCGCATTTTTTTCCAGGGCGGCGTGCAAAAAATGCAACGGCACGCCTTGGCGATGAAGGAGCGCAAGGGCTTCGGCCAACGAGGAAACAGCAGCAGCGGAAATCATGTTGGTGGCGATTTTCACAGCCGACGCCTCGCCGACGTCTCCCATGGGAAGGATCTCCCGGGCCGAGGCGGAAAGAACCGGACGGACGGCCTCGAGAAGGTGGGAAGGCCCCCCGGCGTAATACACCAGTTGCCCGGCCGCCGCGGCATCGCGACTGCCCGTGAAAGGGACATCCAGAAACCCCGCGTGGCGCTCCCGGGCGATCGCAGCCGCTTCACGGGCCTCGGCCGGTGACACGGTGGCGTGGTTCAGGACGATGTGGGCCGGCGTCAGTGCCGGTGCCATCGCTTCCAAAACGCCGCGCAAGGCGGGACCGTCGGAGACGAAAATCTGAATGACACGGCTCGCCTCGGCAAGCTCGGCCGGCGAGGCGAGAAAATTCGGTTCGGGACGGACCGTGCGGCTCCAGAGCCACAGGGGACGGCCCGCGGCGCGCAAGCGGGACGCCACGCGCGAGCCGATGATACCGAGCCCGGCGATGCCAACGGGATCGTGGTCCGCAAGCCGCTCCATGCGGTGCGGCTCAGCTCGCCTGCGGCAGGAAGGTCTCGATTTTCGCCGATTCCTTCAATTTGTTGAGAACCGCCTGGACGGCCTCACGCTGGCTTTGCGACTTGAGGTAGCCGGTGATCTGCTCCTGCACTTCGTCAAAAGGCACTTTCCCAGCCGGCTTTTTGTCCGTGACCTTGATCACGTGCCAACCAAACTGGGTTTTCACGGGCTGGCCGACGGTGCCGACCTCTTGAACAAAAGCCGCCTCGGCGAATTCCGGAACCATGCGGTCCTTTGGGAAGAAACCGAGGTCACCGCCCGATTCCGAGGCACCGGGTTCCTCGGAGAGTTCCTTGGCAAGAGCGGTAAAATCCTCGCCTTTGGAGGCGCGCTCGGCTGCCTTTTTGGCGGCCTCCTCCTTCTGGGCGGCGACTTCGGGTGTGGCTTCGGAATCCACCATGAACAGGATGTGGCTGGCCTTGACCGTCTCCGGTTGTTCGAACTCCTGCGGATTGGCGTCGTAGAATTCGCGGGCTTTCTCGGGAGTGATGTCGGCAGGTTTCACCTGGGACTGCATCCAGCGACTTTGCATGAGGCCGTCACGGATGTTTTCGCGCAGTTTCTCGGGTGTCATGCCCGCTTGGGCGAGTTGGGCATCGAAAGCAGCGGCATCGGGGAATTGAGCTTTGATTTTCGCGATCTCGGCATCGACATCGGCGTCGGTCACTTGTTCCTTCGAGGCAGCCTCATCGACGAGCTTGTCGAGAATCAGATCTTGGAGGAGTTGGTTGTAGCCAGCCAGTTGCTGATCGGGGGCGAGATCCGAGACTTGCGCACCCGAGGCTTGAACAGCCGCGTTGAAAACTTTTTCCAAATCCTCGCGGGTGATGTTCTGTCCGTTGACCGTGGCGACGACCTCCGGAAGGGCGAGTGGCGTGCCGGCGGGGGCAGGCGCCGGAGTGGACGATGCTTGATCGGGAGCGGCTGACGAAGCCTCTGGCGCAGGCGTTGGAGACGGTGTGCCGGGGGCCGGGGCAGGCGCCGCCGGAGGCTTGCAAGCGGTCGCGAGGATCGAGCCGGCCAATGCCAGCGCGGCAAGTGAGGAGGTGGAGATTTTCATGAATGAACGTGGAAACATACACACAATGCATGCCGAACCGGAGCGGGCGAGCGAAAAGAATCGTGGCTGGAGCCCGGCTGTGCCTGACAAAATCGTGACAATTCTCCGCTGTGAGTGGTGGAGGCGGGCCTTTGAAGTCGGGAATGATGAAAAATCTCCCATTTCTTGCGATGCTCTCGGGCGCTCTGATGATGGTTGCCAACCCCGTTCTGGCCAGTCCGTTTGGAAACTGGCAGCCTCTTCCCAGCCGGGGGCCTTTCAGCCAACTCGACGGCGCGGTGCTTTCGGGAACGGCCGGCACATTGAGTGGTCAACGAAGGCTGGAAGCGGGCACCGATGTCTCCACGCCGTTCCTTGATTGGTGGAACGGCAAGACGATGCTCGGAGGCTATGGCAACTTCGGTTTCGATACCCGGCGGCTATTAGCCGATCGCGGTGTTGTCATGCAGGGATTTTACCAAGGTGCCTTTTTCGGTGTGCTGGACAGCGAAAAAGGATCGCGGGGATTCTGGGACCAGCAGTTGACCTTCGGGCCGGAAATCCATCTGGGAAAATTGCTCGACAACAAATCGCTGGATGGCGTGTTTGCGTTCGGGCTCTTCCGCTATCGTGACAGCGCGCAGTCGTCGAATCCGAACAACTTTGTCGAGGCGCAATCGATGTTCAATCCGAGCAACTGGCAATCGGGCACCCAATTCCGGGTTCTCGCATTCGGCGTCGAAGCGGGCACGGCGGGCAACCTGCCGATCAAGGACCAGGTCGTCGTGCGCGGCGGATGGCTCCAGCCACAAAAAGACTTTATCGACCAGCCGCTCTCAAAGCTGTTCCTCAACAACGCCGTCAACAGCGCCAAGGGCGTGGGCGGCAACATTCCCTTCAGCTCGAGTTTCTCGACCTGGGGCGGGGTCTTGCGCATCGCGCTGCATGAGACGGTCTATGTGAAAAACGGCCTTTACATGTCGTTTCCCCAGGCCACGGCCAGCACGAACCATGGTCTCGCCTATCAGGGATTCGGTCCCGACACGTCGCGCAACGGTCTTTTCTACATCGGGGAGACGGGGTGGACCCCGACCTTCACGGAGTCGAAGCTGCCCGGCAAATATGCCTTCGGCGGATATTTTTTCGGAACGCCGGCTGATTTGACCACGACATGGAATGGCAGCTCCGAACCCGGCCAATACGGGTTTTACTTCCAGGGGGACCAAATGCTCTATCGCGAGCCATCGGTTCCAGGAGCGGTCTCAACGGCCGGCAACGCGGTGGTGGACGGCAAGACACTGGCCTCTCCGGTGTCCATGGAGAAGCCGAAGCTCTCCCAGCAAGGCTTGAGCACGTTCAACCTCCTCACGATGGCACCCGGCTACGCGCGGGCCAACAACTTCCCGTTCTACTTCCAGTCCGGACTTGTCTACACCGGCTTCCTGCCCACGCGAGACCAGGATTTGACCATGGCGTCGATCGGCTATGGCGCCTACCAAGGCGGGGTGACGAATCCCTCGAAATCCTACACGGCGGTCATCGAACTTGGTTACCGCTACCAGATCAACGGGTGGGCTTATGCGCAGCCATTTTTCCAATACTTCGCGCGGCCGAACGGCACGCCGGAGGTTGCAAACGCGGCGGTGCTGGGGTTGCTGACGGGATTGGTTTTTTGAGTGGCGGGTCTTGAGGCGGGTGGAGGTTCGTGGTTCCCTACCCGTTCATGCGTGACCTGATTGCAAGACTTGCGGGCTTGGCCGTTCTCATCCTGATGATATCCGGCTGTGCTTCGGTGAGCGTGGACGATTTCCGCCTTCACCAGCGCGGCTTGGAGAGGCCGGAGAAAATTCTGGTGGCACCCTTTGAGTTTTCGCCGGGCGCTTTGAGGGTCGACCGCACCGGTGCCGAGTTGAAGGAGTTTGAATTTGTGCTGCAGCGCACTCTCTCGCGGGAACTGCGCGACCGCATCGCCCGCCACGTGGCTCCGACAGCCGGACTTCAAGCCTCCGCGACTTGGCCGAACGGTCCGTATTGGCTCGTGACCGGACGGTTCGTGAGGGTGAACCAAGGAAGCCGGTTGCTGAGAAGCACACTGGGCCTCGGTGCGGGGGGAACCAAAATGGAGGCGATCGTGAATGTCTACGATTTGCGCGGGGCAGAGCCAGTGCGCATCATGAGCTTCGAAACCACCGGCGGGTCCAATATTTCCCCCGGCATCGGAGGGATTGTCACTGTTCCCGTCAGCGGGCCGATGGCCCTCACCTCTTTGTTCAATGCATTTGAAGGCGTGCGCAGCGGTGTTACTTTCGACACACAGCGGACAGCCCGCGAGATCGCCGCCACGCTGTCCCGCAGTTTTGCCGACGAGGGGTGGATATCCAGGGACAAGGCGCTGCAGCCGAAGACGCCCGGCGAATACACCTCGCCCTTCGAGGCGCTTTTTAAAGAGCCGGCAAACTGAGTTGCGTGGCGGGGAGCCTGGCCGCGCGCCGCTTGCGGCTACCGTGGCGCAGGAAAACCCGCCGGGCCTCGTCCCGGGCGGCGGGCTGGCGCCGCAACAAGGCGATTTTTGCCCGTGCTTCGCGATAGGCCGTGGCGTGGTCGACGACAGGAGCCGGATAATCCGTGCCGATGCGGCAACCGCTGGCACATTGAAGCGCGGCAGTCATTCGGTGCGGTTCGGGCAGCCAAGCTGCAGGAACACCTTGGAGTTCCGGAACCCAGAGTTTGATAAACCGTCCATCGGGATCTTGGTCGAGTGCCTGCTTGGCGGGGGAGTAGATGCGAACCGTGTTGATTCCCGTGGTGGCGCTTTGCATCTGGGCCTGGCTGTAGTGGATGCCGGGTTCGAAGTCCAGAAAGTGGCGGGCGAGAATCGCGGCCGTAGGTCCCCAGTGAATCCAAAGATGGTGGCTGGCAAAGCTCATAAGCATGGCCCGCATGCGAAAGTTCAACCAGCCGGTGGCTTGAAGACAGCGCATGCAGGCGTCCACCATCGGGTAGCCGGTCCGGCCGGCGGTCCACAACTCAAGTCGGCGGCGGGCCTCTGCGGTTCCCGAAAAATCCTCCCTGAGGCCGTCGCACGAGCGGGACATGTTCTCAAACTCGATGCGTGGCTCGTCCTCCAGTTTTTGCATGAAGTGGCAGTGCCACCGCAACCGCGAGGCGAAGCTCCGCAGCGAGGCATTCCAGCGCCGGTCTACCGCCGCCCCGCAGAGAGCGGCCTCCTTCAAGGTGAGCAGGCGCTCCTCAAGCGCCCGCACCACGGTTCGCATCGAAAGACATCCCCAGGCGAGATAGGGGCTGATGCGCGAGCAGGACGACCAACCGTCCAAGGGGCTGGACATCGCGCTGCGGTAATCCACACCCCGCCTGTTCAGAAAGGCTTCGAGGGTGGCTTGAGCGGTCGTTTCACCTCCGCGCTGCGCCCATGGTTTGGAGGAATCAGCCTGCGTGCATTCGGTTGGAAGCGGATCGTTGGCCAGCGGAGGTCCATGAAGGCATGCGGGAATTTCAAAGATCGGCTGATGCATGGTGGATTGCCAGCGGTCCGCCCAGCCGTTTCGATTTTTCAGCCGCCGGATCACTCCATCCTGCCGGAATTCGTGCCAAACCACACCGTGGTGGCGGCACCAGGATTTCACCGCCAGATCGCGTTGGAATGTCCACGCGGCCCCGGTTTCCTCGTGCGACCAGAGAGCCGCGATACCGATCTCCGATGCAAGGCGGTCGAGCACCTCGACGGCATTTCCGTGACGTTGGAGCAATCCCACACCGACCAGTCGCAGTGAAGCCTCCAGGTGGGCAAGACACTCGGCCAGAAACACCCTGTGCGAACCATCACATTCCGGAGTGAGCCACCACACGGGTTCGTGGATGAACAGGCAAACCACCGGCCCCTCGCGGCCCGCCTTCGCCAAAGGCTCATGATCCAAAACGCGCAGGTCCTTCTTGAACCACACCACATGGGCACGAGGACGGTTCATAGGCGCTTGGCACGGCGGCGGCAGGCATTGCTGCAGCAGCGCACCTCGGCCCAGCACCGTTCCCACTTTTTACGCCACGCAAACGGACGCCCGCAGGTGACACACACCTTTGAAGGCAAGTGCTCTTTTTTCACGCCGTTCACCGGCACAAGTCCTCCAGTTGCGGGCGCACGGCATTCCAAAACGGAAAGAAACCGGATTTGGCGAATGGAAAGACTTGTGCGTCCCAGCGGCGACGCACGGCGGTGACCGGGATTTCGCTTGTGGCACACCATCCCAGGAAGGGCTGCAATGCATCACGCACCGGCCCAACACAGGGGGCTGCCATGACGATCCGCCGAGCCGACTGCGATTCCACGCATTTTATGAGAGACGGAAGATCGCTGGCGGCCTGCGGTTCCTGTCCAAAAGCCGCTTGCAGCCGAATACGGGTCTCGGCAACCGCTCTTTCCAACCAGGCGGCGCGAACCGCCGACCGTGGCGGTGTCCGCCAGAGAATCACCGCGCCGGGAGTGAAAGATTGCGGCAACGCGCATTCCACCGAGAGGTCCTCCTCGTGCACAAGCAGGACGGCGGGTTCGGTGCCGGGTGTCCGGGGATAATCGTCCAGGGGCCTGACGGTGCGGTCCGCGGTGTCCGGTGGAGGCACCAGTGTGGGTTCCCCGCTCAAGGCTTCCAATCCTTCGAGGGGCACGTCGGGCCAGTAGGCTTCAAGGTTGGAACGGCGAACCAGGTAGGTCTTTCCCGAAGTTTGCAAACCCGCCACCCAGCGCCACGAGAGGGTGTTGCTGGCGGCATCCGCATCGAGGAGGTGGTCCAGAAAAAAGCGGGCTCCCTCCCTCCATGGCAGGTTGTGGCGGTGGATCCAGAACGACGCCCACCACATACGGGCGTGATTGTGCAGGTAGCCGGTCGAGACAAGCTCCCTTGCGAAGGCATCCATCGCTTCGCAGCCGCTGGATGCCGCACACAGCGCCGATGCGCGGGGGTTGGCGCTGGGCGGGGCATCCGCAAAATCCCTCCAAACACCCGGCCGGGCCTCCAGCCATCCCTTCCAGTAGGATCTCCAAGCCACCTCTTGAAGAAACTTTTCGACGGTCGCCGGTTTGTGCACGGCCAGAACAGCCCGCACGACCTCGGCCTCCCCCACCAGACGGTGGCTGATCGCGGCGGACAGGCGCGACACATCGCGATGACCGGGATCGATGAAGTTGCGAAGGCGGGCGTAGGACCGGACCGGACCGTCCACAAAGGCCTCCAGCGCGGCGAGCGCCTCGGGTCGCGTGGCTGGAATCATGTGGCCAGCCACGCGGGCAAACGGGTTTTCACGCGCGCCCCGATCGCGCTCAGCAAGCTGTAAAGCCCGAAATAGGCGCGGTTCACATAAATGCTGTCCGGCGATCCCCGCTGCCCCCTCAAGCCACGGAGGCTGTCATCGCGGCGGTTTTGCTCGCCGAGATCGTAGATCGAGCGCATGAACGAAGGGTCCGAGAAATCAAAAAAACCATCCCGGAAGGGCCGGGCGAGAATGGCAATCGAGGCCGCGCAAAGGTCGCGAATGCGGGCGCGACTCGCATCCGCATCTCCGGGAAGAAGGATGCCCAGATCAACCAGCGCCTCTTCCAGGGCGTCGCGGTCGCCAAGAAGGCGTTCGTCGAGAAACCGGAAATGCCGACGGTAAAACAAAGTCTCGATTTTTTTGGTGCAGCCAAAGTCAAGCACCGTCAATCCGGGCGGGGAAACGAGAAAGTTTCCGGGATGGGGGTCGGCGTGGAAGAGTTGGAGCGTGTGGATCTGGAACTCGTAAAAATCCCACAGGGCCTGGCCGACACGGTCGCGCTCCGCCTGATCGGCAGGACCTTTGGCGAATCGGTCGAGCGTCAGTCCGTCGATCCATTCCATGGTGAGGATGCGCCGGCAGGAATACTCCGGAAAATACCGGGGAAACGAAACCCCTTCCAGGTGCGAGGAGGCGCGGGAGAGCTCCATCGAGCGCTCCAGTTCCAACGTGTAGTCGGTCTCCTCAAGCAGGCGTGTTTCTACTTCGCGGAAGTAATTCTCCACATCGCGCTCGCGCAGGCCGATCACTTGAAGGGCGATCGGCTTCACAATCCGCAGGTCGCTGCGCAGGCTCTCCGCCACGCCCGGATACTGGACCTTGACGGCGAAATCGCGGCCGTCCCGCGTGGCTTTGTGAACCTGCCCAATCGAGGCTCCATGGGCGGCGGATTCGCAAAAGGTTTCAAAGACCTCCAGTGGGCCACGCCCCATTTCCCGTCGAAAGGTGCGCGCAACGAGCGGGTAGGACAGTGGCGGCGCGGAGTATTGGGCCTTGGCGAACTGTCCCGCGTAAGCTGCGGGCAGGAGGTTGTGGTCGATGCTGAGCATCTGAGCCAGCTTGAGCGGCCCGCCTTTGAGCTCGCTGAACGTTTTGTAGACGGCCTCCGCATTGCGCTCGTGCAAATCGTTCTCGTCCACGCCCGATCCGATCGAGCGCTGGCCGTAGTGTTTGAGGTAGTTGATGCCGACACGGGCGCCGGTGCCGGCAAAGGCGGCCATGCGCCCGAGGCGGGAGCTGCGAATGGTCGATTGGGCCGCCATGAATCAGCCCGCCCGGTGTCCCCAAGGAGCGAAAAACCTCAGAAGGTCGAATGCGGAATCGATCGCTTGGGTCCGCAGCAAGTCGAACGCCAAATGCGTGGATTTTTCGACAAACGCATCCGAGCGCTCGTATCGCATGCTGGTGTCCTTGACGTTGAAATCAATGACCGCGCGCAGGTGAAGGTAGAAAGCCGCCGGGTAAAGACCCGAGAGGCGTCCGCGGTCCGCAATCTCGCCGGTGGCCGAGGCGTGCGCCACCAAATCGGAGGCCCATTCCTTGAAGCGCCGTTCCATGCCGCGCAACCACTCGGGATTGCAAAGCGGAGAAACGCTCCGGAAGCGGAAGAGCAAGACTGTGCGCACGTCCAGGGACTTTTCGAGAAAGGCAAAGAGAAAGGCCAACAGGCGCTGCCTGGCTCCGAAGCCTTGCCATTCCGGGCCCTCCTCGACGGCTGTGACGGTTTTTGCGACAAGATCCTCCCAAAACGAGGACTCCAACGCCTCAAGAGAGCCGAATTCCAAGTAAAAATCCCTCTCGGCGACACCCAGCGTCTCACACAGCGCCGGCACCGACGCGGGCGGGTGCCCGTGACGGCCCATGTGGTCGCGGAAGCCGGCAAGCAGTTTTTCTTTATTCTCCATGTCAGCGCATGTTACGAACCGCAACCTCTGCGGGTTGTGGCGGCCATTCTTGTCACAGGAAAATCGTGGCCAAGGCAGTCGCAGGCGCTACGTTGGCCCCCATGATGCGCCCAGAGGAATCGCCCGAGGAGTCACTGAAGGAAGCCACCCGCTCGATTGCGGCGCACGAAGGCGTGGTCAGCGTCCACCCGGTGCCGGGCCGCTCGGCGTTCGAGATCGAATTCGACCCTCAAACGCTCAGCGAGGATGCCCTGCGCCGGATTGCCGAAGAGCACGCCCCCGCTCCGGGCTTGCAAAAACGGACCCTGCGCCTGGACAGCCGCGCCTGCGAAGCCTGTGCGATCCGTCTCGAGAACAAAGTTAAAAAAATACCCGGCGTCCGCAAGGCCACGGCCACCTACATCGGCCGCATTCTCTGCCTGACTTTTGACGAGCGGGTGACGAGTGAAAACGCCCTGCGATCGGCCCTCCGCTCCATCGGCGCACGGGTGAGTCCCTACGCACCCGGGACGGATGACGGAGATGGCCTGTGGGTGCGGATTCGCAACGGCTCGCTCAACGAGGAGATTTCGGCCGCGCTGGGATTGGTTTTTCTTGTGGGCTCGTTTGTGCTGGAAAAAACCGCTGGCCCCCAAGCGCTGGCGACATGGATCGGCTATGCCGGAGCGTATTTCTTCTGCGGCCAACAAGGCGTCCGCTCGGCGGTTGCATCGCTCCGCGAGAGGGTTCTGGACGTCGATGTGCTCATGGTTCTGGCGGCCATCGGAGCGGGCCTCGTGGGCCAGCCCTTCGAGGGGGCCTTGCTGCTGTTTTTGTTTGCATTTTCCAATGTGCTCCAAAGTTACGCGCTCGAGCGCACCCGAAAGGCGATTCAATCGCTGCTGAAGCTGCGGCCCGACAAGGCGCTGGTGCGGCGCGACGGGACCACCACCCTGCTGCCGGTCGAGGAATTGGCCATCGGCGATGTCGTGGTGCTGCGGCCCGGCGAGCATGTTCCCGTGGACGGCGTGGTGTCCGAAGGCTCGAGCCACGTCGATGAATCCAGCCTCACCGGCGAGCCGATTCCGGTCCGGAAGTCCCCGGGCAATCCCGTGTTTGCGGGAACCCTCAATCAAAGCGGCGGTCTGGAATTCTCCGTTTCCAAACGCGCCGAGGATTCCACTCTGGCGCGGATGGTGCGCCTTGTGGAAGAGGCCCAGGCGGAGAAGTCGGGCACCCAGAGGTTCTTGGAGCAAGCCGAACAATACTACGCCACAGCCGTGATCGTTTTCACGGCCGCGGTCTTCGCCGTGCCGTTTTTTCTCATGGGCGAATCCTTCGCCGAGGCCTTTTACAGGGCGATGACCGTGATGGTTGTCGCATCGCCCTGCGCACTCGTGATCAGCACTCCGGCCACGGTCCTCTCGGCCATCGGTGGCGCCGCACGGCGTGGCATCCTGATCAAGGGCGGATCGCACCTCGAAACCTCCGCCCGCATCGATATCGTGGCGTTCGACAAAACCGGCACTCTCACTGTCGGGCGGCCGGTGGTGACGGATATCGCCACTTCAGGCGGAGTTTTTGCACCCGGCGGAAGCGCTGGCGCCGACGAAATGCTCCGCCTGGCGGCTTCGCTGGAGGAAAAATCCGAGCATCCCCTCGCCCGCGCAGTCGTGCAAAGCGCCCGGGGAGTGGATTTGAAATGGCCCGAAGCCCGCGCCTTTGCGGCGGTTCCGGGCAAGGGCGCCTCGGCGGAAGTGGACGGTCGGCAATTCATCATGGGTAGCGAGCGGTATTTGCGGGAATTGAACGCCGGCGGCATCGCACCCCTCGCCTCGGCGGCGCGCCCGTTGGCGGATCGCGGCAAAACCGGCATCTGGCTGGCCGAGCAAACCCCCGACGGCCTCGAGGCGCTCGCGGTGTTTGCCCTGGCGGATACTTTGCGGACCGAATCCTTGCGGATCGTGGACAACCTGCACCGGCTCGGCGTGAAAAAAGTCGTGATGCTGACCGGAGACCAAGGTGTTGTGGCCCGCGCCATCGCCGCGGAGGCGCATGTGGACGAGGTGCGCGCCGAACTTCTTCCCGAGGGCAAGGTCGAGGCCATCCGGGAACTTAAAAAGCAAGGCCGCGTCATGATGGTGGGAGATGGCGTGAACGACGCCCCCGCGCTCGCCACAGCCGACCTTGGCGTGGCCATGGGCGCGGCCGGGACCGATATCGCGATGGAAACCGCCGATGTTGTTCTCATGGGAGACAAGCTCGAGAACATCCCGATCCTCCTTGCCACGGCCCGTCATGCCCGCCGCGTGTTGTGGCAAAACCTCGCCTTCGCGGGGTCGGTGATTGTGGTGCTGTTGATCGCGGCCTTCGGCATCGACCTTCCCCTGCCCATGGGTGTCGTCGGGCACGAAGGCAGCACCGTGCTGGTGTGCCTCAACGGACTGCGGCTTTTGATTCACAAGCCGAAATTGTGATTGCACGCTCCGCCGGGCTGCGGCACGTTGCGAAGCCATGTCGGATGTGAAGCAATCCCCTCTTGACAAGTTTGTCGAAAAACTGCGCAACCGCACGGACTTCACGATTTCGTTGTTGCTCCATGTGATCCTCGTGGCGGTTTTCGGCGGCACTGTCCTCTTCAAAGCGGTTCAAGAGCCCCCGGATTTCGAGGGCGACGGCGGCGGCTTTGTCGGCAACTCGGAAGCCGTGGCCGCTCCGCCACCGCAACAAACCCAGGTTTTACCGCCCACCCAGGATATCACCGTCACAGCCACCCCGGTGAACAACACCACGGTGAATGCCATAACCACCACCGCTGTCTCGCCGATGAATTTCAACATGGCTCAGATGGTCATGGCTCCACCGGCTCCCACAGCAAGCATGAACGAAGTCACCATGGCGAAACCTGCGGTCGCACCCCCAAGCCTCGGCAGCGGCGGCATGACGGCTCAGGAGGCGGCTGCCATCAAGAGCTTTACCCAAGGCTGGGGCAAGGGCACCGGCAGCGGCACCGGCACCCGCTCGCGGGAATTCGAATTCACCGCCTACATCGGCCGCTACGATGGCGGCAACTGGAACTCGACCATCAGCAGCGTGGGCGGCGATCCCAAAAAAATCGACAACGGCAGCCTCCCGAACCTCCTCGCCTACATGAGCACGCGCTCGAAAAACAAGGTGAAAACCAACTACGACAAAGTCGAAGCCATCAAACTCGACTCGCAGGATCTCTTCACCAAGAAGCCCCCGTTCATCTTCATCACCGGCACCAAAGACTTCAAACTCACAGAGGCCGAGGTCGAGAACCTCCGGAAATACGTGCGTCTCGGCGGTGCCATCTGGGGCGACAGTTCGGTGCCAGGCCGCTTTTCACGGTTTGATATCGCCTTCCGTCGCGAGATGAAGCGCGTGATTCCCGACAAAGACAAGGACTGGGAAGAACTTCCGAAGAACCACCCGATTTTTGACCAGCGTCAAGCCTACTATCCTGAAGTCAAAGAGATTCCTCCCGGCCTGAACTACTACCGCGAGCCCGTCTACGCCCTGCGCATTTACGGAGAAATCGCGATCATTTACACCGCGAACGACTACGGCGACATGTGGCAAATCGGTCTTTTACCGGACGGAAACATCGACCTCCGGCGGAACGAGCGCAACGCCTACGTGGCCATCAATGACAATATCTGGAAAAATCGCGACACCTACCTGCGGAATATCAGCAAGGAATCCCTCGATCTCACCTACAAGTTCGGGACCAATGTGGTGCTGCATTTGCTGACCCGCTGGGAGTCGAAAACCAAGTCCGCTGCCTCCCTGTAAGGCACGGACTCCTTTCGCGCACATGGCTCAATCCCGGGAATCGCTCGAGGAAATCGCCGCCCGTTTCCGTGCATTGTCCGAGCCCACCCGTCTGGCTATCCTGCAAGAGCTCAAAAGCGGTCCACGCACGGTCGGAGAAATGGTCGAATCCATCGGTCTTTCGCAAGCCAACATCTCGAAGCAACTCGGCGTTTTGCGCGAGGCAGGCTTTCTCAAACGCGAGGCCCGGGGCACCAGTGCCTTCTACTCCATCTCCGACCCGCTTGTGATGGAGCTTTGCCGCTTGATGTGCGATGCCATGACAGAGCGGGCCCGCTTGGTAGCCGCTCGGGAGTTTTCCTTGTAAATGCTTCTCGAAGCACTCGAGTGGCTGGTCACTCCTTGCCCTTGGACAGCCCGGTGGGATGGATCCCTGGCCCGCCAGATCGCGATCCGCCATCGCCACCACCGTTGCCGCGCGGCCTGGGCGGATCACCTCGCCCGGTCCCGCTCGCAGGTTCAGAAATGTCAAAACAGGTTGGCCGGGGGCCTGATGGTTGTTCTCGGCAGTGGTCATCTCAATGATGTTCCCGCTCCGCCATCCGGATTTCGTTCTGTCCTGGTCGATCTGGTGCACCCCGTCGAAATTCAAATCGCCGCCGCCTGTTCCCGCGGGCGTTTGGTCCTTGAAACCGCCGATGTTTTTGAAGTCTCATCCCGTTTGCAATCCGTGATCGCCGCTGCCGATTTCTGTGTTTCCGCCGGGCTGCTTTCCCAGCTCGCACTCGACCCGCGCTCCGGGCCGGGCCCCGGCACTGCGGCGCTCCATTGGAAGCTCCTCTCCAGCGCCCGCCACAGTTTGTTGATCACCGACGTGGCCGCCCGCAGCCATCCCGGCGAGGCTTGGGATCCCCTGTTTGACTCCAGCGCACTTCCCGAACCCTGCGCGGAGTGGATATGGCCGCTCATACCGGACGGCGAGTCGCCACAGGGTCCCCAAGAGCGGTTGGTGCGGGCTTTCCAGCACTGAGCCGGTTGAATCTTGTTCCACGTGGAACAATTGATTTTCGGGAGTTGAATTCCCGACCATGCGCCCGCCATGCTCAGACCATGCTGAACCTCGTGCTTGTCGAACCCGAAATTCCTCCGAACACCGGCAATATCGCCCGGCTTTGCCATGCCACTTCCACCCGCCTGCACTTGGTGGAGCCGCTGGGCTTTCGCCTGGACGAACAGTCCCTCCGGCGGGCCGGCATGGACTACTGGCATGAGTGTGATATTTGTCAATGGAAGGACTGGAACACCTTCCTGGCAAGACACCCGACGGCCCGCTTGCATCTGTTCACCACCAAGGCCACGCGCAGTCTCTGGGAGGCGCAATTCTCGGACGGGGACTTTCTCGTCTTCGGCCGGGAGTCAAGGGGTTTGCCGGAATCACTCCTGCGGGTGCATCCGGATGCCAACCTTCGCATTCCAATGGAGCGCCGGACCCGGAGTCTGAACCTCGCCTGCTCGGCCGGCATCGGTCTTTATGAGGCCCTGCGACAAACCGGATGGAAACCTTCAGAATTTTCGGGTGATCGCGAAAAAACGGCCTCCTAAACGCCCCGTAAACGCCCTTTCCGCGCCAAAGCAAGGGCATGGCAGCCCAAGAGGGAGTCGACCGTTTTAAACAGCCATTGCGGCGCGCCAACGCAGCATCGCCGTTGAAGCGGTTTTGCGCGCGGGCGAAAGGTTTTTCCAACATGCCGCGGTTGAAAATCCCGCTTGGAGTCGCTTTGGACCTATTCCCGACTACGGATCAAATGGGGATGAATGGACGACCTCGTTGGAAGCGCCTGGAATCTGTCGTTTGGCGTATTGGGTAGTGGACGAGCGAGAGGTTTTCTGGCCTGAGCATGCAGATGCTGTTTCCCGCCCCAGCGATCACGCTTTTCGTGAATCAGGCTTTGTTGGCGAGTATGGGTTGCCTTGGCGACAACGGCAATGAACCGGATCTATGGCTCGACATCAAATCCGTGATCACACAAGCCATCCGTGGCGGAATCCCGACGTCCTTTGTTGGATCGATTGGCCGGGTGGTTGATCCTGGCTCAATGGCGCATTGTTCCAGATGCCATCCATCCAGGCCAGGCAAGACAAGCACTGACACAGGTCGCGGTTGAACCGGTTGTTCCACGTGGAACACTTGTCTGCCCCAACGGCCACTCAGGCCAGGCGGCCGCAGCAGGATTTGTATTTTTTGCCGGATCCGCAAGGGCAGGGATCATTGCGGCCGGCCTTGGGTGGTTCGCGCCGGAGAGGGAGCTCAAGACGCGGTTTGACGGCAGGCTCCTCGGCTGTGGCGGCGCCAGAACCGGGGTTGAGGGCCTCTTCGGGATGGCTGAGCATCTGGCCCATGCCGGCAAGGAGTTGCTCGAAGGCCTGGAGATTGGTGGTGCTGCGGAAGAGATTGTTGAGGACCTCGGCCTTGATGGAATCCATGAGGTCGACAAACATGGCGTAGGCGTCGTTTTTGTATTCCACAAGGGGGTCCTTTTGGCCGAAGGCGCGGAGGTAAACGGCTTCACGAAGGCCGTCCATGGCATAGAGGTGTTCCTGCCAGAGCCGGTCGATGGCGTTGAGAATGATGTAGCGCTCGAGTCCGGCAAGTGCCTCGGGATTTTCCAGTGCCGCCTTGCGTTCGTAGGCGGACTGGATGGTTTCGACGAGAAATCGGCTGTTTTCCTCAACAGACCGGGAATCGAAAGCGGCCTTCTCGCGGGTGAGTCCCAATGGAAAGCTGGTATTGATCCACTGCAAAAGGCCATCGGGGTCGGACTCGGCCCCCTCGGCATCGTCCAGGAAGGTGGCGGTTTTTTTGGGAACGGTTTCCCGGATCACCTCAAGAATGAGATCGCGCGGGGAGTCGGAGTCCATGACCTCGTTGCGATAGCCGTAGATGACTTCGCGTTGCTGGTTCATGACATCATCGAACTCCAAGGTGCGTTTGCGCATGAGATAGTTGCGCTGTTCAACGCGTTTTTGGGCGGTTTCCACGCTGCGGTTGAGCCAAGGGTGCTCCAGTTCCTCGCCCTCCTTGAGACCAAAGGTTTCCATGATCTTGGTCATGCGGTCGCTGGCTCCGAAGTTGCGCATGAGATCGTCTTCGAAGCTGACATAAAACCTCGAACGGCCGGGATCTCCCTGGCGGGCGCAGCGTCCGCGAAGCTGGCGGTCGATCCGGCGGGATTCGTGGCGCTCGGTGCCAAGCACAAAAAGCCCTCCGAGGTCGGAAACACCTTCGCCCAGTTTGATGTCGGTGCCACGGCCCGCCATGTTGGTGGATATGGTGACGGCACCGGGAAGGCCGGCGCGCGCGACGATTTCCGCCTCTTGCATGTGATACTTGGCGTTGAGAACGGTATGGGGGATTTTCTGCAGCTTGAGCATCCGGCTGAGGAGCTCGGAGGCTTCGACGCTGGCGGTGCCGACGAGAATCGGCTGGCCGCGGCCGTGGGCCTCCTTGATGGCTTCGATGGCGGCGTTGTATTTTTCGCGACGGGTTTTGTAAATGCGGTCGTTCTCATCCACGCGCCGGACGGTGCGATTCGTGGGGATGACGTTGACGTCGAGTTTGTAAATATCGTGGAACTCGCTCACCTCGGTCTCGGCCGTGCCTGTCATACCGCCCAGTTTGTCGTAAAGACGGAAATAATTCTGAATAGTGATGGTGGCGAGCGTTTGGGTTTCCCGGTCGATTTGAACGCCCTCCTTGGCTTCCACGGCTTGGTGTAGCCCATCGCTCCAGCGGCGCCCTGGCATTTTGCGTCCGGTGAATGTATCAACGATGATAACCTTGTTTTCTTCAACGACATACTCCACATCTTTCTCGTAGAGACAATAAGCTTTGAGGAGCTGTGTGATATTGTGAATGCGCTCGGCTTGGGCATCGCAGTGACGCTGCCGCTCGGCCTTTTTCTGCACTTTTTGCGTGGGGGTGATCGAGGTGTCGTTCTCGATATCGGCGAATTCCGTCAGCAGATCGGGAAGCACAAACGCATTCGGATCATCGGGGTTCAAGAAGGTGCGGCCGAGTTCCGTGAGATCGGCGTCGTGCGAACGCTCTTCGATGGTGAAATAAAGTTCCTC
This sequence comes from Chthoniobacter flavus, assembly GCA_945883435.1. Classification (GTDB taxonomy): domain Bacteria; phylum Verrucomicrobiota; class Verrucomicrobiia; order Chthoniobacterales; family Terrimicrobiaceae; genus UBA967. Next base: position 1,361 of record CAMCXK010000011.1, on the reverse strand, counting down.
CTTGAGGGCAACAAGGGCCGCCTTTCCCTCGGTATCCTTGTAGAATTCGAGTTCCGCCTTGTCCATGAGCTTGCGCATTTCGGGATCCTCAAGGTGGCGGAGAAGAGCCTTGCTGCGGGGTTGGCCGAGCTTGATCTTGAAAAGTGTGCGGCCGGCCTCGGCGGGTTTGCCTTGATCCACGAGATCCTTGACTTCGCCGGCGAGACGCGTGCACAGGAGAGTCTGCTTGCGGACGAGCTGGTCGATGAGGGGCTTGAAACGGTCGTATTGATGGGTTGAAACGGTCGCCGGGCCGGAAATAATCAACGGCGTCCGGGCTTCGTCGATGAGGATGGAATCCACCTCGTCGACAATGGCGAACGGATGTCCCCGTTGCACCTGTTGCTCACGGCTGGTGGCCATGCCATTGTCGCGCAGGTAGTCGAATCCGAACTCGCTGTTCGTGCCGTAGGTGATGTCGCAATGGTATTGCTGGCGGCGCACGGACGGGTGCTGGTCGTTTTGAAGAACGCCCACCGAGAGCCCAAGAAACGAATACAGCTGGCCCATCCACTCGGCATCGCGCCGGGCGAGGTAGTCGTTGACCGTCACCACATGGACGCCTTGGCCGGCGAGCGCGTTGAGGTAGACGGGAAGGGTGGCTACCAAGGTCTTGCCCTCGCCGGTGGCCATTTCGGCGATGCGGCCTTTGTGCAGAACCATGCCGCCGATGAGCTGGACGTCGAAATGCACCATGTTCCAGGCCAGCGACTGGCCGCAAACTTCAAATGTGCGCCCGCAAAGGCGGCGGGCGGCATTTTTAACCACCGCGAACGCCTCGGGAAGAACTTCATCCAACGCCGCGGCGCGCTCGGCGGATCCGGAGATGCCAGCGAACCGATCCTTCCAAGCAAGCGTCTTGGCGCGCAGGGCGTCGTCGGAGAGTGATTGGAAGCCGGTTTCCAGCTCGTTGATATGTTTGACGACCGGCAACATGCGGCGCAACTCGCGCTGGTTTTTCGAGCCGACGATTTTTTTGAGGATCCAACTGAACATGGCAGTGGCTTAGTGAAGCATGGATGCGCGGGGAGGGGAATGGCAGAAAAAGTCGCATCTGGCATTTCCCGGACTTCCTTGGTAGATTTGGATTCGTGGAATCCCTCAGCATCAAGCGGAGACGACGGCCGGATCTTTGGAAAAAAGCGAACCGGTATCTGATGGCGCTTGTTGTGGTCATGCTCCTGGCGCTTGGTGCAGCGGTCTTCGCGCCGGAGCGAAGCAAACTCGCCGCGCTTGAGGACCGTCTGGCGAGGGAGAAAACCACTTTAAGATCCGAGGAACTGCTGAAAGCAAAACGCACCCGCGAAGTCGATCTTCTCCGC
>CAMCXK010000010.1 GCA_945883435.1 Chthoniobacter flavus | reverse complement strand
ATCGCCGCCAACAGGAATGTCGAGTCCATCCTCAACGAAATGCGTTCCATTAGCCAAGAAATCCTTCTCAACTCCGCTCCCGGAACCCGTAAAAAATCAAGCCGCAAAATCATCCCAAAAGGGTCTTAACTTAGCGCCATTCGGGTCAGGGTTCATTTTCTCCTATTTTCCTGTTCAACTTGGCGATTATGTGATCTAAAGTGTTTGTGGTCAAATTGGTCCCGCAGGAAAGATCATTTCTACACATTCTGTAAGATAATCAGTTTGGAATTTGAAGATTTTGCCCCCAATTTCTCTTCGTTTTCACAAATTCACGATGAACGCCAGGAGCGCCAACGCCCCCGTTGGCATCATTTATTCAACTCCTGCCGAGGAGGACTTCAGCGTTCCTATTTACGAAAAAATGAGTTGTTTGTTGTCCAAAAAAAGTCGATACAAAATCTATGAGCACTGTGATGGAAATTGAAAAAGCAATTGATAATTTGCCTGCTCCGGAATTTCGCATCCTTGCGGCATGGATGGATAAGCGCAAGGAGCATTTAGCAGGTGAGTGCGCGATTTTGAGCCAAGAGTCACTTGCAGTGGACTGGAATAAACCCGAAGAGGAGGAGGCATGGATTCACCTTCAGTTGGATCAATAGTCCTGCTACCCTTCCCTTTCTCTGATCTCTCGAAGTCAAAAATCCGTCCTGCCGTGATCTTGGCAAGTGCTGGAAAAGGAGATTGGATTTTGTGCCAAATTACAAGCAAATCATACGCTGATTCGGCTGCAGTGGAGTTGAGAGATTCAGATTTTGAGTCTGGAGGACTCCGGTTGGTGAGCTACGCAAGACCTTCAAAGTTGTTCACCGCCAGCGGAGGAATCTTTCTTTCGATTGCTGGGCAACTTGCTGAAGAGAAAATATCACAAATTCTGCAAAGAGTGGTGGGCTTGTTTGTTTTGCCATGAAAAGAAGTAGGCCCTCACATTCACATATTTCGCCCTGAATCTGAATTTTTCCCTCATTTTCCCGCTGCAGTCATAAATGCCCCCAGAGCGGTGGGAGCGCCAAAGCCCTCGTTGGCAACTATGATTAAACTCCTGCCGAGGAGGACCTCGGCGTTCCCAGTGCAACGATACCGGCACTCACAGACAGCCATTACAAAGGCCAGTAAAAATATTCTTTTGAGCTGAAACTCAATTAGTGTAGTGAATATGCGGATGCGAATACCAACGCTCTATCTCGACAACTCGGTTTTGGGCGGCTACTTCGACGATGAGTGGAAGCAGCCCACCCAAGAGCTTTGGCGGCAGATGGAAAACGGTCTGTGGCGCTTCGTGACTTCTTTGGTAGCAGCCGAGGAACTTATCGAAGCTCCTGAGCGAGTCCGAGAATTGTTCAACAGCACATTTGAAGCAGCCGACCTGCTAAACATCACCGAGGAAATAGACCATCTCGCGACAACCTATGTTGCTCAGGGTGTTGTTACGCCAAAATACGAGGACGATGCCCGGCATGTGGCCGCCTGCACGGTAAACCGCATTGATTTCCTTGTGAGTTGGAACTTCCGCCACATGGTTAACATGCAGCGTGAAACCGCATTCAATGGGGTCAACTTGTTGAATGGCTATAGAGCTATCCGTATCGTAAACCCGTTGGAGATTATCTATGGAAACCAAGACCAAAACCTTTGATGCTGTTGAAGAGTCCCGCAAGTGGAGAGAGGCAACAAGTCTCCGCCTCAATGCCATGAGCAGGGACGCACGAATTGCCCACCTCAATGCACTCGGCGAGAAGGTCCGCGCCGAACTACGACCCAAGCCTCGACTGGCAACCGCTGCCTCCTGCTGAAGTAATTTAAATCCAAGTCAAAGGGAGTGGATTAAAAGGGGGCTGGCATTAATTTTTGACTTTTTGTCAATTTGAGGAGGGATGACCAAGTGCGGCAGGAGCGCCAACGTCCTCGTTGGCTTTGCCGGAGTGGGAGTTATTTGTGCAGCCAAAACCTGAAGAAAGGCGCGAAGATCGGCAGTCATAGACAGCCTCTACAATGTCAGCGAAAGGGCCCCGCGCGTTGACATATTCGCAAGCGTATCTTGTGCTGCATTTTGATTTCTTAACCACCCTTGCTGCATCCGTCTTGAATCGTTAGGAGCGCCAACGCCCCCGTTGGCATCGTTGAACCAACTCCTGCCGAGGAGGACTTCAGCGTTCCCATGCGAGGGAAAATCCCGGCACTCACAAACAACTTTTGTAGAAACAATGTCGATCTTGGATTATCGGATTTCGAGAATCGTTGAGAGTGCCCTGGTGATTGCACCCAAATCTTTGGAATCAAGAGTTTCTATTCTGAACTGGAGGCGATGCTTTGCGACGGCTCGAACCTGATCGATCACGGCTACTGCTGGTCTGCCTTGGCAATTGACGGGAACGGTGATTGGGGGATGTAGTTTGGCGGCTGTGGAAAGAGGAACAACGACAACCGTTTTACGCAAATGGTTCAGTGTGTCATTTGTTAGGACAACGCAGGGCCTGGTTTTCTTGATCTCCGAGCCTTGGCCGGAATCGAGCTGCTGGAAAGGTCGGTCATTAATTACTGCTATTCAAGTGGTTACACAATAAAACGGGTGCTGTAGCGATCTTGCGTGTGGATGAATAATATCATGGGAATAGAAACTTGACAGAGTAAAACCCAACCTCATATTTGGTCTATGAAACTGGTCAATATATCACAAGCGAAAACACATTTGAGTTCTCTCATTGAGGCGGCGGAGCAGGGCGAAGAGGTGATGATCCTTCGCGGTTCACGCCCGGCCGTGACATTACTGAAAGTCACGGAAGCCGATTTGCATTTTAATCCGGAAATCTCGATGAAGGCGTTGGAGGAATTCGATTCAGAAATCGAAAGGGATCGGAGAGAAGGAGATTTACTTTTTCTTGGTGATTCTGGATCGCAAGCTGTGGATGCTCTCAAGCGCGACTGATGCCCAAGCATATCCCAATCTGGGCGGCTCGGCGTTTCTTAAAAACTTGGCGGAGTCTTTCTGGTTCTCAAAAGCAAAGAATCGGAGAGATTTTGATTAATTTGCCAGAATTGCGTGCCGACCCGCATCTCCACACAGGGTATGGACTTCGGCAACTTCACGGGACTCATTTCTATGAGGCTCGTTTGGATTTGCGATGGCGCTTGATTTTCAAAGTCACTGAGGAGGAGATTGTTCTATTTGATGTCATGAACCATGACCAAGTGCGGCGTCTTTGAGTCGAAGGCTCAAAGAGCAGTGAAATTGGGGGGCGGTGTTCATTTTCTTCCATTTAACAAAGGTGAGCGAATTTTTTATTCTGCCATATATTTATTAAGTGGATATTGAAGTGGAATAACGAAACAGGTTCCCTGTTCCGCTACTTGAGAAAAGCCGTCGGTTTTGCGATGGGGCCCAGTGGCTAGCACTCTTTGCGATTCAACTTGATTCCTGTTCTTGCCTACCAAAGGGGTTGCGGCGGCGAGACCCTCGGCGGAAATGTCTTAAAAATCCGTGCCGCAAACAATTGATCGACCAGTCCTTGTTTCACGCCTCAGTATGGTATGGACTCACCACGTGCATGTTTTTTATGGCCGGGATTGCCCATCGCGCTTTGCGACGCTAGGTCCTAAAATTGCGTCTGTGCGGGACCGCGCGAGAGAGAGGCGAGCGCGACAGTCCTCCCGCTCGCGCAAGGCACAGGGCTATAAACCCTCCGGTAACGTAGAGCAATGTTGCCGTAGAAGGTTCGGGAATGATGTTCACTTCCATCGAAACAGCATTGTATGTTGCTACGGTGATCCAATCCGCGCCGGCATTTGAGCTTCCGAGGAAGTTGTTGTAGATGAACCCGGAGGACCCCGCAGGCGAGGTAAAATTTTTGTTGGCCCATTTGATGCCGCTGATATCGGAAGCAAGGACCAAGGCATAGGAAGTCTGGGCTGCCATTGAAAAGCCGCCTCCAGAGAACACATCTTGGAAGGAGTAGAGTCCTCGCAGACTGGTCATATTGACTGTTTGAAATCCCGTGGTGGCGAGTGGAATATCCGGCTCCAGGGCGGTGGCGTTGAGGCTTGTGGACCAAAGGGAGATTTCCACTCTTGCGGTCGAGGGAAGGTTGGAGGAGTTCACCGGATTCAATCCCAGAGCGATGGAGGAGATTTCCGTGGCGTCCGGGCCGGTTGTGAAAAGCAATGCTTTGTAGTCGGCGGCTGAGAGCGGAGAGCCCCCATCGGTATTGGCCGGGACGTTTGAGAGGACAAGGACGGCTTGGGATTTTTCCAAAGTTAACACCAGGCAGAATGTGGCTATCGCTAAGGCAAGACGGTGTGGACGCTGGAAAATGGAGGTGCGCGGTTTCATGTTCGGAGGGAAAATAGCACACCCGCTTCCCGAGTAAAGATTTGCTTTTTTATTGCGGGAAAACTGGGACCAGCTTTTCAGATTTAAAATCCTTCGCGCCCGAGTCGAAGGATTTCGGAAAAGATTCATGAATTGGGAAGCGGAGGGCGGGCATTGGGGAGGCGGTTGGCGGGGGGGTGGTGTGGGTGCGGGGGTTGCCATTCCTCCCAAGCGTCCGGCAAGCCATCTTGGTCGCCATGACTTTAAAAAAATCGCCTGCGTCCCAGCAGTTCGAAAATCGGCCCTTTCAGTGGCCCTGCAATCTCTACATGAGCCTGGCCCTATGGGGGCCATGGGGGCGCCAGCGAAGAGAGATTATCCCGGTCCGGTGGACGTGGACGATTCCGACCGCTGATCCGAGGCCCCATTTTTCGGAGGCTCGAGCGGGTGGTTCCACTGCAGTTCCAGATCGCCCCCGCGCTTGAGCATGATGGGATAGGTCTCGTCCCACCATGCATCGTAGGCGGTCGCCAAGGCGGCGGCACGCTCGGGCATGGTGGTGGAGAGGTCGTTCCGGCAGGAAGGATCGCTTTTGACATTGAAAAGCGCCCAATGTCCCGGTGGCGTCGTTCCCCAATGGATGGAAGCTTGCCCCATCGTGTATTGGGCATTCTTCGCCCCTTTTTCGACATTTCGCAGGGTCACGCACTGATAACCGTGGTTGGTGCTGTTGCAATCCGGGAGATCGCAGGGGCGGCTGCGAATGAGGAGGAAATCCCCCTCGCGCACACCGGCCATGGCATATTTGTGGGCGGCCGCCATTCCGCTGGGCCAGCGTCCCACGTGGTGGAAAATCCTCCGATCCTCGTGCCAGACGACCGGTTTCCGGGACTCCAGCAAAGGCAGCAGGCTGAAGCCCTCGAGTTCTGGCTGGAGAGCCGCTGGAATCGAGGCGCCTGCGAGTTCGCAAAGCGTCGGGAGTAAATCGACATGGGCCGTGAGGTTTTCCACCGTATGCGGGGGCCAGTGCCCACTCCACTTCCAGAAGGAAAATGCCCGCGACCCACCCTCCCAAACGGTGGCTTTGCAACCGCGCATGCCCGCATTGAAGATGTCCAGCCCCCATGTCGCGCCATTGTCGTTCATCAGAATAACGATCGTGTTTTCATCCAGGCCCTTTTGCTTCAGAAACTCGAGCAGGCGTCCGATGTTGTGGTCCAAATTGGCGACCATGCCCAGGTATTGTGCCTGTTCCTCGGGCACCTTGTCCCGGAACGGGGCCACAAACGCCTCCGGCGCGGCCAGGGGGTCGTGGGGCGAGTAGGTTGAAAGATACAAGAAAAACGGCCGGTCATTCGTCCCCGAAATGAAGGCCATGGCATCGTCGAAAAAAATGTCCTCGCGGTAGCCGGTGGCTTGCTCCTCGTGGCCGTTCCGGATCATCACGGGATCGAAGTGCGTGCGCGGGCCGCCCTTGTTGGTGGAATTCCATTCGAACCCGCGATCCTGCGGGCGGTAGCCCGGGGCGTCGCCCAAGTGCCATTTTCCGATGCAGGCGCTCCGGTAGCCGGCTGTGGCCAAAAGTTCCGGCAACACCGTGGCCCCTTTCCAGAGGTTCTCTCGCGGGGGCTGGGTGTGGGTCGTCCCGTTGCGGAACTCATGCATGCCGGTCAGGAGCGCCGCCCGCGTGGGGGAACACGAGGAGCTGACATAGAATCTTTCGAAGCGAACGCTTTCTCTGGCGAGGCGGTCCACATGGGGCGTCTTGAGCAGGGGATGCCCCGTGCAGGCCCAGTCGCCATACCCTTGATCATCCGTGAGGATCAGGATGATATTTGGGCGGCCACTCTTCTCCGGAGCCGCGCTCGCGCCCGGCCCGAAAATCCATGCCGTTGTCAAGATCCAAAAAAGAGCGGATTTCATAGTGTGGTCACCAAGCCTCCCTCCGCAGGTTCATTACTCACCCGTTGGCTCGAATTGCGTGAAATGCAAATCGGCCGGAAAAAAGCAGGGAGAAATTCGTTTTTTAGTTTGTTTTTAATATCAATTGGATCCAAGCAATTTTTCGTGGCGGGCTGGAAGCGGCGTGCCGGAGGGGCAAAACGAACCGCACACGGTGTGATGCTGGCGCTCTGGATCGGATGAGGAATCAAGGGTGAGCGGTTGGCCCTCGGGTTTTCGAAGAACGATCCGGCGCGGGGATCCGGTGTAGCACGCCGTCCAGTGGTTGGCTTCGCGATCCCATTCGAGATCGAGTTGACCGCCGCCGCGAAGCCGGAGGCCGCGGAGTTGTCCGCGCTTCCACGTGGCAGGCAGGGCTGGAAGAAGATGCAGCGAGTCGGGGGTGGAATAGGCCAGCATTTCGTAAACGGCGGAGGTGAGTCCGTTGTTGGCCTCGGTTTGAACGAGGGGGCGGGGGCCTTTGCGGTAATCCATGGTGATGCCCATGTCGCGAAGGTCGTTGTGGGCGGTGAAAAGGTTCACTCCCACAATCGATCGGCACATGAGGCGAAGGGATTCCAAGGCGCGATCGGGCCTTCCAAGGCGGGAGTAAAGGTGTGACATGTGCGCGAGCGACCATCCGGTTTGATCCGCGAGTCCGACGACCAGACGTTTTTCAACAGCGATGCGACAGGCATCGAAAAGTGCTCCGCTGCCCGGGGTGATTTCCATTCCGGGGAAAAGCGGGTAAAGGTGGGAGAGGTGCCGGTGGTGGTAGTTGTCCTGCTGGCGGGAATCGATCCACTCGGCGATGGCGCCGTCCGCATTCATGCGATAGGCGGGAAGTTTTTCAAGAATCGATTGGTAGCGCGCGAGATCGGGGCAACTTTCTCCTTCGACAACCCGCAAGGCTTGAACCAGGTTGCCAAAGAGTTCGCGCACGAGGGCGACGTCCATGGTGGCATCGACACAGACCCGCGCGGGACCTCCATGGGCGTCGAGATGGCCGAGAGGAGCGTTTTCCGGAGAATTTCCAGGATAGTTGTGAAGGAGTCCATCCGGGCCCTCGACGAGAAAATCGATGTAGAAGGCGGCCGCCTCCTTCAAGAAAGGAATCGCTCGTTGTTCCAGGAATTCCCGGTTGCCGGTGAAAAGCCAGAAGTCAAAATACACTTGGGCGAGCCAGGCTCCGCTGCCGGTCCAGTATTGCACATGCGCCTGGGGGTTTTTTTTAAGGCCGCACTCGGGAGACATGTAAAGCGGGGGCAGGATGCCACGGCAGCCGAACATCATTTTCGCATTTGTGCGGAAGTCGTCCAGGCGTTCCTCCAAGAGATCGAAGGTTCCTGTCACGCACTCCGGGAGCCCTCCCGGAAGAGCGGGCCAGAGGGCCATCTGAAGATTCTCGTTGAAGAAAAACACACACCACCACGGGGGTTGGTGGTTGCCGTTCCAGATGCCTTGCAAATTCGGGGGAAGCGTGCCGGTGGTGGCCGAGGCGACCAGCAGGTAGCGGCCGAAATTCGCCAAGCGGACCAGGAGGGCCTCGGGCACATCGCCTCGATACGCCTTGAGAAGGAGCTCGTCATTGGAGAGGCCGGCGTCCGGCACTTCAAGATCCAACACACAGCGCCCGTAGCGCTCCCTGTGAATCTGTTCATGCCGGGGTTGCAAACCGTTTTGCGAAGCCAGGGCCCGGAGGCGCTCCGATTCCATGGCAATATCCCCGGGAGAGGGGGCCACGAGCATCGAGACCAGCAGGCGGCAGCCGGCCCTGGGCAGCAACCGCACCGTGTGGGCATCGACCTGGGAGGACTGGAGCCCGCCCCAGTGCATGACAACGGCGCAAGGCGGGTTGTCGGGACCATGGAAAAGCGAGGCCATCCAATCCGGGCCGAATGTCGTTTCCTGATGAATCTGCAGCTGCTGGTGGCGGTTGTTGTGGTCGATGTTTTCCGCCGGGTCCTGGGGAGAGAACCAAACGATAGCCTCCTCTGGTGCGGGCCCCGCTTCGCAGGGGTGAAAAACGAAGCAGGCATCGGCCATCGAACAAAACGCCGATCGCCGGAAGGCCACTCCGTCGAGTTCCCAAAGGAGTTGTCCCAGACCGGTGGCGAAGTCCAATTCCCGGCGGTAGGATCGAAACGCGCCGGGCACGTGCTGACGCCAGTTGAGCACCGGTCCGGGCAGATAATGCGCACTTTCCGCCTCGTATCCCCAGGTGCTCCAGCGGTTGCGGTAAAGATCGTTGGCCTTGGTGAAATCCCCCTCGTCCAGCAGGCGGCGGACTTCCGCAAGCGAGTTGGACACATCGGGCAATGGAGGTGTCACCGCGCCGCCGTAGTAGCGTTCGTGATTGAACAAAATGCGGTCATGGGCCAGACCGCCGAAGTGCAGGGCTCCGAGCGTGCCATTGCCGAGCGGTGTGGCATCCCGCCAGTCAAAAGCGGCGGCTTCCATCCATGCGGAGTGAATGCCAGGGGCAAAGGAGGAAAGACAGGGCGCAGGTGAGGACATGGTGCTTTTACAGGGTCTCGCCGGCCACAAAAGCGGCAGGCAAATGAACCGAGCGGGGCGGCTTGCCGGGGTTGTCGAGCCGATCCATCAGCAGTCGCACGGCCTCTTCTCCGATTTGACCGGGATGCTGGTCGAATGTGGCCAATCGAACGGATGACGGATCATTGAGCAGAAGGCGTCCGAATCCCAAAACTTTGAAGTCCCGCGGGCATTCGCGGCCGAGCCCCTTGAGGACCTGAATCGTGTCGCGGGCCAGAAGATCGCCCACTGCAAAAATACCATCCACGGATTTTGCCGCCCCGGATTCAAAAAAACCGGCGAGTTGTGCGGGGTCGGCCAAAAAGCTCCCGCAGTCAAGTTCGCACACGGAGGCCCCGGAGTTTTGGGTTGCCGCAAGGAATCCTTCCCGGCGTTCGCGGCTTGTGCTGATCCGCGTGCCGGCGTGCAGGAGCGCCAGATGACGGCAACCGGCGGAGAGAAGCTTTCTTGCCGCCGCTCCGCCACCGCTGCGGTCATCGGTTCCCACAAAATCGCATTCGAAATCGGGCAACTTGCGATCGATCACCACCAGCGGCATGCCCCGCTCCATGACTTCGTTGAAATACACAGCATTCGCATCGTCATTCACGGGCCTCAGAATCACACCATCCACGCGCAAATCGATGCAGCGGTGCAACCGGCGGAGTTCCTCCCGCATCGCGTCCTGGCCGAAATCCTGGGCCACCATGTTCAGGATCAGTGAGCAGTTCAGTTTGTCCAGTGAGGACTCGATCGAACGCAATGCCTCCTCGTAAAATCCAAGCGTCGTAGGTAATACAGCGGCAATCATCCCGGTGCGGCCGGTTCGAAGTCCCTCCACCAGCTTGTTTGGGCGGTAGCGGAGGGATTCCGCCACCTTCCGGATTTTCGCAGCGGTCTTAGGAGCCACGGAGTTCAAGCCCCGCAGAGTGCGGGAGACGGTCATCATGGAGACGCCGGTTTGCTCGGCGATGATCTTCAAGCTGGCTTGCCGACCATTTGCCGGCTTTTTGTGGGTTTTCATGCGTTTGGAAAGAATATCGTCTGTTAAGCAAGTTTTTTGAGGTCCGCGAAACCGGGAGATTTACTTCAAAGGTAACAAAAACATTGTCCAGAGTCCATGAATCCCTCTTCTCCGCGGGCTTGATTTTTGCCCGTGGCAGATAGGCCGGTCGGTTTTGTCAGAATTTTCCATAAAACACTGGCCAGAATATGGATTCATCGGACGGTTGGGGCCGGGACCCAGAGGAAAAGAGAACCGTTGGCGCCCGGCAGGGAGACCCGGATGTGTCTTTCCAGCGGTGGCTGAGTGGGGAAGGCGTAGCCTAACAGTTCCTTCAACACCCCGGGGCTGCTGTATTGATAGTAAACCACCCGGTTTTGATACAGGGCATACTGCGGGTGGGATGCCGGCAGGGGATTGGGATAGGGGGCTGTCGGGCACAACTCGTAAGGGTCAAAAGTCGCAAAGACGCGGCCGGTGCGCGTGTCTTCCATGGAAAAAACGGGCACGGCTCCCGGAAGGGGTTGTGCAAAGAGATGCAAATCCGGTGTTCCTGTCCCGAGCCCGGAAGGAATACCACCGGTCGTCCAAACGGTGGCGAGGGCGGCCGCATCGGTCTCCGGAAACCACAATCCGGCATGAACGGCCAGTGCGGAGGCTTTGGTTCGCGTTTCTCCAAACGGCCCCAACACCAAGTGCCAGCGACATGCCAGGGACTGGCCGGGCTGGAGGCGGATGGAGTTTTGAATCGAGGACACCGCGTAGTCGCGCCCGGGGTGGGTCAATCCGTAGGTCAGGAATCTCCGGAAACCGCTCCACTCCTGGGCCGACACACCGGGCAGTGTGTGGTTTCCAAAAACCACCGCCATCGCGCCGCTCTGCTCTTGCGAGGCATTTTGAACCCAAGCCTGCCAACCGCCGGTGTTTCTCAAATGCAGGGGCGTGTTGGAGCCATACAACCCGGTTGGAGCGATGGTCCAAGTCCCGTTGCTGCTCGAAAGGATTGTCTCCGGCAAGGTGGACGGCCGTGCGCCGCCCCACGGGGTGTTGAAGAAATTCAGGTCTTGATCGCCAAAATTGGTGACGAAGTTGGTGACCTCGATCGCCCCGTTTCCCAGGTCCCGATAGGATGCGTAGGTAAGCAGGCCCGACTTCCAGACATTCGGGCTGCGCGCCATCTGGGACCAATTCACGACCGAAAGGGTCCGGGTGTCGGGGTTCCAGCGTTTTTTCAATACGGGCGAATACAGTGGAGCCGTGGGCGATCCGACGATACTGTTGCCGGTCAGTTCCCCTTGGTAGATTCCGGATTGGTGAATGAAGAATTGGATGGGATAGGCGAGCCGGCGCGCCGCCGCACCGGTGCTTTGAAATTCGTGCACCGGGGTTACCAAATCCGTGTTGGTGGCCACAAATTGCCACGCTTCGTCCACCCAGCGGGCATCGGCGCGCTGGGGCGGCACGGTTTCGCCGAACGGTCCTCTGAGCGAATAAATCTGGCCGCCCTTGCCAATGCCGAGACGCCACCCGCTGGAACTTGTGACCGAGGCGAGAAAGACCTGTTCCTCGTTGGCTTCGGCAATCCATGTCGAACCACTGGATTGATACTGGAAGTTGCAGGTAGCATTGCCGGCCGATTGGGTAAGCGGGCTGCCGGCAGGCAGAGCCGATAAAACATCGCTGACCACCGTGCCGGCCGCTGGATCATCGACCGCCAGCACCACCTCCAATTCGTCCAGCTGGCCAACAGCGTCGGCGACCCTGACCGCAAACGTGTGAACTCCGGATTGCGCGGGCGTTCCCGAAAGCAGCCCCGATGTGGCGTTCAGATTCATTCCCTTTGGCAGAAATCCCTCGCTCAGGCTCCATGAAAGGTTTCCAGAGCCTCCGGTGGCCGTGAAAAACGTGTTTGCAAAGGGCGTTCCCGTTTGCCCGGCGGGGAGTGAAGTGGTGGTGATTGCCAGTGCGGGCGGTCGAACCGACAATCGCAAAGGCAGAGAGGCGGCTCCAGCGCCATTCCGTGCCAAGAGAGTGATCGTGGTGTTTCCGGATGATTGAGCGATTCCAGAGAGAAGGCCTGTCGTGGCGTTGAGGGTGAGGCCGGCGGGAAGACCGGATGCTGTGAATGTGCGCGGGAAATTTGTGGCCGCGATTTGATAGCGGAAAAATTGACCTGTCCATGCTGTGGCGTCCCCCCCGCTGGTGATAACGGGAAGCGCGGGGGCGATTGTGATCGCGAGATTTTTGGTGCCGCTGCCGCCTGCGTTCGTCGCTGTGAGGGTGGCATTGTAAATCCCGTCGATCGCTGTGGGAATGCCTGAGATGACACCGCTGGCGGTATCGATTGTCAGTCCGGCCGGGAGCCCGCTTGCCGCAAAGGAGAGCGGGAAATTCAAGGCCGTGGCCCGGTAGAGAAAGGATTGACCGACTTTCCCGACCGCCGATCCGCTGCTTGAAACCACGGGAGTCGAGGCGGTGATGGTGATGGCCAGCTTTTGAACCCCGCTGCCACCCGCGTTTATTGCCGAGATCGACGCGCTGTAAAGTCCATCCCGGCCGGTCACGGTGCCTTGAATGAGCCCGCTCGTGGCATTGATGGAAAGCCCGCCGGGCAAGCCGGTGGCCGTGAATTTCGTGGGCGTGTTCGAGGCTGTGATTTGGTGTCTGAAGGAAGTTTGGACCTTCCCCTGCGCCGTGGCGGCGCTTGTTACCACAGGCGGAGGCGGGGCAATCAAGATCTGGAGCAATTGGGTGGCGGCGCCGGCGCCATTGATCGCACGAAGCGTGACAGTGGCATTGCCCGCGCTGGTCGGAACACCCGAGATCAATCCCGTGCTGGCATTCATTCCAAGACCGGAGGGCAGCCCACTGGCGGAGAAGGAACGTGGAAATTTCAAGGCGGTCGTTTGATAAAGGAACGCCTGCCCCGTCCTGCCGGAGGCTTTGAGTTTACTGTTGATGACCGGGAGTTCCGGCAACACGGTCAGCGCCAATTTTTGAACTCCGCCTCCTGCGGCGTTTGAGGCCGTGACCGTGGCGTTGTAGAGTCCATCCCTGCCGAGAATGGTTCCTTGAATCAAGCCGGATTGGGCGTTGATGGAAAGCCCGCCCGGAAGGCCCATGGCGGAGAAACGGGTGGGAGCGTTCGACGCCGACACCTGATGTTTGAAAAAAGCGTGAACTTTCCCTTGCGCCGTGGCGGAACTCGTCACCACCGGACGCGATTGTGCCATCACGCCCGTCGCCATCATCCAAACCGCCGTCAGTGCGATCCCCAAGACGCGCGGCCTCCCGCGGGAGCTCGAAATCGCCGTGTCTTGAAGTTTTGAACCGTTGAAAAACCAGCTCCTCGTTTCTTTCATAAATCCTTTTGATCGTCTTGTGAAATTCCCAGCCGGGTCTCATTTGCTGCCGGCGGGTGCCCCTTCTACACCCTATTGTTTATAATAACAAATCCATTTTAAAATAACTGGGAACTCCTCTAAACCCATGTTTGGGGCGCCTGAACCCAAGGGTTTCCACTGGCATATTCTTGAGTCTCTGTGACGCAAAAAATGGGGTTGAATTTCCATTTTTACGTCTTAATTTTTCATTCGATGAACAAACCGCCGCCCTATGTAGCATTGTCTTTTTCGGCACAGATGCACTACAGCCGGGAAGTTCTTTTTGGGGTTTTCGAGTATGTGCACAAGTCCCATCCATGGACCTACATCACGGGTGGCATTGGGTCGGCGGGGTGGAAGTTTCCTGTTGAGGCCAAAGCGTGTGCTGCGCTGGGAATGTTTGCGGACGAAGCATTTGTTCGGAATATGATGCGGCGGAACATTCCCGTAGTGAATGTCTCGGAAAAAAAGCAGGGGATCGGCACGGCGCGTGTCCTTCCGGACAATGTGGCGGCCGGTCGCATGGCGGCGGAGTATTTTATTCAAAAAAAATTCACGAATTTCGCGTATTCGGGGTGCGATGATTTTGCGTTTTCCAAGTTGCGTCATCACGGGTTCGAAGAGGTGGTGCGGACCGCGGGTTACGAGTGTTTCAGCCTGAATTTCGGTCATGGCAAATGGCCGCGTGATTCGATGGATCCGCTACCCGAAATCGGTGAGTGGTTGCAATCCTTGCCTCGGCCCTGTGCGGTTTTTGCCCACGGGGACGACCAAGCCCGACGCGTGCTGAACGAATGCCGGAGGCTGAATATCCTGGTGCCCGACGAAATTGCGGTTTTGGGCTGCGACAACGACGAGATCGAGTGCGAGTTCTCACCCACGCCGATCTCCAGCGTGTCCTTTCCGCTGCGGCAATTGGGATTTGAGGCGGCGGCGATGGTGGATTTGCTTCTGGAAGGAAAAACTCCCGAGTTTGCCACGGTGCGCTTGGCCCCTTCGGGAATCGTGACTCGCCGCTCGACGGATATTGTTGCCATTCAAGACCCCACAATCGCGCGTGCAATGCGGTTTATCGCCACGAACGCGGTTAAACCAATCAGTGTCGGCGATGTGGTGAAGGCTAGTGGGGCTTCGCGCCGCTATCTCGAGCGTCGTTTCAACAGTATTCTCGGGCTCAGTCCCAAGCAGGAGATTCTGAGAGTGCGTGTCGGCATCGCCAAACGGTTGCTCGCCCAGACATCTCTGCTGATGCCCGAAGTCGCCGAGGCGGCCGGATTTACAGATGCCAAAATGCTCAGTTCCATCTTCGCCCGTGATGTCGGAATGTCACCCAGCGACTACCGCCGCAGCGTGAAGCCCCCGGGGCCCACTCGCGAGCGGAGATCATAGTCCCCCGAAATTTCTTCGAAATTCCGCTATGGAAGAAGGCGTGTAGCGGAAATCGGAACGATTTTCGACGGCGGGAGGCGGGCGCTGGAAAACTACTCTCCGAATTGGAAACTTTTCACGCGATGCTCGGTGTGGAGGATTTGTCCGGCCTCGAGAAGCGCGGGCCGCAGATCGGCGTAGGGGAGTTCGCAGGCGGGCGTCTGGCTTTCCAACAAGAGATCGGCGGCAATGGCGCAACTTTGACCAAGAACCATGAAGACCGGCTCCATACGCAGCGATCCAAAGGCGATATGCGTGGCCGAGAGGGCGCAGGGCACCAGTAAATTGGAACACTCTCCTTTCCGGGGAACCAAAGCCCGATAGGAGATGCCATACGGCCCCTCCAGGCGGGCCTGCACATCGCCTTCATTGAAAACCCGCCCATCCCTCGCGAAACGGCGGCAGTTGTGGGAGTCCATCTGGTAGGCACCTAGTCCGGCGGGATCGTCCACAGGATGGGAATTGGTGCAGTGGTTTTCGGTCATCACGAAGGCGCCGCGCATCCGCCGTCCCTCGCGGATGTAGAGTTGGTGGGGCCAGCCACCGGTTTCCGGGAATTCATCCGCCGCGAGGCCCCACGCCGCGAATGCCTCGCGCAGTTCCTTCGGGATTCGAGGACTGGTGTTGAGAAAATGGTAAAGACCGGCCTGCCAGTCCACATGGGCCTGGAAAAGCGCCTCGCGTTGCGCGTGGGAGGCCCGTGGCCAGAAGTGGCTCCCCCCGATGAAATCGCTTGAGACCGGTCCGTGATTGTTGGTGTCGGTTTTTCCGTTCGGGATGCGGTCGAATTTTTTGAAGAACTCCGGCCAGCCACTTTCGAGAACGCGGGCCAGCAGTTCGTAGCGCAGGGGATCGTAGGTGGCGGGAACGGGAAACGGTCTCCTGTTCGACGCCGAATCCGTCATGCACATGCGGAAGTTGTAGGCTTGAACACGGTGGTCAGCGGAGCCGGTGGCGGGAAGCGGGCCGGGTTCGATTCCAGGAAGAAGTCCGCTCGAGGGAACGCCCGGCAAAACGTAGGGGTCGACTGGCATCGAAAACTGGTGGTGGGGGCCGCACTGCACACCGTTTCTCGTTTCGCCGAATTCCGCATTGGATTCGCGGCCGACATGCATCGTGACTCCAGCCATCGCAGCCAGATCGCCCTCGTAGGTGGCATCAATGAATTGGCGGGCACGAACCGTCAGGCCGGACTCAAAAGTGGCCGAGACGAGACGACCATCCTCGGATTCCACACCCAGAAGAAATTCCATCGGGAGCACCTCCACCCCGGCGTTGGAGAGGAGTTGTTTGAAAACTTTGGAGGCCACATGGGGTTCGAATTGGGCCTTCCAATCGATGCCGTAGTGTTTGCCGACCGCCTGATAGAATGTGGCGGCCAACCCGCCGATCGCATGCTTGTTTCCGACATCGGTGAAACCCAGTCCCGAGGTGCTCAAGCCGCCGACTTCCCGTGAAGGATTGGCAATCACCACGCTCCGCCCCTGCCGGCACAGGTGCACCGCCGCCGTGACGCCAGCCGATGTCCCCCCATAAACAAGAACATCCACCTCGCGGGTTGTTTCCTTCACGCAGGTGGGTGGCTCGTAGTGGAAAAGTGTCGGAATGGTGCGCGCGGCATCGGATTTCATCCTCCACCGCATCGCTCGATCTAGGCCGAATGGTCAAGCTCCGGAAGGGCTCCCGCCTGGCCTGCCAAGTGCACAAACGCAAACCTGCCAAATGAAAATCCGCATATCCCGCGTCGCGGAAATCGGAACGATTTTCGATGGCGGTAGGCGGTCCTGTAAGATGGCGTGTGGCGCTGGGAAAAGAAGGCGTATGGCGAACGAAATTTCTTCGAAATTCCGCTACGAAGAAGCCCGTAGCGGAAATCGGAACGATTTTCGATGGCGGTAGGCTTGCGCTGGAAGGTGTCGCGTGGGGGTGAGAAAAGAGAGCGAATGGGCTTCGAAATTTCTTCGAAATTCCGCTACGCAGGAAGATCGTGGCTTTGGGATCAGGACTGCGACAGAGGCAGCGCAATCGGGCGCCGCGCGGATCCGAGGAGAAGCGCTGCCAGAATCGTGGCGGTGGCACCCAAAAATGTGACCAACCCCGGCATGAACCACGTGCCGATTTCGAACGGAAGGATGGCTGTGGTTGGAGTCCCAGGCAGAAGGTATGCCATAACCGTTGAGGGCAGTCCGTCCTTGTCCACAAGGTCCACCAGAGGCTTCCGGGTTTGGGCATTCGAGGGTGTGAACCGCACCACCGATCCATCCGGCATTTCCGCCACACACCTCAAACGGAAAATGCCGTCTTTTTTGCCCTCTGCGAGGAATTCGCGAACGGCGGTCGCCGACTCGAAAACCATCTCATTCCCATCTTGGTAGGTAATCGCCTCCACCCGCGCTTGGACGAGCGAACCGGAAGTGGCGACCGCCAGCTTGGGAACAAGCATCCAAAGACCGGCGCCAAGGATTGCCAGAGACACGATGAGAAAGGTGATTTTCCAGCGAAGATGGCCGGGAACATAGTATTCATGGGCATCCCGCGCCCCCTGCCGCTCCCGCTCCGATTCCTGGGCCTCGGCTTCCAACTGGCGTTCGTTTTCCTCCAGTCCGCGTTTGCGAATCAGGCCTCTTTCCTCCCGGCGGGTGAAGGCCAGGCAGATGGCGAGTCCGACGGAACTCATGAAGACCATCCACAGATAACCGCTCAGGTAATCGTAGCGCAGCGGCGCGTAGTCGGAGGCCAAGGTGCGCTGGACTGGTGTGATGCGGTGGTTGGGGCCGACGCTCTCCAGCCTTTGGTAAAGAGCTGCGGCAAGGGCGGGATCGATGCCCGGGAATTCCGCGCAGCGGGCGAAGATTTGAGGGTCGGGATCTTGGGCAGCTATGCCATGTCGATCCGGGAGCGCGGTGATTCGCAGGGCATGGTGGCCGGAAGTTGAGATGTCGGTTCCGCGCACATGGGGCCAGGCGCCGGCTTGCCGTATTTCTCTCGCCACCGCATCCAGCCTGCGATCCGGCGCGGGCGGTTCGCCAAAGAACGCCCAGATGCGATTGATGAGGCGGGTGACAGGCGAGGGGTGGCGATTCACAGGATCGCCGGCTGTGGCCACATCGATCTCCACAAATGCGGAAAGTTTGGCGGACCCTGCTGGCAGCGATGCCGGCAAAAGGCGCTGAAGGGGAGGTGGAGCAATAGTTGCCAGACGGGAGAAGACGGCGACCGGTGAGTCGGGGTTGTCTCCGGTCAGCCCGCAGGTCAGGTAAAATCCCTTTTCGGAGGACCCCAAGCGCAGATCGACCACCTCCGGATGAGCCCGCCGCAACGATCGGAGGGCTGCCTCGACATCGGCATTCGATGGTCGCATGGCGAGGGGGATATCGAACACCATTGCGTTCCCGGACCGCACGGCCTGGATTTGATGACCCTCCGCAATTGCATGGAGGTAGACCGGTGCCAGCAGGGAGGCGAATTCCCGCGCTGAGGACTTGATTTGCTCTTGCAGGGTTTTCTTCTCCGTTTCAAGACTCTGAATTTCCTCCTCGCCGGAGGCTTCTTCCCGGAGGGATTTCAATCGCGCATCGATGGCGGCGAGACGCGTGTTCGCTGCAGTCGACTCGGCACTCTCCCGCCGGAATTCCAACGCTTGGCCGTGGTCGAGCGCCGCGCCATTGGAATGCCAGGCTGCGATGGAGACACCAGCCGGAGACAATTCAGCCAGCCATTGCCGGGCCTCCGCCTCGGTCACCCGTTGCGGAAACCCGATCCGTATCATGTCGCCTGCGGGTGGGAGGAAGAGCTGGGAGTAAAGAGAGACGAAAAGACCGACGCCGTTGAGTGTCACCACGCCGATGATCTTTTCCACGATCGAGGATCCCGCCGAGAAAGTGCCCATCTCGTTGCGGGGAATGTAATCGTAGACCATCGGGAAATAGACCATTCCGAGCAGGATGCCGATCACCGATGTGATTTCTCCAAACAGGATGATTTCCGGAAGGGTGGGCGTTTTGTCGTGGAGGACGAATTCGCAGTAGCAAAAAAAAGCGGCCTCAATGACGATCGACAGGGTCAACAGGATTTTGAAGGTGCGCATGCGTGGCAACCGGTCCGCAAAGATGCCGAGCAGGGCAATGAAGAGGATGTTAAGAACGCCACCCACGGCGATGTTGATTCCCATCTCCTGTTTGCTGAAACCCCATTGCTCGCTGTAGAGGAGGGCTGTCAGAGCTCCCAGCCCCGCTCCGGAAACCGTCCATCCGACGATCAAAAGATAAACCGGCCAGAGATTCCGGTCGGAAAGCCCTCCAACGAAGGTTTTGAAGGTCAAGCGCTGGCCTCGCAGCGGGCTCTCTTGAGGGGACTCTTTGACGCCAAGCACGACGAATGCCGCGGCACAAAAAACCATGGCCGCGATCCCCCAGTAGATCGCCTGCTCTCCGCTCACGGGAAATCCGGCAAAAAAGTCGACATCCTCGAATCGGCCCAAAGCCAATCCATAAAAGGCAAGGCTGGCGAGGTTGCCGATCCACGAAGCCAGTGCCGATGCTCTGCCCCGCTGCGGCGGAGGCACGATTTCTTGCTTCAAAATATCTGTCGGCCCGGACCCGAAATCGTTGGCGATGTGGTAGAGGCAATACGCCGCCACGAGCCACCAGAAACTCGGGGCCATCGGCATCAAGAGGAACGAAACCCCGATCCCGAGCATGGAGGGGATGGCGAACGGCTTGCGTCGCCCGAATCGGGTCCAAATCCGGTCGGAGAGAAACCGGCAAACCGGCCCAATTACCAAGGACAGGATTGTTGGCAGGCTCAGGATGAATGTGACCGCTGCGGGGTTTTCGATGAACTTCTGAAGCGAGAAGACAAAGACCGCCCCCATCACCATGAACTTGAACCGCAAAGCACCCCATGTGCACGCAACGATCCATTGCCAGAGAGTCGGAATGGAGGACTTTGCGGTAACGATCATGGAGTGTCTGGTTCGGTATCGCTATCGGGTCCTTGCAAAAGCGAAAGTCCTGCAACCGAAGAGGAGTCGACACCTTGGAGGAAAACCCGCTGAACAGGATGCCGCGCCGGGCGCCCCCATGGCGTCTGCTCGCCATAGGCTTCGCAACCCTCCGGCACCAAATCGCCCGGGCAGGGGCGTATATCCACAAGGCCGTCTTGCCACCGCGCGGATTCGCGGAGCGTCAGGGTGACATTTTCAAAAACGAGCCCGGAAATGCGCCCGGCCGGATGGGAATACAAAAAGACGCCGTTCTCGGAATCGCAGGTTACATTTTCAAAGCGAATGTCCCGGATGGTCTTCCCAAGCGTCTCATGGGTGCGGGGGACTGCAGTCACATAGATCGGCTCTCCCGCCCCCCAGAAGACCGGCGCAAAACGGCGGGTGAAGATTTTGATGTTGCGGAAAACAACATCCTCAACCGTTCCGGTGTCACGGAGTTGGATGGCCAGGCCCCTGTTGCTGCGCTCCACCACGCAATCGCGCACGACGATTCGGCGAAAGTCGCCATGCGATTCCGAGCCGATTTTAAAAGCCGAAGAGACACTCTCGAGACGGCAGTCGGAAACCTCCACATCCTCGCAGGGGCCGTATTGGGAGTAGGGGGCGGTGTTTTTTAAAACGATGCAGTCGTCCGCCGCCACGATATGGCAGCGCTCGATCCGCACACGCTGGCAGTGGTCGGGATCAATGCCGTCCGCATTCGGAAATTTCAGATTGTTGAAAATGCGCAAATCATGAGCGTGAACATCGCGGCAACCGGTGAAGTGCAGGGTCCAATTGGCCGAGTCGCGGAGTGTGAGGTCCCGCACGGTGATGCGCTTGATGTCCTCGAAACAGGTCATGGCTGGACGCCAGGGAAGGGTGGGTCGGAAAATATGTTCCTCCTCGCCGAGCGCGAACGCACGGCACTGCCCGTCAATGGTTCCCGTTCCAGAAAGCGTGATGTCGTGGCCGTGTTTCGCCCCGATCCAGAATCGCTTGTCGGCTTCTTCGCCGGAACCGAAGACTAGTCCCGGAAAGTCTTCGATGCGCGTGGCGCTGCGCAGAACGGCCCCCTCGGCGATGTGGAAGTCGATGCCCGAGCGGAGTTCAAACGATCCGGCCATCACCGTGGTGTTCGCCGGCACCAAGACCCTTCCGCCTCCCGAGGCGTGCGCGGAGTCGATGGCCCGTTGGATCGCGCCCGCGTCATTCGTCAATCCATCCGCCACTGCGCCGAAATCGATAATCGAGAATGTTTTCATGGCAGGGAGACTTGGCGCATCCATTCATCGGCCATGAGACGGTGTCCGGCGGGTGAGGGATGCACGCCGTCGGGAGCCCAGAATTCAGCGGGCGCACGATCCAGTGCCGCGTGAAAGACGGATTGAAAAGCCACGAAAACGGCGTCGAACTCGGTCGCTAGGTTCTGCACGATCGCACGGCGTTGGTCGATATCCCCGGTCCAATCGGGAGTTACCACTCCACAAGGCAGAACGAAAGGTTCGCAAAGGATAAATCGGACCCCTTCAACACGGTGCTGTGTGTCGATGAGAAGGTTTCGATAAACCCGTTCGAAACGCGCCAAATCAACCCCTGCGCATCTTTTGAATGTGTGCCAGGTGTCGTTCACCCCGATCAGAATGGAAAGATGGGTGGGCTGGAGGTTCCACACATGCTCTTGGGCGCGCGCCGCGAGATCGACGATCCGGTTGCCGCCGACGCCGAGATTCGCTACTGAAAGGCTGCCGAATGGTTGGTCGGCCAATAGTCTGGACGCAATTAAAAGCGGATAGCCGGCTCCGAGGTGCGCGCCGGGAGAGCGGTCCGGTTCGAAATCCGAGGATTTGTCGCGACCGCAGTCGGTGATGCTGTCGCCTTGAAAGAGAAGTTTCATCATGGTTGGGAAGTGTTGTCCGGAGGGGGTGGAAATGAAGGCCGGTAGGCCACGCCGAGACGGTCGAGCAGGGGAAGATGCCGTTCCAAGCGGCTCAAAAAATGCGGAAAATCCTCGCGATCCGCGCCGCGCCAGAGGACTTGGGACAGGGCGCAAGCCCGTGGATAGACCATGTAGTCCAAGTGCGGCCTGTTCGGAATGTATTCGGTCCAGACCTGTGCTTGCGCTCCCCACACACCGGTTGCCAGCGCCTCCGGATAGCGGGCGAGGGGATTCCAGCGATAGACATCCTCGAGTGTCAGGCATCCGCAGATCGCCAGTGGCTCGAAATCGCGCCCCGGGCCGGCCTCTTGGTAAAGGTCGAAGTAGGTCTTCGACCAATTCGCCAGAACAAGCCCGTTCCTGCATTCAAGGGCTTTGCGGTCCAAAGCGTGGTCGTTTTTTTCACTATCCCGCCAATACATGACAACTGCCGAGGCATCCGGCGCCTTGCCTTCGATAATCTCGTCCCAGCCGACCATCCGTCGGCCGTGGTGGGCGAGCATTTCCACCAAGCGCTGCGTGAAGAACGGTTGAATGCCCAAAACATCGGGAATGCCGAGCTCGGCCATTCGTTCCGGGATGCGCGGGGATTCCATCCATTCGCCGGTTTTGGCCTCATCGCCGCCGAGGTGGACAAGGGGAAACGGAAAGAGCTCGGCCAAGGTGTCCACCACCCGCTCCAGAAACTCAAATGTCTGCGGCTCCAGATTCAGCGTGTGCGGGCTGATGCCCCAGCAGGTCCGCACTCCGGGGGCCAGGCCGGTGTTGCCAAACTCCGGATAGGCCGTGAGCAGGGCCTGAACATGGCCGGGCACATCGATCTCGGGCAACACATGCATGCCCCTTGCTTCCGCATGCGCCACCACGCGGCGGATGTCTTCGTGAGAGTAGAAACCACCGTGCCGGATGCCATCCTGGGGATTTGTCGCACGGTCGCAATCATGGCCAACCATCGTCCCGTCACGCCACGCGGCGCAGTCGCTCAGGCGCGGATAGCCCTCAACGGGAAGCCGCCAGCCCTGGTCGTCGGTGAGGTGCCAATGGAACACATTGAATTTGTGCAAGGCAGCCAGATCGATGAAGCGCAAGAC
Organism: Chthoniobacter flavus; assembly: GCA_945883435.1. Lineage (GTDB taxonomy): Bacteria > Verrucomicrobiota > Verrucomicrobiia > Chthoniobacterales > Terrimicrobiaceae > UBA967. The sequence goes on along the minus strand of CAMCXK010000010.1, from coordinate 30,617 downwards.
ATCGTCCACACACCAAAAATGTCGGCTGCAATCGAAGTGCATGCCGCGCCATGCAAACGAGGGTTCATCCTCCAGCACGAAGCAGGGCAACTCCAAGCGCGCCCGCTGCCCGGAAAGCATTTGCCGCAGGCTGGCAACCGCCCGGGATGCGCCGTGCGCGGATGCGGCGGCGATCAAAATGCGGTCCGGTGTGACTTCGATGCGATACGCCTCGTTTTGGAATCCCAGCATGAGCAAGTCATCTTTCGGACCTGACAGCGATCCCGAGGGAAGGCGCTTTTCAAAGACAATATCAGCCTCTTCCGGGCTCACATCCTCCACGCGGAACATTTGCTCGTGCTCCAAGCCCTTTTGCAACCAGGAGACCGGCCCCCGCCATCCCACTGGGGCATGAATGCCAATGCGCACATCTCGCGAAAAGTGGCTGAGATGACTCTTGCGCCAGTTTCCTTCTTTGAAAGTTATCCGGCGGGGTTCGGGAAGAATGCAGGGCATAGAATGAAAAATCAGACCACCACGGGAGCGGGGCCGTTTATCGAGATCGCTGGCATTCCCGGATGTGCAGCCTCGCCTTGGAAGTTTTGAAGAACAAGGCCCGGCGAATCGTGGGCCTCCAGTGCGTGGGCGTAGGCGGAAGGCATGCCCTCGGCCCAGACAACGCGGCAATTTCGCAGGGTGATATCGTTGGTGCGGTCGAGCAGCCAGGCGGACACCGGATGCCGGAAGAGGGAACCCCAAGGCGTCTCTTCTTCGACACCCGTGTTTCCGGCCACGATGAAACCCGGCCTGTTCGGGCGGGGGTCGGCGAATCCCACGGGATGGGCCGTTCGTTTCCGCAGGTGCAGGGAGACATTTTCAAAAAGAATGTCCGAGGGATGGGCTTCACCGTCCGCTCCTTGAATGTGGATGCCCTGCTCGGAGGAAATGGCGATGTCGCGAAAGACAATGTTGCGCAACCGGGCGACCCGGCTGTCATCCCCGTAGTGGCCGGGCACATAGGGAACTTGGCAAATCCAGATTGGCTCCCCTTCGTGCCACCAGATGCGCGGGCTGTGCATTGTCTCAACGGCAATGTTTGAAATCAGGATGTCTTCGATCACCGCCTCGTCCCGGCAATCGATCGCAATGCCGCGGTGGGAACGGCGGATGGTCGAATTCGAAAAAACAATACGCCGGAAATCCACGAAGGATTCGCAACCGAGGCGGAAGGCGCAACAATGCGACTCCAAAGTGCAGCCCGTGATCACGATGTCTTCGCAGGCTCCGTAGCGCGCGGCGATTTCCCTCCGTCCTTTCACCGAGACCGCGTCGTCTCCCGATTCGATGTGGCAGTTTGCCACGCGGACCGAGCGGGAGCAATCGATGTCGATTCCATCCGAATTGACCAGTCCGAGGTCGTTCAGAATCGTGATTCCCTCAATCAAAACACGGTCGCAGCCGGCCGGTCGCACCGCCCATGAGGGAGCGTTCACAATCCGGATATCGCGCATCACGACATCCTGGCATCCCAGAAAAACAACCGACTGGGCGCGCGGGTTTCTGGCTTTGGTGTGGGTCTCAAGGCGTTCCGTGATGAAGGCCTCCGAGTTCCCGTCCAGCGTGCCGGTTCCGTCGATTGTGACATCCGCCGCCTCGTGGGCAAAAATCCAGAACCTGCAGAAGTCGGATTTCCGGAAAAGCTCGAGATGCTCGTAGTTGACATAGTCGGCAATATCCGGCGAGGCGAGAAGGGTTGCGCCGTGCTCGAGATGCAAGCGCACGCGCGATTTGAGAACGACGGAACCCGTCATGAAGCTCTGGCCTGCCGGCACCACCACCGTGCCGCCGCCTTGGGCGGACGCCGCGTCGATGGCAGATTGAATTGCGTTCGCATTGTTTACGGTGCGGGAAGGCACTGCGCCGTGGTCGGTGATGAGGTGGTTCATTAGGGTTTTGAAAACTGAAGGCTGTAGCTCCAAAGAAACTCCCGTTGATTCAGGCGATACTCCTCGCGGGTGTCCGGTCCGCAACTTCCGGTGCCGACACCTCGATGGGCCGCATCCAACGAGAGGACAAGGTGATCCAGTGGCACGATCTCGTGCGGATGCGTTGCCGCAAAAAGGGATTCCGGAGAGTGCCGACCGATGGATAATGCCAACTCCTCCCCAGCTTCGAGGCGAATCCGACACTGCTTCGAGGCCAGTTCAAGCCAGCGCACCCCGCAACGCAGCCCGTATTCCTGCGGCATGATGTATGGGCAGGGGGTCATCGGATCGATCGGATAAATGCCAGGGTGGGCGGATGTGAGTCGGTCGGGGTAGTTCTCGTGTGGTCCCCGACCGAAGTAGCGGACGACATCGAATTCGGCAGGCAAAGTCCAACGGCAGCCCGCCCGTGGGAGGTCGGCAAGATCGTTCGCATGAAGGGTGAGGCGATGGCTGAGCAGAAAAAGATCCCGCCCGAGGACCTCGATCCGCGTTTCCATTTCCGCATCGTCCCAGCGCTCGCGTCCCGAGAGATTGAACACGGAAATCCAGAGAGGATTGGAGCCTGTCGTTTGCACCTCGGCCGAACGCAATTGGCGCTTCAGGTTGTGCAGGCCCAAGGAAAGCCAGCGCCCAAGTGGTTTGCCGGCCTGCCCGGTCCAGAGTTTGATTCCATCATTGTCTGTCGCTGCCCGCCACAGGGACGGAAAGGGTCCTTCGATCGGCTTTCCTGAGGTGTCCACCGAAACCAGACCGGTTTCGGCGGAAAATGAAATACGACCAACCGGGCTCTCGATGGAGTGACCGGGGAGTGAGCGCTCGGATTTCGAAAGGCGAGAGGAAGGACGCCGCGCTGTTTTGGGCTTGGATTTTCCCAGAGGCACAAAATTTGAGGCAACCAGGTCGCCTGGAGTCCAAAATCCGCGTGGAATGGCCGCATGAAAGCGGATGAGCAGGCCCGATTCAGAGTTGCGGGGGATCTCGAGGTTCGGACGATCAAGAACGATGGATTCACCCGGTGGGAGTTCCGGGAGTGGTAAAGAGCCGGATTCGCGGGCGATGCCGTTGACCAGAAGCGCCCACTCGCAACTCAACCAATCCAATCCCGAAAAATCCTGTCGGTTCTCAAGCCGGAAGCGATGGTCGATCCACACGGGCTGCGCCAAGTGCCGGTGCTCGACCAATGCGGGGTGGGGAACCCGATCCGGGCTGACCAACCCATCGCAACAAAAATTCCCGTCATGTGGCGTGTCGCCGAAATCCCCCCCGTAGGCCCATGATCCGTCGGGTTTCCGGATTCCGTGGTCGCACCACTCCCAGATGAAGCCGCCTTGAATACGCTTGGAGGTGCGGAAAATCCGGAAGTAATCGGCCAGCGAGCCGTTGCTGTTCCCCATGGCATGGCTGTATTCACAGAGTATGATCGGCCGGTTGCCCGGAGGAATGGGATCGGCGGCCGGCGCGGTGAAGGTGGGGTGCGAGCGGAAGGGTAGTTGTGATTCCGATTCGTCGATCCGTTGTTGAATCGGAATGTTCGGATGGGCCTGGCGATTGCGGTCGAGGATTTCCTCCATCGCCAGCAAATCCTCAATGGAGGGATACATGGGGCAAACAATGTCGGTGGCGGGAGAACCGTGCATAACCGAGTTGTTCGCGGCCCGCGAAATCGCACCCTCGTAATGCAGCGGGCGGGTCGGATCGGAATGTCTCACCCAGCCCGCGGCGGCGTCGTGGCTTGCCCCGTAGCCGCTTTCGTTGCCCAGTGACCAAAGAATGACCGAGGGATGATTCCGATCGCGCGAAACCATTCGCATGGTGCGGTCCAGAAATGCGGTGGCATAGCGGGGATCGTTCGAGAGCGAACTGGAAAAGGCATGGGATTCGACATCGGCCTCGTCGATGACATACAGGCCATGCTCATCGCAGAGGTCCAGCCAGTGCGGGTCCGGCGGGTAGTGCGAGCAGCGGACCGCGTTGAAATGAAACTTTTTGATCAACCGGATGTCTTGAAGCATCTCCTCCCGGGTGAGCGCCCGTCCGCCTGCAGGGCTGTAGCTGTGACGGTTGACCCCGAAGAGACGAACCCTGCGGCTGTTGATCAGCAGCGATCCATCCCGGACCTCGACGGAGCGAAATCCTGTCTGCACTGTTGCAAGCGAGGTTTCCCCGGCGGCATGCAAGGAAACCTCCACGCGGTAGAGCCAAGGGGTCTCCGAGGACCAAAGCTTTGGCTTTTCAACATCGAATGATCCGAGAAACTCCTCGCGTTGGCGTCCGGTTTCCTTGGATGACAGTTCCAGTTCCTGTGGCTCGCTCAATGAACCATCCGGCCCTTGGAGGCGGGCAGAAACTTTCACCTCGGTATCGAGCGGGTGATCAATAGTCGCTTCGATCGAGACCCGTCCGGTTGCAGGATTTGCATGGACGCGGAGATCGGCAATGTGCGGGGGTCGGTGGGCAATCAAATGCGCCGAGCGCGGCAATCCGGAAAGCCACCACATGTCCTGATCCTCGATAAACGTGGCATCACACCACTTCGCCACCAAAGCTGTGATCTCCAAAGTTTCTCCAGCTTGGGCAAACGTGCTTGCGTCGAATTCCGCAGGAGTCCTTGATCCCTTGCTGAGGCCGAGAAAACGCCCGTTGATCCATACCGCAAGAAACGACTCCGCGCTTCCAAAACGAAGACGTGTTCGCAATCCCGACCACTCTGCCGGAACCTCGAAAGACCGGCGGTAGAGTCCGGTGGGATTGCACTCAGGCACCCTCGGAGGTTGGCAGGGGAACGGCATTTGAATGTTGGTGTAGTGGGGCGATCCGAAGCCTTGGAACTCGGGATGTCCCGGCACCTCAATTCGCTTCCACTCTGAGATGGATTTCCCTCCCGAGGCGACATGCCATGCCTCGTCCACAGAGTCGAATGCGAGAAACTGCCACTCACCATCCAGATTCGAAACCCAAGGATTTATTCCATGGGGAGCCGCCGCCGCGCGTTCCTCAAAAGTCGAGCAGGCTGGAAGTTTGTTGATCCCAAGAACCGCCGGATCCTCCCAAAGCCGTGGTATGGAATGCTTGAGGTTGTCCATTATACGCCGATGCTCGCATCTCCGATCAAGCGATGGAGGGCGGATTCCTCGGGACGCAAGCGTCCGTTGGCCATGACGCCGGAATTCAGAAGAAGAACCGCATCGAGGTGTGCCGCCTTTTCCTTCCATTCCGTGATTTGGGCAGGCGTTGCGCAGGAATGGTCGCCCTCGTGCCAGAACCAACCTCCATTGGCGAACGGACCAGGCGGGCCCCATTGCGAGAGGGTCGTTTCGATTTGCAGGGGCAGATAGACATCGCGCCCATCAAAGGTCCAAACCTTCCGGTCGCCACCCAGAGCGGTCGCCTTTTCTCCGCACCGTGCATCGACGGGAAACAACGGCAATCCCGGAAACTCGGTTGTCGTGTTGTTCATCACAAGGCAATCGGGCTGCCACGATTTGACCTGTGCGTAGAGTTGGTCGAAGTGCCAGCGGCGGCGACCGATCGAGTTCCACGCCTCGACAAACGCCTCCGGCTTGGCGCCCGGAAAGAGGAGATGGATGTTTTCCATTTCGTGCAGGCTGGGAGCGCGTTCGGTGAGTTTGAACCAGACGCCGTCGAGCCAGAGCATCGCGATGTCGCCGTAGTTCGTGAACAACTCCTCCAGTTGGCGGAACATGAAATCGGCGTAGGCGGCATCGTCGCCGGTGTCGTGTCTCCGGTCCCAAAGCGAGTAATAGACCGAAAGCCGGAGTCCGAACTTGCGGCAACTTTCCGCCAACTCTCCAAGAACATCCCTCCGGCAGGGCGAGGACATGACGCCATAGGAGGAGTGCCTCGTCGGCCATAGGCAAAAACCGTCATGATGCTTCGTGGTGAGAACGACCAGTTTCATCCCGGCTGCGGCGGCCGATTCACACCAGGAATCGGTGTCCAGTTGCTGCGGATCGAAGCGGGCGGCGTCGAGCGTGCCGTCGCTCCATTCCTTATCATAATAGGTGTTGATGCCGAAATGAAGCATCATTCCGAATTGGAGGTCGAGGTAGCGGCGTTGGGCGGGTGTCGGTTGGGTCATGATCAGGATTTCGTTATTCAAACCAGTTTCCGGACGGATAAATCCCGAAAAATCCGCCTTTCGGAGCGGCTGGCTTTTCCAGAAGGAAATTCGTGGCGTCCGCGTTGGAGGACACAAAGTCAGCTTCCGCAGGTTTATCGGTCTCGTAGGATCCCAGAACCACAGGCCCGCCGGAAGCGATGGCTACAGCCTTGCCAGCCATGGTGAATCCCTTTGCGGTGATGAGGCTCGAGTGGAGAAGCCGGGTGAGATCGGGATTGAAGACCGAGAGAAACCCGCTGCCACCCAGCGGCTCCGTTTGGAATGCGTGAAGCGTCGTGGGAAGTTTCCAGGCCGATTTGCCGGTGACATAAAAATTCCCCTCTGCATCCAAGGCCGGCTTTGCAGGAAAAAGCGAGTTGGCGCGTTTTTTGCCCCCGACGAGTTGTCCGGACAATTCGGGAAAGTAGAAGGTGGCTGCTTTGGGCCGTCCGGTGGCGGGATCGACCCGCGCAATCCAACCGATCATGATATCCCCCGTGAGCCATTCGTGCGGGGTGAGGAATGCCCCGGGTGATGCGATGAGGTTGTGGTGGAAATGGCCGTGCTGGATGGCGGTGAGCAGGAGGTCTCCGGTGCCGGGATCGAGAACCATGTGGGGTTGCTTGTGGTCGGATTCCGCAGGCAAGCCATCCAAGAGATTGGTGCACCAGATGATTTTTCCCTGGGAGTTGAAACGCAGAAGCATCGGGTCGAAATCGGGAAGTCCTCCCGGATGCTTGAGGAAATTGGTCGTGAAAAGCACAAACTCCCCGTCGGGCAAGGCAACCACTCCGGCGCATCCACCAGCGTGGTAGCGCGGACTGCTGTGCCCCGCTTTTGCGAAGCCGCAATCCTCCCACCACGCCTTGTAAATATCGGCATTCGCCCCGTCGGTGCGGAAGGTCTCGTTTTGTCCAAAAGGAATCAGTCCGGAGCCGTCGGCTGCGATCCGGGAGACGAAAGGCTTTTGTTCCGGACAAACCACCAGCGAACCATCGGGTGCCACGGCAACGCTTGCCGGGCGGTCTCCAGTAACCGTGCGCGACCACTGCAGCTTCTCGAGGCCTGGTGAGATCAACCCGACGCGAATTCCCTCATTGTGATCCCGTCCGGTTACAGCGATGGATTCATCCGGTCCCTCCGCAATGCAAACGGCATCCAAAAACTCTGGCGGCAGTTCCAGGCGTTGTTCCAAAGTGCGTGCGTCCCTCGACAACCGGGCAACGAAAGGCCGACGGGCTGAATCAGTCCCCGCAATTAAAAATCCCCCGTTTCTCAAAGGGATCAAATCCTCAAGCGTTCCGTCAAAGGCGGCCTGAACAACCTTGTTCTCATCGCGGGTGATGTTCGACGCACGGAATTTCCCGCCGGAACGGACTCCGGGAATGTCCACTTGCACGTCAACATCCTCGGCAATCGCCGATGAAAGCAGGGCACAGATGAAAAAAAGAATGCGTCGCATGCGGACAAGGGTAAACGCCGGCCATTTCTGGCCAAGCCATGGAAACGCCACGCCAATGCCCATTTTTGCGTCCGCCTTCGCGGCCTGCGGGACGCAATTTGGCTCCCCGGCGAGGCGTGAATACGGGTTGGTTTTCCATCATCGGCCTCTCATGATTCGGCATTCATGATCAATCGTCTCTGGCTGGATTCCGACCTTCGCCTGCAGCTGCGCGAGGCGTGGCAAGCGCGTCAGGATTGGATTCGACCCTTGGGGGAACGCGTTTTCCGCAGCTCCGAGGATGGCACACCGGACGCGGTTTTGCGTGAGGCACTGCGGTCTTTGCTGGGGGGTGACCCGGACAACGCCGCAAAGGCGGTTGAGGAGTGGTGTCTGCTGGCGGAATCAGCCCGCAATTTGGAGGACTTGGGCAAAGCCCACATCGCCCTCGCCGGGGCATGTCTCGTAGATTCCACGCTGGACGATCTGAACGAGGCCCAACGCGCAAAACTGGCTTCCGCGATCGATGGTCTGACGGGGTCTTTATTTCAGACCAGCCCGGGAAACCCTCATTCGGTCGCCAACAACTGGTGGGCCGTGACCCACTCGGCCCTTTATTGTCTTTCCTGCGCCCGCCAGTGTTTGGAAGTCGACGGGGGAGGTGCGGCGGGTCGCACGGCGGCGGAAATCGAGCAATGGACATGGGAGCGGCTGACGCCCTTTCTGGGCCACTTTGGCCCTGGCGGCGCCTACCACGAGGGCTTGGGCTACATGGGCTACACCTGTGCCAACCTGCTGCCGGCGGTTCATCTTTGGCAACTGCGCAACGGATCGAGCATTCTCAAATCCACTCCCGGCCTGGAGCGAATGGCCTCGCTCATTTTCTGCGCTTCCGTCGAAGGACCCTGCCTCTCGGATGAAACCGGGGTCCGCACCGGCTCCGGTCGCACCCTCTCGTGGAACGATGCGGGACTGGGATTTCTTCAAGGCAGCGCCCCGCTCCTTGCCATTGCTCTGGCCCCCGGTGCGGAGCGCCGACCGCTGAGGGACTTTTGGGATCGGCTGGCCGGTCATCTGAGGACCGACGGCGAGGTTGATGAGTTTTCGTGCGCGCTTTTCTTTCATCTTGTTTTTTACGGGGTTTGCGATGGAGGGGATCAAGGACCACGCCGATCGGTTTTCGACCCGTTGCACGGGCTATGGATCGCCCGCAACCGCTTTCAAGACGCCCATGACGCCGTTGCCGGATCGTATGCGTGCGGATACCGCCCCGGTGGCCACCGGCAAGAGGATGCCGGCTCGATCCGGTTTTCCGCGCTCGGTTGGGATTGGATTCTTGGCGGGGGACAGGCGCGTGGAGACGCGGAATGGCAAAGCCGGTTGGTGCCCTCCGATCATTCCTCAAAAACGGGAAAGCACTGTGGTTTTGTCCTGCATGCCTCGGATTGGGTTTTTGGCATGGATTTGCGTCCCGTTCATGTTGCCTACAGCGAGCGGTATGTGGCCCTGAATCCGAAGGCGGATGCCCAGATGGCCGTTTTGGACATTGTGGACGACCATCGCACAGACCGCTTTTGGAACTGGTGCCTCACATTCTCGCCGGAGATGAGGGTTTCGGTGCAGGGTGACCATTTCACTCTTACCGCACCCGATGGCTCTCTCTTAACCGCTACCTTCCTGCTCGACCGGCCTGTGGAAATCGACCTGCAAAAAATGCCGGACAGCCAGAGAACCTTTGCCAATGGTCAAAGACGCGCCTATCCCGGGCGGCCGTTTTTGAAGGCCCGTTTCGAAGGTCCTTCGCTGAACATCCTTGTTTCCATCCAAGCCGTCCGAACCGGTGATGCAGCCACTCGCCTTGCTGCGCCCGGCACACTCGATCTGGCCGCCGCGGATGGAACCATCTGGAAAAGGCCGTTTGGAGTTGCCCTTCCAGCCACTTTTGAAGGACGCCTGCGCGGCCTTTGCAAATACCCCGAAGCTCAGAATTCCCAATGAACGACATCTCAATCCTCGACCATGGCGCCGTTCCCGACGCCCAAACCCTCAATACATCCGCCATTCAACAAGCGATCGACCGCCAAGCCGCCGCCGGCGGGGGAAGAGTGGTTGTTCCGCGCGGCACCTTTCTGACCGGAACGATCCAGCTCCGGAGTGGCATCACCCTGCACTTGGACGAGGGGGCGGTGATTCTGGGATCGCCCGACCTGAAACACTATTTGCCACGCGTCTGGGGACACCACGACGACATCACTCCGTGGCATCTTGTGCTTGCCGAGGACTGCGAGCGCATCGCTTTGACGGGTGCGGGAACGATTCGCGGAAATGGATTTGCGTTTTGGGAACCCGAGCGAAAAAACGAATGGTCGTTCTATCTGCCGCGGAAATGCGAGCGTCCGAGCCCCATGGTGGAGATCGTGCGTTGCCGCGAGGTTCTGGTGGAGCGCATCCGGTTGGAGGATTCCCCCGGATGGACGCTTCACGGACACGACTGTGACCACTTGCGCATCGAAGGCATTACGATCCGGAATACCCACTTCGGACCAAATGCCGACGGCATCGACCTCACCGGTTGCCAGGATGTGATCATTCACGGGTGCGATATTTCAACGGCTGACGATGCGATCGCGCTCAAGACCAGTGAATACAGCCGCTCTTGCGAGCGGATCGCCATCAGCGATTGCATTCTCCGCACCTCCTGCGTGGGCGTGCGAATCGGCTACGAGTCGCGCGAGGATTTCCGGGATATTGTCGTATCCAATCTGGTGATCCCCCGATGCACGCGCATCGCCGATCTGCGGGCCGTGGAGGGCTGCACCATCGAACGCGTGCGCTTCCAAAATATCGTCGGAGCCACGGATGGAGGATGGCCTGCGACACGCACGATCGAGCTCATCCAGTTGGATCGTCCGAATGTTTTCAAGGATCTCCTTCCTCCGGTGCACCCCGATTATGGCAAAGACCGTCCACTCACCCGACCGAGTGTGATCCGTGACATTTCCTTCACGGGCCTCGATCTCACCACCGACGGGCGCATCAATATCATTGGAAAGCCGGAACAGCCGATCGAGGGGATTCGTTTTTCCGATGTCAGGCTCCGATTCCCCGTTTTGGATGACGCGACGCCATTCCGCAATGCAGGAAGCACCGGCTTCATTCCCGGCGAAGACTATGCGGATGCCCGCGCCGCCAACGCGGCATTTGTCCTCCAGCATGCGCGTGATATCGAGGTGGAGGGGCTTCGACTCCGTTGGCCGACCTATCCTGTCGGACCGTGGCGCATGTTCGAATCCAACAATCAAGAGATCTCCAGCTTTTGGAAGGATAGTGCCGAGGAAATCCGCAGCGGGCGCAAGCGCGTCGCCTACCATGTGCTGTGGGCCCGGGATGTGGAAATGTCCGTTGAGGGAAAAAACCTCGCGGCCAGCGAACCGGGGCATCCAGCCGTCGATGCGGACCCTGCCTCGAAAATCCGTTTCTCCGGAGGATGTGATCAGTGAGTCCTTCGAATCAAGGCCCCAAGATCGCCATCATCGGCGCCGGGAGTTTGTTTTTCGGCCGCAAGCTCATCTGGTCGATGAACCGCCTGCAGGCCCTTCAAAACGGACACTTGGCTTTGGTGGACACAGATCCTGAGCATTTGCGTTTGATGCGGGGGCTGGCGGAGAAGTCCAAAGCCGCAAGCGGTGCTTCTTTTGAAATCAGCGCCTCCACCGATTTTCGCGATGTTCTTCCGGGGGCGGACTTCGTGATCCTCAGCTTTTCCGATCGCAATGCGCATTTTCGCGGAATCGATTGTGCGATCAGCGCCAAGCATGGCATCCGCATGTGCTCCGGTGACACGATTGGCCCTGGCGGGGTTTTCCGGGCGTTGCGGGAATTGCCAAAAATCGAGGAGATCGCCGATGCTGTCTCCAAGGTCTGTCCCCGAGCGTGGCTGATCAATTACATCAATCCCAGTGCGGTCATCGGGATGTTTCTGCAAAAGCACACCTGCACCCGGAATCTCGCTCTTTGCGACAGCCTTCACCTCCCGCATCTCCACCGCAATTTCATGCGGGCCATCGGCCTTGATCCAGCCGACGAGAATCGCTTTTCCATGCGGATCGCCGGTGTGAACCACTTCACCTTCTGCCTTTCCGCCGAATACCGCGGCCGGGATGTCCTGCCCCGGATTGTGGAAAGCCTGCGGACACTGGGGGAGGGCGAAAACCCGGCGGATGATGCCAAATCCTTGTTCAACAAAAAAATCTCGGCCCATTTGGCCGATGTTTTTGGCGCGGTCCCCGTGTGCACCGCCCACACCAAGGAATACCTGCCCTACTTTCAAGGCTGGGGAGCCCATGTGGATGATGAAATCGTGCCTCCGTTGAGCCTTTTCGAGGCCGATAAGAGGCAGATACACACCGAGGCCATGTGGGACGATGTCCGGGCTATGGTGGATCAAGGAAAGCCGGTTGCGGATTTTCTGGAACACACCGGCTCGGACCATGCCACCGAACTCGTCGAAGCCTTGTGGACAGGCAGTGGGCGGCATTTGTTCGTCAATGTTCCCAACCGGGGCGTGGTGCCCAACTTGCCTCACGACGCCCTTCTGGAGTTGGAGTGCGTGTGCGACCACACGGGTGCCCACCCGCTGCCGGTCGGGGATTTTCCCTTGGGGCTGCGTTCACTTCAGATGAGGATCCTCGACACCCACGAACTCACTGTGGAGGCCTATGTGCGCAAGGACCGCAATCTTCTGTTGAGGGCTTTGGCGGTTGATCCGATTGTGAACTCCATTGCCGCAGCCGATGCTGTCTTGGACGACCTCTACCAAGCCCAGAGTGATATCCTGCCGGAATGGGTTGGAATCAAAAAGGAACGCAAAACAACGCGTCCCGATCGCGTGGTCGACAGCCTGCATCAGGGGCAAACTTCATTTTGATGGCGATGGTGCGGGTTGTGCGCGAACAGCAAACTGGTCGATTTTTGCCGAACGGTTGTTGATCGGATGCGCAATCCGGAACCCGACTCCGGTCACTTCGCGAAGCTTTTGTGGCTCAATTGTGCGGGGGTTTCCCGAGGAGGCTCCCGTTTCGATATCCACATCGGTCCACTTCATGCCTTCGAAGGAAGCCGAAAATGTGCGCCAGGAATTTTTGGATTGAAACCACGCGTTCGAACCCAGCAACCACTGGCCGTCAGCCAATCTCAGAAGGGGTGAGATTCCAATGGCAGCGTTGCTGAGTATGTCGATTTCGAAGCACGCGGCGGGAGAGGAAAGGTCGCCTTTCCACTCACAGGTCCAGTCGTGGCGGGTCTGGATCGGTTGGACTCCCGTGGACAGAGTCCCGTTGGTAATGGCGGCACGCGTCGGCGAGCCTGGTTCACTTGTCCTCCCCGGCACCCGTTGGCCGGAGCTTTTCAGCGTCCATTCTCCCAGTTGGTTGGGACTTTCTCCCGCAGTTGCAAAATCCTCGACGAAATACTTCAGATCGGGTGGCCACGCCCGAACCGGATTGCTGGCGGTGGTCGCGGAAGGCCCTTGCTCGTTCACTGCGGCGATTTCATAGACCCATTCCATCCCCTCGCCAGGGTGGTCGATGCAAAAGCCATCCGAAAGCGGAACAGTCTTGAGTGTCACCGATACGGATTCCTCCTTCGGGCGCCTGCGGATTTCAACGCGTTCCGCGCCGAGTTGTTCAACCGGCCAAGACAGGCGAATACCGCCCCCTTCCACCGGAGAGGCGCTAAGCTCTGCGACACGCAGGGGATTTTGACGGTTTGCAAGATTCAGTTTGGTTGCATCGTCTCCTATGACCACTTGGCCCGAATCGAAATCCATGGCTGCTGGTTGCCCTCCGATGCGCGCCTCGATGCCGTGGAGATGGCGAGTGGACTCGATTGCCGGGGCCTTGCCCTTTTGGAGAGTCATCACGGCGAAGACCCTGCCTTGAACATCCGTTTCGATCCACTTGTTCGAGAGATAGGTCACGCCGTGGTAGGGAACGCCAAGATTGGTATCGCCTGAGCTGCGCTCCATGACACCGGTTCGAAAGACAGGCGCTGCGGGTTCCAGAAGAGTCACCACAAGCGAGCTGCCGGTCGGAGAGGTAATGGTGATACGATTCCCATCGGATTCCACTTTGTTGAACTCGGGAGTGTTCAACCGCCAAATTCTTCCGTTGCGACTTGTTTCTCCATTTACAAACAATCCTGGGGCGCCTGACTGGCCCGAGTAGTCGATGGCAACGGCGCGGCGGTGCGAATCGACGCCCATGCAGGATCCGTCAACAACAACCCGTCCGAGCTCCGCTTGGAGGACTTTGCCAAGTGTGTCATCACTCTTGTCGGCAGGAGGCCCCGCAAAAAGATTCGTCTGTCCCGCCGTGTGGCCTGTCCTTCCGCCACCCACCAAAAACGGCGCGCCCAGACCGATCAACCGGATCGTATTCACATCTGGCCCGGAGTGACCCCCGTCGGCACGACGAGAGGTTGCATTCGTGACAAAAACGATGTCATCCGCATCCAGAAAACGGTTGCGATCCATGACGACTCCGACTTTGGGATCGTTAAAAAATGTCCAGCCCGTTCCCTGCGGTTGAACGGCCTCGGTGGAGGACGGGTAGTAAAGAATGCTGTAGAGTGTTCCCGCGCGGTCGCTGTCCCAACTGCGGTCTCCGGAAGCCCCCAGAAGCCGGTCATAAATCCATTTCAGGCCGGCGATGCGATCCGGGGAGGCATAGTAAAAGGCAAGGCCTGCGGTGCCCTCACCGATGTAGATCGGGTTGTCGTCGCTTAGATCCGGATGCAAGCCGTAAAGCCGTCCTTGCGGGATGGGCACTGTGGTCAGCAGGGGGGGGAGGATGGCCTCGCGGAGGTTGGGAAGGTCCTTCCGCAGGTCTCCGATTCCCGCCCGGGTTGCGGCAATTCCGAAGGGCCCGCTGAATGCCCAAGGATAAATCGTGTAGCCGATGCCCTCGGGATTCCAGATTCCCCCGGCCAGGTTGGCCCGGAAATGCTTCAAAAGTTCCCGATAGGCCAAGGATGGAATGTCCTTGGCGGATGGATCGTCACTGGCCAGGGCGGCAAGGCCTGCCGCCGCGTAGCGCACGGCCTGCCAGTTGTTGCCGGTCCGCGTGTTCGCGCCTTCTCCCATCGAAGCCATCAGGTTTTTTGAGGCAATGGCCAGTTGCGCCGATACGCGGTCACGGGTTTCCGGACTCCAGGCCTCATGGCAAAGATCGTAGGCCACAGCGACATTCAAGGCCCCCATCGCGCGACTGAGGCCCTTGCTTTGCGGATTGTTCCAGAATGTGCTGTCTTCAATGAGGCGGAGCGCGGCCTTCTCCGCCATTTTTGCGGAATCCTTGTCGCCGGTGAGCAGGTAAATGTAGGCCCAGTTGCGCACCTCAAATGCATACATGGTATTTTGCGAACTTTTCTCCCCGGCCATGCGGCGGATTTCCTGCAGCATTGAAGCGAACGGTTCGTGCCGCACTTTCTCCCGCAAGCCCGGGACTTCATCGGCGGAGAAAAATAGGCGCGGATGCCCGGCAAGGGCCGATGTGGCGGCAAGGCAAAAAATGGCGAGCAATTTCATGGCCCTAAAAGGAGTGGAACAAGCTTGAGGCGCGGATTCCCACCGGGTCTGGATCGGATGGCGTGTCGCCTTGAATTTTATAGCCGATCAGCTCCTCACGCCCGGGTTGCAAGTGGAAGAAATTGTCGGAGAAAACCGCCCGATGGCCGATGATTTCAAGGCGCACCCACAGGGCGGGGTTGGCGGCTTTGATGCGAATCCGTCCGCTGCTTGCGCTGACTGGTTCCACTTGGCATTCGAGGCATGGATCCGCAAGAACCATTCGGCGGGGGCGATCGAACAACCCCAAGGCCCGTGATCGATGGTTTCGGCTGGAGAGTTCCGCCCAGAGCAAGACATGGCGGGGACCCGAGGATTGAAGAACTCCCGAGAAATCTTGTTCCAACAAGCACGCGGAGGAATTGCGGGGAATCCGAATCATTGTTTTTCCCGATTGCAAAACCTCCCCATCCAAGTTGGTGGCGGTCCAATCCAATGTGCCTTCGATATCCTCCAGCAGGTCGTTCACGCCATGAAAAAAGGCCCGCCGGGTCGAGGTGTCACAGATGATGCTGAGGGCCACAGGCGCGAAAAAGCGTTTGGCGTGATAGTGGAGGGCTTTCCAGCGTCCGTGGCTGTCGATGGACGACCAACTGGCGCAGGGCCAGTTGTCGTTCAGTTGCCAATAGAGCGTGCCCATGCAACGCGGCATGGAGCGCCTCCAGTGTTCGACGCCGATCTCGATGGCAAGCGCCTGGACGATCTGGCTCAGGTAAAGAGTGGACTCGAAATCCTTGGGAGCGCGGAACCACTCCAGAATCTTTTGGAAAATCCGTGCGTTTCCAGGGCCGCTTTTCTGGTGGTTCTCGAAGACCGGTCCCGAAATGTTCCATTCCTCGGGAGGACAGAACGAGCGGACGGTTTCCAGTTCCGGGAACGATTGAAATCCAAACTCGCTGTTGAAGCGGTGTCCGCTGGAGCGGTAACTCTCGAATGGGGCGTCCGTGAACCACACATCCCACAGGTGGGAATCACCCTCGCTATGGCTGTTAAAGTTTTTGCGCTCCGTCGGACTGTGCGGGCTGCAAGGCCAGTAGGCCGTGTGGGGATCGAGTTCCGCAACGATTCGCGGCAGCAGTTTATCGAAGAGGCGGCCGTAGTCGTCCCAAGACATGGTTTTCTCCGTCCATTTTTCAGCGACGAGGCCCTGCTCTAGTTCATTATTTCCGCACCACAAGGCCAAACAGGCATGGTGGCGGATGCGTCGCACGGCCTCGCGGGCCTCCGCTTCCACGCTGGCCAAGAATGAGGGGTCGTCAGAGGGGTAAAGCGAACAGGCGAACATGAAGTCGTGCCACACCAAAAGGCCCAACTCGTCACATGCGTCGAGAAGGCTCTCGTCGGCATAGATGCCGCCTCCCCACACGCGGATCATGTTCATGTTGGCGGCAACGGCGGATTCAAGAAGTTCCCTTGCGCGCCCGGGATTTGCTGAGGTGGGATACGGGTCCGTCGGAATCCAATTCGCCCCCTTGGCGAAAACCGGTTCGCCATTCACTGCAAAGCGGAAACTTTCACCCCACTGGTCCGGTTCGCGCTGGAGTTCGATTGTGCGAAGCCCGATGCGGCGGGTTATCTGACCCAAGGTGATCCCCTCCTGCGAGCGGGTTGTCGCAGTCACCCGATAAAGGGGCTGGGAGCCGAGACCATTTGGCCACCATCTCTCAGGGCGGGAGATGGCGATGCTGGCCATTTCTCCGGGAGTGGTTCGAACGGTTTCCAACAACTCGCCGTTTGGTCCATGGAGACGAATTTCCGCGGCCTCGGCGCCATCGGCCTCGGGCGTGATTTCGAGGTGAACCGATTCACCGCTCCAAACCTGCCGAATCAAAATCCCGTCGAGGCGGCCGCTATCCCATGCGATCAGGGATACCGGTTTCCAAGGTCCCGCGCTGACCATTTTGGGTCCCCAGTCCCAGCCGAAGTTGCAGGGCATTTTACGCACATGGGCGGCCCCCTCGTAGGCACACCCTCCCGCTCCGTTCCAAGAGAACAGGGGACGCTTCGACTGCGCCTCCCGGATCACTGGCATGACCGATTGAAATCTGATCGAGAGAAGGTTTTCGCCTTGATGCAAGGCGCTGCGGACATCCCACTCCCAGACACGGAACATGTTGTCCGTGCGGCCCAGCAGGACACCGTTGAGAGACACCTCAGCCAAAGTATCCAGCCCCTCGCAGCGGAGGACACAATTCTGGAACCTCAACAAGTCATCGGAACCTGCGAATCGTTTTTCGTAAATCCAGTCGGCCTCTCCGATCCATTGGAGGGAGGTTTCGTTCTCTCCGAAATAGGGATCGGGAATGCGCCTTGCGCCGATCAATGCATCATGCACACAACCCGGAACCGGGGCGTCGAAGAAATCATGGTCGGCAACATTGGCCACACGCCAGATTCCATCCAAGGAAACGCGTGATAAAGGCAAGGAGTGGGATGACATCATAAGATTGGGCTGAAAAATTAGTGGGCGATAAAGGATCGCAGTTCGTGCGTGCCCGCCGGAAGCCAGCGCCGCAGGACGGGAATGCGGGAGTGTTCCCGCAGGATATTGTGGCCGGTCTGCAACCAGAAGAATCTGCGGGATTGCTCGATTTCATCAACAATGCCTTTCTCAGGAAAACCGCCCTCGAGTGTCTCCAAATGGACTGAGGAAAAAATCCGGTGGTGGCAACGGTGTCCATTTTCAGCCGGGACCAAGGTGCTCGTGACAAGCACTCCGGAAAATGGAGACCACTCGACTTCGCAGTGATCTTTGGCAACGGACCATGAGCGGCTCTCGGTTCTTCCGAACCATGGGCCTCCGCTCTGTGGGCGTATAAGAAGGGCATTGTCGGGTGTGGGGCCGGAGCCGTCCGACAGGTGGAAACCATGAACGGTGTCGTAGGCGAATTTCCCGTAGCGCTCCTCGCGCCCTGCCATCCAGTCCGGTCCGCATTGCCCCGCCAGAAGCAAAACGGGATTCCTGGCCGAACCGCAGAGGATTCCTCCAGCAGTGGGCAAGGCGCGCACTCCGGGGCATTCCGAAGGCGGCGATTCGGGACCCGACCAAAACGCATGGGAGGCCGGTTGGCGCAGGGCGAGCCAGATTTTGCAGAGCCAGTAAGGAGATTCCGGCGCGATGTAGGATTCTCCGATCCTACTCAGCGGATACGCGTAACCGATCGAGAGGCATCCATCGTCGCGGAGCAGGGGTTTTTCCGCCCACCAGCGTTTCTGTGAGCGCCATTGCCAAGCGATTTCCGGCCACGGGAGGATTTCTTGGCCGGTAAAAGCGCATGCGCTCCAAAAACACCCGGCCGCCCAGCGGTAGGATAGGCTGCGGCCCCAGGCGATCTGGGCGCCGTCGGAGTTCACAAACCACTTCCAGTCCAAGGCGAATTTCGCGGCGCGTGCCATCCAACGCGCGGCCCAGTCCGGACGCGCGGGGCCGAGCATTTCCGCCAGGATCAATCCATAGGTTTGGAAGGCGCTGGGTATGTAGTGGTCAACGGTGCGCGCATTGGGATTTGAGTTGCCGTCCACCGACCATCCATCGTCGCCGGCCAGGCTTTCGAGGACCTCCGCGTCCTCTTCCAGACGCTTCCAGTCCACGGGGCCGCCAAGTTGCAGAAAAACCGCATTCACCAGCATGCGAAAGCACCGCCAGTTGTTGCGGTGGATTTCATGCGCGTTGATTTGGGAGAGCCATTCGAAGATATGGTCTTGTTCCGTTGGCCGGAAGCAGTCCCACAGTTCCCTTCGCGCCCACACCAGGGAAAGGGCCAGCGGAGCCATTTCCACAAACGCCTGGCAGTTGTCGTGGGTCGCTCCCCAATATTCCACGTGCGCCGGATGTGTGCCAGCGACGAATCCCCCTCGCCAGCGATCCCAAAGTTCCTCTCCCAGCAAGGATCCATCCCCCGAAGCGGCCAAGGCGGCCATTCCCCACAGCGGACGGGCAAACCCCTGCAAGGCGCCCCAGCGGGGTTCGTAAAATCCGCAGGGCGGTCCGATGGCGATAAGCGCACCGGA
Source organism: Chthoniobacter flavus (assembly GCA_945883435.1). Classification (GTDB taxonomy): domain Bacteria; phylum Verrucomicrobiota; class Verrucomicrobiia; order Chthoniobacterales; family Terrimicrobiaceae; genus UBA967. Next base: position 11,454 of record CAMCXK010000010.1, on the reverse strand, counting down.
TGGCGATGCGTGGCGACCGAGGGCATGGCACCAGTCGCGCAGTTCCAAAATCGATTCTCCGCGCCAGTCAGTCATTCCAAAGCGGGCGTGTGCGGACGGAGAGGTTGCGGATGAGAATGTCGGTGCGTGTCATGCAGCGGATGGCAAAGCGCCCCGCCGAAAGAACCGGGCCGTTGTTTTGGTCGGCCCGGTCTTCGGCATCCAAGACGGATTGTCCGTTGATCGCGCATTGAATCCGACCGCCAGTCTGCAAAAAATCAAGTCTGATCCAAGTCTCCAGCGGATAAAGCGGGCCATGCACTCGGAATCCCAGTGCGCGGTGCCATGGGTTTTTCAGAAGCGCATGGCTGGCGACATCATTCCGGACATCGTCCATTTCGCGGAGGTATTCCCAATGGTAATTTCGGACATCCTCCCAGCAAACCGTTTTCATGATTCCGTTGGAGCGCGGTCGGTGGGATTTCCAAAAATCCTCGCGTTGCATGCCGGCGCATTGGGCCATGAGCAGGCTGAGACCGCCGCGCCTCAGGTTTTGAAATTCGTAGGAAATGTGGAGATCTCCTTCGAACCAGTCGCGGCACCAGAGGTAGACATGGTTGAGGTCGAGGATCGAAAAATCGTGGGCGGGATCTTGCGGTGTTGTGGTGATGCGCAAGCCGCGCTCCTCGATCCGTGGGGCATGGGCGCAGCCTTGGATTTGAAAGCGCTCCAGATCGCGGGGGCTTTTGAAGGGAAGTTCCAGAGCGGTTTCCCAGCCACTGTCCACCGGCAGATGCAAGGGAGCAATGCCCTCGCCGAGGTATGTGGCGCGCAGTTTGCCCTGAATTGCCGGATCAAAGTGGGCGTTCTCTGTTAGCAGTTGCGGCGTCCAGTCCTCCACTTCGCCGGAGAAGCCGGTGACATCGCCAAGCGCGAACATCGAGGATCCGAAGAAGAGCGTTTCGGCGGCTTGAGAGGCATTCAGGGAGCCCTTTTGCCACCGGTCCTCCACTCCCACGAGAATGCCATTCACAAAGAGCCTGTGCCGGTTTTCGGGCAGATTCCAAGAGTATCCGATATGATACCATTGGCCACCGTTCCACGAAAAATGCCCCGCTGTTGCGGCCGCTTTCTGTGGCTCCCGGTAAGCCTGATAAATATGGCCTGGAAACCGCTTCACGAAAAACGAGGGATGCCAGTAGGAACTCCAAACAATCGAAAAGTGCGAGGCCCGGCTGTCCTTCACTGTCTCGCGATCGCTCAGGAGCGTGAATTCATCGGCATCGGCCACATTCAGGTTGTGGTGATCCAGTCGCTGGGCGGTATGCAGGTCCTCCATCGGGAGCACCCAGAACCCCAACGAGCCAACGTGTTCATTGAGATTGTGGCTTCCCAAGGCCACTGCGCCATAAACATCGTCCAGCAGGATGCCGCCGCGTCCCTTGTGGCGGATGTGGCGGAGATTTCCCCTGCGCACATCCAGCGTTCGGCATGGGTGATGGCCGAGATTGTAGGAAAACACGGGAGTGGGAATCGATGCGGCGATCATTGTTCTTCAAATGACAGGAGGGCCGATGTCGAGGCATCCTCAAAGTCTCGGGATTTGCGGCTGTTCTTTTCGGAATAAGCGTCCCTTGGACAAAAGAACGCCTGAAGTCGATCAGGGAAATCCAGCTGCTAATCAATAACTGATAATCATATAGCCCGAACGCGGGGAATGACGGCATGAATTGCGGGAGCTGCGGTTGCCGTCTCGGCTTGGGGGGCCGCGACTTGCACGCCGGGCGTTATGGGTTACGAAAAAGCCGCCCCCTCAAACGGGCGGACTCGATCCACTAAAACCCACCTCCACTTATGAAGAAATCCGTGTTCCTCCTTCTCTGCAGTTTGCTGACCCTCGCCCAAATGGCGTCCGCGCAGACGCGCTACGAACTTTTTCAACAAAACAACAGGCCCTATGATATCGAGCCCGGGATCGAGGTGGTGGTGGGATTGACTCCCGACCAAAAGGCGAAACTGGATGCGGCATTGGAAGCCCGCAAGAATGATCCCGCCACCCTCGAAGCAGAACAGGAGCTCAAGTCCCAACCGTCCAAGGAAACGCCTGAATACGAGGCGGCCAAAACAAAGCGGGACGCTGCCCGCAATGCCGCCAAGACGGCATATCTCGAGGTGGTCGATGCCACACTCACAACCGATCAAAAAGAACTTATCAAAAACCTGCAGACATTTGCTTCCGGGATACAGAAAGAGGCGGACGCGCGATTCAAGGAAAAAGGCGGAGGAGAGAAGCCGGCATGGAAGGATCTGATGGCTCTCTGCGCGGAAATTGGCCGTCCCCGGCTCGGCGAGATTCTCACGCCCGAACAATTGGCCCTTCTTCCCGCTCCCGGCACTCCGGCACAATGAACCCCGCTATTCTTTGCGTGGGATTGAGATGCTCTTTTGCGCTGCTCGCCCTGTTTTTCGCTTCATTCCCGCTTCCTCCCGCCATCGCGGCCGAGTCCAGCGTTGCGCCCCGCGCCTTCTTTGGTGGACCGGGAGCTTTGCATGACGCCTTGGCGCTGCCGGATGGTTCCGTTTTGATCGTCGGGGAAACCGACCACACAAATTGGATTCCCGCCGGAACAAAAATTGTCGAGTGGTCGCCAAAGTCGTCCAACGGCTGGGAATTTCCTGCCAGCGAATCCCCGCGCCGCGGCATTCTTCTTCATGTCGAGCCCGACTTTTCCAGCTTGCGCGCCGTCTTCTTGACGCCACCCGGCAAAGGCGGGCCGATTCATGCCATCAAAACCGATGCCGTTCCCGGCGGTGCGCCCGGTGGTGTTTATCTGGCCGGTCAACCCACTCCGGAGACATATTGGTTTTTGAAACTGGCACCTGGGTTCGAGTTGAAGCCCGGACCGGACACCATTTGGGGATACAATGCGCAAACAAAAAACGGCCTGAAATTGCCGCTCCGAACCATCTGGGATGTGGGCGGTGATGGTCGTATTGTTTTTCTGGATTGCAAAAGCAAGGACTGGGCGGTCGTGGCGCGCCTTCAGGCCGATGGCAGCGGGCTTTCCTCTGTTCCGGAATGGAAAAAATCGCACGAAAACAAGCAGCCTGACGGCTCCGAGGCCAAGGTTCTGGCTCTCAAAACGGGCACCGGTGACCTGCGTTCCGAGACGAAAGAGGACTTTGAACGCTTGATGCCGGATGGAAACGGCAACTTGAGAAAAGGATCCATGCCGCACGATGCCTTTTTTGCCGAAGCGAAATCCTCCGGCAACCGGTCCCGCGGATACACGGGATACACCGCGCGCAACAATGTGGGGACGACATTCGCTGTGGCGGTGGACAAACGCACCAATGCCTTTTTTCTCGGAGGCAATGTGCAATCCATCCTTCCGCCTTGGAATGATCTACCGAATGCTCCTGATTTCGAGCCTTGGGTTATGGCCTTCGAAGAAAACGGCCGCCTGCGCTGGTGGAGTCGGCTTTACAGCGAGATTCTCGGTCATGGCGGACCATTCACATCGTCCGACCGCGGCACCACATGGCAACCCCACCCGGCGGGCATGCTGATCGGATCTCCCGAATCGGTCTTCGCCACAGTTGGCAAAATTTTTCTTATCGAACGCGGGTCTGGCATTAAAGTGAGCGAGAAAAACGGTCCCTGGCGTGAAATCGCCTGTGATATTCCCCATCAACCGCCCAGTGCACTCGCTTCTCCCGATGGCAAAACGCTTCTCGTCGGGGGACCCAAGGGCAATGTCACCCGTTCCGACGACGGGGGAGTGACTTGGAAGTCCTCGGAGGGCAACCTGCCTGTCGGAAAAAATCAAGTTCTGGATATCCGATTCCAAACCGGGCGCCCCGAGCGAGTGCTTCTGCTTATGAAAAAGGAAGGGCTCTTCCTCTCCGACGACCGGGGGCTCACTTGGCGGAGACCGGCTCTCAGTCCGACCAAAGCTCCCCACACCATTTATGAGTCCCCTGCCAAGCCGGGAATCTTCTACGTGATTTCCGACGATGCTCTTCAGATTTCCTCCGATGGAGGTGAGAATTGGCAAGCGATCAACGTTTCCGCCCCGGATCGGAAGTTCACCTCCCTGGCGGTGGATCCTTTGAATCCGGAAACCCTCTACTTGGCCAGCGTGGGAAAAGGCGAGGGAATGCGTGTCAGTTTGGACGGAGGGGCCACTTGGACGGAGGAGAAAGTCGGCAATACCAAAATTTCCTCTGTATCTTGCGTGCCAAGTCCCAATGGCACTTCCGTCTTCGCAACAAGCTGGGAACGTAAGATTTTTCTTCGCGAGCCCTCCGGAAAAAATGCTTGGACCTCGCTCCGCGAGGCCCAAGGACTGGAAAAAGCGCCTGGAACATTTTACGCTGTGATGCCGGATCCGACGGCGCCCGGAACGATTGTGGCCTTCACTGCAGGTGCCGGAATCGTTTCTGCTCCAGATCAATATGTCGATGAACTTGCGGTGGATTATGCCAAGTCTGTTGCCGAGGGTGAACTGGTCGTGCTTGCCCGATCCCACGGCAACAATGTGAGTAATTATTGGCACGGCATTCCCGGAAAATCCTTCATGCCACGCCAAACCGGAACGCGTGGGAATGAGCATTACCATTGGATCGGGCGTTTGAAGGAAAGCGATGGCTCCTTCGTGAATGCCACGTGGTTCACAGGTCACGATCCTTTCAGCGGGTCTTTTGGAAAACCATTTGAAAATCCCAATCTCAATGGTTGGCCCAACCCGGATTCCGGAAATGCCAATCTCAAGGGAGCCAAAGGCCGTTCGCTCCGCCTCAGCCCGACAGGGCAAGTGGCCCTTGCCGGAACAACCAGGGCATCCATCACAACCGTCAATGCATTTCAGCAAATGACGAATCCCCTTGTGGGAAAGGCACCTTGGCATGACTTTTTTCGAATCCACTCGCCGGACTTGTCCACTGTGGACTACGCCACCGCATTTACCGGCGCAGTCTGGAATCCTGAAACCGGCGAGGGCGACAACCCGACCCAGATCAACGGACTCGGCTGGCTGCCCGGCAATGTCATCGTGGCCGTCGGCAAACACAATGGCTCGGGGAACCTTCCTCCGCTGGCGAATGTTCCGAAATGGGGGGCGTCCTCTCCCACGGGTGAAACGATGCTGGTGGGTGTTTTCCCGACGGGATCTGCTTCCGGCTCCGTGGAAAGCAACAATTCGCAGTAACTATGAAAAAAACCCCCATTCTTTGTGCAGTTTTTCTCTCCTCGGTATTATTTTTTTCCCCGGCAAAAGCGGATGATTCCCGGTTGGCCGAACTGAAAGCCAAAATCAAGGAGGTGGAAAAACGCGCCCAACAGGATCCCGACTATTTGGAAGTCCAATCCGCTCTCAAGCAAGCGTCTGAAAAGCTTAACGCGGCGCGTGAAACTGCTTCAGCCAAATTGGGCCTAACCGAGGAGATCAAGGCTACCAAGAAGGAAGCGGATGCCACCAACGACGATTCCAAGGCTGCAATCGTTGCAAAGCTCAAGGAACTCGAATCCCAAGTTGAACAGGATACCGATCTTCAGTCCGCATTGGAGGCTTATCGTGAGGCCAAAGCAAAAGCCCGCACGGTCCTTCGCGAAACCATGGATCGCCTCGACCCCTCCACTCCGGACCTCATCTCCGAAGCCGGCAACCTCGAAAATGCCAAGCGGGCGCCCAAGGACACTCCTTGAAATGGGCAACCTTGTAGCGGAAATGGGAACGATTTTCGAAGGTGGCGTGCGTTTTTCACGTAGGGCCTCGCGCGGTGGGCTGGGGTTCGGCCGAAGCCGAAATTTTTTCAAAATTCCGCTACGCAGGACTCCCAGAGTAGCGGAAATCGGAACGATTTTCGAGGATGGAGAGATTTGTGTTGGAAGATTCCTGCCTACGAATTTTCTTCGAAAATCCGCTACACGGTGAGCGAATTCTGAAGCGATGTCCTCCTCTTCTTTAAAAGTCAGCGTCATCGGTGCTGGCAGTCATGTTTTCGGCTCCAGTCTGCTTCATGAGGCGCTGGTCGAGTTGAAATTGGATGCCGTGGCATTTCATCTGGTCGACCCGAATCCCGGGGCTCTGGAAGCGATGGCTGCATTCGGCCGGACTTTGGCGAAGCGGACGGGACGAAATGCGTCGTTCCACACTCATGCTTCTTGGGATGATGCCGGAGCTTTGGACGGAGCCGATCTGGTCGTGCATTCAGCGGCTCCGGAGTTGGCGCGCCGCTACGGGATGGACTGCGATGTGATGGAGTCGCTGTGCCCGGAGGAGGCAATTTTGGAATTCGGCGGGGTCGCGGGCATCAGCTACTCGCTCCGGCAAATCCACCTCGTGGAAAAGCTCTGTCGGCAAATGCAAATCCGGTGTCCCTCCGCGCGGTTGTTTTGCACGGCAAATCCCCTGCCGCGCGTTTGCCAGTTCGCAAGGGCCATGGGGGTGGACACCATCGGATTCTGCTCGGCTTGGTTGGAGGGATTTTCGTTTCTCTCCCGGTTTTTCAGCGGGACTCCGGAGGATGATCCCTGGACGGAAGCCCGCCGTCGCTGGCGCTTGGAACCGGGCGGTCTGAACCATTTCGTTTGGGCGACCCGCGTCGAAGAGCGGAGCACAGGTCGGGATGTTTTGCCGGAATTGCTCGGCGCCTTCGCGAAGGGCTCTGGCTGTGGACAACCGCTGGGTGAGGCCCAAAGTGTCCGTTGCGGAGCCTGGTTGCTTCCGAACGACCATCATGTGAGGGATTTTCTCCCCACCCCCCGCGGGACGCATCGGCGGGAATATCCGATGCACGGGTCGCCCGCTCAGAGGCGCGAGGCGGTCGAGCTTTTGCTCCGCGCCGCCCGGGGCGAGATATCCTTCAAAGAGGCTGTTCCGCATCCATCGTGGGAAAAGCCCATGCGCGTGGCGGCAGGTCTGCTTCTTGGCGCGCCCGTGGAGTTGGATTCCCTCAACCTTCCAAACAGCCGGGGCCAAATTCCAGGATTGCCGTCCTCCGTCTTTGTCGAAACGCCCTGTGAGATTCGCGATGGCAATCTTTGCCCGCAATCCATTCCTTTGCCGCCTCCGGCCTTGGAGGCCTGTTTGCGTGCCGCCGAGACGACCCAAGCGATCGTTGAGGCCGCGCAAAGCCGATCCCTCGCGGGACTCCGCAGATGTTGCGAACTCGATCCCACAGTCCGCTCTCCCGAAAAAGCCTTCACGGCCTTGAAAGAATGTCTCCGCGTCCATGAAGACCTCCTGCCCGTCTATTCCTGACACCTCCGCACGCCTCACCGCGAAAGCGTGGGAAATGTTCGCCGCCGAGTTGTCCTTCTATACCTCGCAGCCCGTGGTCGACGGAGCCTGGATTTTTCCAGAGACCGGAATGGACGAACCCTCGCAGGTCGGCCAAGGGCGGTGGTTTATGGTTCTCGCCACGGCGTTGATTGCGGGGCGCGGCAAACGAAACGATCTTCTGGCCGCTCTTGCCGATTGCGGCACCTATTTGCTGCGAGCCCGTCGTCCATCGGGCCGGATCGATTTGCGCAATTGCAATGCGGATTCAGGGCCCGATACGGCCTTTTTGCTGGAGCAAATCCACTCGATTCTCAAGCTTGTCGATCTACTGGCGCCCACGGATGACGATCTGGCAAATGCCTTGAAACCGGCCATCGCCTTCGCAAGGGATGCCGCCAGTGCCATGGGCGATGCGGGAATTCATACTCCCAACCACCGCTGGGCTGTCGCCTCGGCCATTGCGCTTTCGATCACCCGGTGGCCGGAAATGCGCGTCGGCCTGGAACCCGTTCTCAAGGCATTTCTCGCGGAGGAACCGGATTTGGACGCCGACGGTGCCTTCATCGAGCGGAGCGTTGCTGTTTACGACGCGGTCACCATTCGCAGTTTTTTGAACATTCACCAGTCGGTGGGTTGGCCAGCGGGCTTGGAAGCGGCGCGGCGGAATATGGAATTCGATTGGACGCTCTTTCACGCCGACGGAACGGTGGATACGCGTCTGAGTCATCGGTATGACTTGGGTTCCAGGCCGGTCCCGCTTTCCCTTGTCACAGCTTGGCTCCAACTCGCCCGGGTGGACGCGAACCCATTGGCTGCCCAACGCGCGTCATGGATTTTTGAGCAGGTCCCGCGAGATATCCCCAATGTTCGCCACCTCATCGTCCCGGTGATTGGAGAGTTGTTGCGCGGCAATTCCTTCGTCAACGAGTCTTCGCCTCCGGGAGACATTGAGATTTTTCATTCCGCAAATGCCTTGGTCCGCATCCGTCGCTCCAGAACGAGCATCAGCCTGCATGGCGATAATACCTGCCCGGCTTCCATCCTTCACGGTCGCATCGCACTGGCTGCCATCCGGGCCGGCCAATCCTACTTTGGGCACGGTCGCTTCCTGGGCAACGAGATTCGGCCTGTTTCCGGTGGATGGGAACTCTCGTATCGGGGACACTTGCCGGAGTATCCGCTGGGATATTCGCAAGCCCTCGGTGAAAAAGTTCCGCCCTCCGCGTGGTGTGAATCATTTTCCCGTCGCAAACAGCGAAGCGTTCCCCCTTGCCGGAGTCGCCTGCAATTCGGGCTTCTCGAGTCCGGCGACGGGCTTCGCATCGTTTACGAGTCCGTGGAGGGGTTGGATGGAATACCGGCTCAAATCACCTTCGATTTTGAGCCCGGTCCCCGCTGGGAGTCGGGGTCACTCGCTTTCCAACCGGCCGCGGGCCAAACCCTCGTCTTGAAAGAGGGATTCGGAAGAATGGTTTCTGGCACCGATTGGCTGGAAATCGGACCCGGACACTCGGGGCATCTGCCTTGGGAAATGCGCGACTACCCAAAAGTGGAGTCCCTTGTGCGGGTCGCCATTCCCCTTGTCACGCCATTCACCCACGAGTTGACGATTCGTTGGAATGTCGCGTCATAGGCGCTCCCGGGGGGGCGGACGCAAATTCGCACCATCTCTGTTCGCTTTCACCCCTTGCGAAAATTTGATCTGACAGGAAATTTTTCAAGGTGAGCATTCCTCCTCCGAACATTTGGAAGCGCTTTTTCTTTTTTGCTTCGATTGGCCTGTTCTGTCTATTGCTGGCGCTTTGGCCGCATCCACCTGCTGGATCCCCAGGCGCTTCCGAGAAGACATCCCAGCAGTCCAAGGAGCCGGAGCATGCAGCCGCACCGGTTGAGGTCGATCACTGCGCAGCTTTCGAGCAATGGTTGGCCATGGTGCAGCACTCGCCGATGCCATTGGGGGAAGACAAAATCCAAGCGGGTGTTTCCCTTGCAAAAACACGCCGGGATGCGATGGCGGCATTGATCCGCACCCAGCCCGAGGAGGCGCTTGCCCGTGCTTTGACTCCCCGCCAGAGGGCGCTCGTTCCAGAGGCCATCCAACCGCTTCTCGAGCGTGAGGTCTCCGGCAGCGGGTTTTATGGCGTGTTGGCCATCTGTCACGAGGAAGACCTCTCGAAGAACCGCATCGAGCGCGAGGCGATCATCGGTGAAGAGCGGTTTCAAGCCCATGTCTTCGGGCAGCGGTTGGTTCGAAAAACCGAGGAAAATGCGTCGTTGTCCGGCATCGCCTTGGACGGGCAAATCGCACTCCGAGAAGAGGAGGTCGTCATTCGCTCTGCGGATCAAATGCCGCCCGGTGAGGTTCCTGAGGGAGGCTATGCAGCCACATTTCAAGGGGAAACGAGTGTTCTCGCCAACCAAGCCGATCTGAATGCGTTTGTGGAAAAAGCTCTGGCCCCGCCGGTGCTTCCACTGGCCGCTTCCGGGCCCACATTTGATCCGGAACAACCGCCAACCGGCCCCGCGCCGCCCACGGAGGCCTACAATGAATACAACGGCCCCTACGCCCACCAAAAGGGCCCGAAAACGGTTTTTGTGTTTTTGATTGAGCCCAGTGATGGTGCCGCGTGGGCCAATCCTCCCTCCCAAGCCACTCTCGAGGCTCAACTCAACGGGGCTTCGCAAAATTTTTACAATGTCAGCTACAAGCAGACATGGTTCGGGCCGAAATACGCCGTGAATGCGAACGGCGCCGAAGTGCTGGTTCCCAAATTGGTGGTGGCGCCGGTGGTGCGGCTCTCGAAGACGGCGGAAAGCCTCCACGGGGCGATTTACACCATGGCTGTGGATGCCAAAAAAGTCTTGGAATCGATGGGGCCCGAGTGGGCGGACAATGGATCCAAGGACCCCGACAACTTCGATCGCTGGGTCGTGATGAGCAATACGAAGCTTATCTCATCCAGCGGGCTTGCCTATGTGGGAGGGACCGTTTCCTGGACTGGCGGAAGCCTCGGAGGCGGTGTTCCCGAGCATGAATTCGGCCACAACTGGGGCGTGGTCCATGCCAATGCCTGGAGCGTGCCCCCCGGTGCGGAACCACGGTCCCCTCTTGGCTCGAATGTCGAATATAATGACGGTTGGGACATCATGGGCGGCGGAGGCATGACGAGTGGGTTTAATACCATGTTCCGCGAGGATCTTGGCTTCTTGGAGCGCTCCCGCGGTGAGGTTCGTGATGTCACTGCTTCGGGCACCTATCGCCTTTACAACTACATCGATCCCTACTCGAGGAATCCGGTGGCCAACACCCGCGCCTTGCTTATTCCCATGTCCAGTTTCACCGACTGGAAGCGCATTTTTCTGGGCTTCGGCCACCTGAGCGGGACCGACGGAGGACCTTCCCGCACGGATTGGAATCGCAATGCCATTACCGTGCACACGGGCCTGAGCGATGGAAGCAACCGCATCGATACCACCCCCTATTCCAATCTCGCGGCGGATGCGGATGACAGCTCGATCAAGATCGGCCGCACCTACACCGAGGGCCCCAGTGTGAACGGCAACCAAACGTATGGCGGCTTCAGCATCACTCCGGTCTCGCGTGGCAAAACCACAGCGGACGGCCGTGACCACGAGTGGATGGATGTGGTGGTGAATTATGGGTCGCCATCGGCAAATGCGCCATCGGTGGAATTCACGAGCCTGGTTTACCCGGCCGCCGTTGGACAGTCGGTCACCCTTGCGGTCAATGCCAGCGACCCTGACGGCGATACGCTGGCGTATGATTGGGATTTTGGCGATGGCGGTTACTCGATTCTCAACAGTTCCACACAAACCCGCTCTTGGGGCGCCTCCGGGGTCTATCTCGTGACCTGCACCGTGAGCGACATGAAGGGACGAACCTCCCAAGCCTCCTGTTGGGTGAATGTCGGAGCGATCCCCGAACGCGCTTCTGACACGGTTGCGCAGACATTGCCCGGCTGGAACTACCGCTACTACGAAGGCACTTTCAGCACGATGCCGGATTTTCAGACGCTCCTGCCGTCGAAAACCGGGACCGTCGCGGAGCCAAGTTTGTCTGTCCGCTCCCGCAATGACAATTTTGCGGTCATTTTCGAAGGGTTTATCGATCTTCCCACCACGGACATCTATCGTTTCCGGACAACCAGCGAGGATGGTTCGCGGTTGT
>CAMCXK010000009.1 GCA_945883435.1 Chthoniobacter flavus | reverse complement strand
ACTCGTGGTTCTCATCAGCCTGGTTGCGCTGGCGGTGGTGAAAATTCCGCTGACCATCTTTGCCCTTCTCGGAGGTGCCACCGCCATCGCAGTCGGCTTCGGCGCTCAGCAACTGGTGAACAACCTCATCAGCGGCATCATCCTCCTTTTCGAACGCCCCATCCGTATCGGCGACCTCGTGGATGTGGGCTCGTTCACCGGCACCGTTACCGCCATCGGTTCGCGCTGCTCCCGCCTCCGCCGCGGGGATGGCGTGGAAATCCTCATTCCCAACAGCGCCATTCTCCAAAGCACCGTGGTCAACTGGACGCTCACCGACCGCCATGCCCGCGAGGAGGTTTTGATCGGTATCGCCTATGGATCCCCGGTCGAGCGGGCCTGCGAGATCATTCTCGGCATCGCGCGGAACCATCCGGATGTCCTGAAGTCGCCCGAACCCGAGGCTCTCTTCCACGATTTCGGAAGCGATGCCGTGGTCCTACGGCTTTTCTTCTGGGTGGACAAGGGACTTCTCGGCTCGGGCACCCGCGTGCCAAGCCAACTGCGGCTTGCCATCTACAATGCGTTCGGCACCGAGGGAATCGCACTCGCCTTTCCCCAGCGCGACATCCACCTCGACACGCCGCGGCCTCTCTCCATCCGCATCCTGCCGCAACCGGACAATGTCATGGACAAGCAGTAAACCGGAAACCGCGAGCGCCAACGGGTTGCCCGGGCACCCCCCGGACGGGCGGTTACTCCATTACGCGTTCCGGTAAACCTCCGCGCCGGTTTCGACAAACTCCTTCGACTTCTCCGCCAGGCCCTCGGAAAGAGCCTCCTCGGGGGCCATGCCCTTTTCCGCTGCGTATTTCCGCACGTCCTCGGTGATTTTCATCGAACAAAAATGCGGCCCGCACATCGAACAGAAATGCGCGGTTTTGGCACCCTCCTGGGGAAGCGTTTCGTCATGAAACTCCCTCGCCGTCTCGGGATCGAGCCCGAGATTGAACTGGTCCTCCCAGCGAAATTCGAAACGGGCCTTTGACAGGGCGTTGTCCCGGAGCTGCGCCCCGGGATGCCCTTTGGCAAGGTCGGCCGCGTGGGCCGCGATCTTGTAGGCGATGACGCCGTCCTTGACGTCCTTGCGGTTGGGCAAACCGAGATGCTCCTTGGGCGTCACGTAGCAGAGCATCGCACAGCCATACCAGCCGATCATCGCGGCACCGATGCCGCTTGTGATATGGTCGTAGCCGGGCGCGATATCGGTGGTGAGCGGCCCCAGGGTGTAAAATGGCGCCTCGTGGCACCATTCCAGCTGCTTGGCCATGTTCTCCTCGATCAAGTGCATCGGCACATGGCCGGGCCCCTCGTTCATGACCTGAACCCCCTTCTCCCACGCGCGACGCGTCAACTCCCCTTGCGTCTCGAGCTCCCCGAACTGCGCGCGGTCGTTCGCATCCGCGATCGAGCCGGGCCGGAGCCCGTCACCGATCGAAAAGCTGACGTCATAGGCCGCCATGATGTCGCAAATATCGTCCCAATGGGTGTAAAGGAAGTTCTCCTTGTGGTGGGCCAGGCACCACTTCGCCATGATGCTTCCCCCGCGCGAAACGATGCCGGTCATGCGGGAGGCGGTCAGCGGAATGAAACGCAACAACACCCCCGCATGAATGGTGAAGTAGTCGACTCCCTGCTCGGCCTGCTCGACCAGCGTGTCGGCGAAAAGTTCCCAAGTGAGTTCCTCCGCCTTCCCGCCGACCTTTTCAAGGGCCTGATAAATGGGCACCGTGCCGATCGGAACCGGTGAATTCCTTAGAATCCACTCCCGCGTCGCATGGATGTTTTTGCCGGTGGAAAGATCCATCACCGTGTCGGCCCCCCAGCGCGTGGCCCAGCGCATTTTTTCCACCTCCTCCTCGATGCTCGAGGCAACAGCGGAATTCCCGATGTTCGCATTGATCTTCACCAGAAAATTCCGCCCGATCGCCATCGGCTCGAGCTCCGGATGGTTGATGTTCGCCGGGATGATCGCGCGGCCGGCCGCAACCTCGTCGCAGACAAAGGCGGGCGTGATCTCAGCCGGAATCCGTTGCGGAAAACTCCGGAAGACGGAAGGCGTAAAGCCGCTTGCCATGCGGCTCATCGAGCCCGCGTGTTGCTTGTCAATCTCGTTTCTCTGGAGATCGCCGGCCAACTCGGCCAACCGCGCCCGGCCCATGTTTTCGCGGATCGCCACAAATTCCATCTCAGGGGTCACCACTCCCTGGCGCGCATACCACAACTGGGTCACAGGATGGCCGGCGGAGGCTTTCAGCGGCGCGCGCCGCAATCCGGGGAACTCGGTCAACCGGTTTCTCTCCGAACGGCTGGCATACTCGGCGTGAACGCCGCTCAGATAACCATTGTCGCGCGGATGCACCTCGCGGCCGCAATACTCGGCGACATCGGCGCGCCCGCGGATCCAATCGGCACGCAAGGCGGGAAGGCCGTCGCGAACATCCCCGGCATAATCCACATCCCCCCACGGTCCCGAGGTGTCATACACGCGCACCGGAGGGTTCTCCTCCATCGTGCCATCGGCCCGCCGCGTGGGGCTTTGGCTGATTTCCCTCATCGGCACCCTCACGCCCGGGTGGATCGTGCCTTCAATGTGGATTTTGCGGGAGTTCGGTAGGGCGGGAGTCGATTCGAAGGATTCGTTTGGAGCGATCATAGGTTCAGGTGATTCAGGCGCGGGTTCCAAGCCACCGGCGAATGCCACTCCGAACCAATCGGAAAAGCGCTCCCTCCGGCGGTTTCAACCGCTTCAGGTTCAAAGGGTCTTTTGCGTGGATCGCGCAAAACTCTCAGCCACATGGGCTCCCCTGCTTGGGTCATCCTCCACTGCCATCCCGCCGCGGTCAATCGCCAAAGAAAAAAATTCAGAAAAAATAGAAAATCCATTGCCAAAGTGGGGAGAAATGGGTAATTGTGGTGAAAAGTGGCGAGAGTATTTGATTCGCAACTTTGAACCCATGACACCCGAAACTCCAGACCGGCCCTTCTACTCGGGCACTTTTGAGCGGACGCTCGACGCGAAAAATCGCGTGGCGGTTCCGGCGGCTTGGGTTTCCGGCGAGGATGTGGAGTTTTTCGTCGTGCCACATCCGGTGGACGGCCAACTGATGGTAATGCCCCAGGCGGAGTTGCGGGCCACCGAGCAGCAGATCAAGGACTCGGGCATCGCCCCTCATGAGAAACGCATGGCGATCCGCCAATTTCTGGGAGCCGCCCACCGCGTGCTGACCGACAAGCAAGGACGTATTTTAATCCCGGACACCCATGCGGCATCGGCTGGTATCAGCGGAGAGATCGTCTTCGTCGGCGCCGGGGGACGCTTTGAAATCTGGTCGAAGGACCGCCACTCCGCAAACCAACCGGCCACGCTGGAAGCCTACAAGCGGGTGACTTTCGAAATCGGACTCTAACCCGCGATGATTTTTCCAAAACCATTCCGCCAATGATCGAAAACTGACGCACGCCACCCGCCGGACAGCCTGGCAAGGGCCCGAAAGCGGTCGAGCGATGAAAAACCCAACCACCCAACGCCATGAAAGACCTCGATGCCGACATCCTCTGGGGAGTTTTTCCGGTTCACCCTGACATGCCCGACGCCCACTACCACACGCCGATCATGACAAAGCAGGTCAAGGCCTGTCTTCAACCCGCTCCCGGCATGCTTTTTTTGGATGGAACCGCCGGCGGAGGAGGCCATACACGCCTTCTGGCGGAGGCGGGGGCGGAGGTTATCGCCTTGGATCAGGACCCGGAGGCCCTGGAGGCCTGCGGGAGAAATCTCGCGGGGTTTGAAAGCCGGGTAAGGTTGGCAAACTCGAATTTCCGTAATGCGGCTGACGCATTGGCGTCCCTGGGAGAAGCGCGAGCGCTGAATGGCGTGTTGCTGGATATCGGCGTGTCCTCGCACCAACTCGACCAGGCGGAGCGTGGATTTTCCTTTCAATCCGAAGGTCCGCTCGACATGCGCATGGCCAAAAGCGGGGGACAGACCGCCGCGGATTTGCTGAACAACCTCCCGGCCAAAGCGCTGGAGGAGATTTTTACCAACTTCGGGGAGGAACCCCAGGCCCGCCGGATCGCCTCCCATATCGTGGCTCGCCGTGCGCAGCGGCCGCTTCAAACCACCCGCGACCTTGCGGAGGCCGTTTTGGAAGTGGTTCCCAAGCGCGGGCCCAAACATCCGGCGACGAAGGTGTTTCAAGCCCTTCGCATCGCAGTTAACGATGAACTCGGCGCGCTTCGCCAAGCATTGCAATCGATCCCGCCACTTCTCGCGCCCGGCGCCCGCCTGGCGGTTATCACGTTTCACTCGCTGGAGGACCGGATTGTGAAGGTCTTCTTCCGCGAGCACAGCCGCGAATGGATCGACCGGCCCGAGTGGCCCCGGCCGAAGCGCAATCCGGACCGCCAATTCCATCTTCTTACGCCCCACCCGATCACACCGAGTGAGGGCGAAATGCAGCGAAACCCCAGATCGCGGAGCGCCAAACTCCGTGTTGTTGAAAAACTCCCACATCCATGAACCTCTCATTCCTCACCATCCGGTCCGCCAACCGCATCCGCCTTCGCCCGATCCTGATCACCGTTGCGGTTCTGTCGGTTATCCTGTGCACAGCATTGGGGTTTGTTTCCATCAAACTCTCCCAACATGCCGTGGCGGAGGAGATCCGCAAAACCGAACGCGCGGTCACACGCCTCCGTTCGGAAAACGAGGTTCTCCTGGCCGCAGTCACCCGGTTGTCCTCGCGCCAACACCTGACCAGCCTCGTGGCCCAATCCAAGATTGCCGCAAACTACATCACGGCCGACCGCGTGGCACGCCTGACTCCTCCGGCCAGCGACGAGGGCGATTCCGCCACTCGGACCGCGCTCAACACCGTTCCCTCCCGCAGCGCCACCCGATGAACCTCCAAGCGCGCCGCACCGGATTCGCAGTCGCAGGCATTGCGATCATTTGCACGGCCTACTCGGCACGACTTGTGGATCTTCATGTCGTCAAGCACGAGGAATACGCGCGCCTTGCCGCCGAGAAACACTCGTTCCGTCAGCCCATTCAAGCCAAACGAGGCATGATTCTCGACCGCAACGGAGAAATCCTGGCCACCAACCTGCCGGTCCGGACGATTGTGGCCGACGCCTCCCATATTCAAAACCCCGACGAACTCGCCAGCCTCGTGGCGGCCCGGCTCGAATTGGAAAAGGAAGCCGTTTTGGAAAAGATTTCGACCGGGAAAAAATACATCGTTCTCAAGCGCATGGTTCCCGATGAGGTGGCGGTGGCTCTTCAAAACGAACTGCAAGCACGGAAACTCCGCGGCATTTATCTGGAAAACGATTCGATCCGCACCTACCCGAACGGGGCCATGCTCGGGCACATTCTGGGATACTTGAACCACGAACGGAACGGCGTGCAGGGCGTGGAATGCACGATGAACAAGGAACTCGCCGGAGTCGACGGCCACCGGTTCATCGAACGCGACCGCACCGGCAAGGAAATCATGCTTTATCGCGGCGCGGAGGCCCCGGCCGAACATGGCAAAAACGTGCGCCTCACCATCGACATGGGCCTGCAGTCGATCCTCGAGTCGGAGGTCGACGCGGCATTTGACAAACTCAAACCGGAAACCATGAACGCCGTAATGGTCGACCCCTCCACCGGCGAAATTCTGGCCATGGTCAGCAGGCCGGCGTTCGATCCCAACCGCCCGGGCGATTTCCAGCCGTCACAAATGAAAAACCGCGCCATCATCGACATGGTGGAACCCGGCTCGACGTTCAAGATCGTGGTTGCCGCCGGGGCTTTGAACGAAGGCACGGTCACCCCGCAAAGCTCGATCTTCTGCGAAAATGGCCGGTTCTCCTACGGCGGCCGCACCCTGAAAGACCACCACGGCTATGGACACATGGATGTTCATGAAATCCTCGTCAAATCCTCCAACATCGGCTCGGCAAAAATGGCATTGATGATGGGCGGGGAGAAATTCCACGAGTATGTGCGGCGCTTCGGCTTCGGGGAGCGCCTTGGAATCGAACTCCCCGGCGAAATCCGTGGCTTGGTCCACCCCCCGAACCGCTGGGACAAGCTCACGATCACCCGCATGCCAATGGGACACTCGATCGCCGTGACCCCGCTCCAGATCACGATGGGGATGTCGGTCATCGCGAATGGCGGCCGGTTGATGGCACCCACGGTCGTCAAGACCATTGAAGAACCCGATGGCACTGTTTTCCGGGCGAATCCACCGCGCGTCATTCGCGATGTGGTCCCGAAAGAAACCGCGTCGTTCATTGGAAACGCACTTGTCGGAGTCACCCAACCGGGAGGCACCGCCACCCAAGCACGAGTCAACGGCTTTGAAGTGGCCGGGAAAACCGGCACCGCGCAGAAAGTGAGCGAAAAGGGCGGCTATGCGCCGGGAAAATACGTGGTTTCGTTTGTGGGCTACATGCCGGCCGAAAACCCGCGCTTCACTCTGCTGGTCATGATCGACGATGCCAAAGTGGATTCGAGTGTGAACTACGGAGGCATTCAGGCGGCTCCGATCTTTTCACGCGTGGCCGAGCGGGCCGCACGACATCTGGACTTGATTCCCACCGCCCCGTCTGTGCCGCTGCAGACGGCACCGGTGGTCTCCGCCACGACACCCAACCGGCGACTTTGAGCGATGCAGCTTCGATCCCTTTTTGAATCCGCAGGCATCGATCCGGGCCCCTCGAATCCGGAAATCAGCGGGCTTTGCATCGACTCGCGCTCGGTCAAGCCGGGCGATTTGTTTGTCGCCCTGCCGGGATCGCGCCACAACGGAGCGCAGTTCATTCAAGAAGCCGTTGAAAAGGGGGCTGTTGCCATTGTGTCGGAAACCGAGATTCCGGGCTTGGAGGTGCCACTGCGCACCGTCCCCGATTCCCGTCGCGCCACAGCCGATCTGGCTGCTGCTTTTTACGGGAATCCCTCCGGGGATTTGAAGTGCGTGGGCATCACCGGAACGAACGGCAAAACCACAACTGCCTTTGTGGCACATCACATTTTCAACTCCTCGGGCCTTCGCTCGGGGCTCCTCGGCACGGTCCGATATGTGGTGGCAGGCTCTGTTTTTCCAGCCTCGCACACGACTCCCGAGGCGCCGGAAATCCAGCGCATGCTCTCTCTCATGCGGGATGCCGGCGAAAAAGCCGCTGTGCTCGAGGTCTCAAGCCACTCGGTCGTGCAACACCGCGTGCGCGGACTCGAATTCGATGCCGCTGTCTTCACCAATCTCACGCAGGACCACTTGGATTACCACGGATCGATGGAGACCTACTTCGCAGCCAAGGCAGGCCTTTTCGAAGCCCTCGCCTCGCAAACGCGAAAGCACGGCCGCGCCATCATCAACTCGGACGACCGCCACGGACAGCGTCTGATCGATTCCTTCTCCAAAAAACTCAAAATCATTACCTACGGACGCAACGTGCATGCCGAATTCCGGGCTTCCGGCATTCAGCAATCCCAGACCGGCACGCAGTTCACCCTAGAGGCGCGCGGTAAAAGCTATCTCGTCCGCTCGCCTTTCATCGGCCTGTTCAATGTTTACAACGCCCTGGCGGCTTTGGCCGCGTGCGTGACATGCGGCGTGGATGTGCGGCGTGCGGTGGATGCCCTGGCGGCCGCGCCACAAGTGCCGGGCCGCATGGAGCGGGTGCCGTCGAGACGGAACTTTCAGGTCTTTGTCGACTACGCCCATACCGATGATGCGTTGAGAAACGCGCTGAGCGCGGTGCGGGAACTGAAACCCGCCCGCCTTTTAACGGTGTTCGGCTGCGGGGGAGACCGCGACTCGGCAAAACGCCCCCTCATGGCCGCCGCCGCCGAGGAGTTTTCGGACTTTGTGGTTCTCACCAGCGACAACCCCCGAAGCGAAAATCCCGCGAAAATCATCGCCGACGCGAAAAAAGGCTTCCGGCGGGGAAACCACGAAATTGTTGAAGATCGCACATTGGCGATTCGCCGGGCTGTGGAACTCGCCGCTCCGGGCGACATTGTTCTTGTGGCCGGCAAGGGCCATGAAAAAACCCAGATTCTCGCGGGCGAAACCGTGCCGTTCGATGATGTCGCCGTGGCCACCCGGGCGATCTCGGACAAGAAGGGGGGAGGCTGATATGGATTCCCTCCCGCTTCGCCAAATCGCGCACTGGACCAATGCCGAACTTCTCGGAGACAAGGATGCGGCGGCCATCAATGGGATCTCCAAGGACACCCGGGCGATCGGGCCGGGAGACCTCTATCTGGCCTTGCGCGGGGACCGCTTCGACGGAAACCGGTTCGCCGCCGAGGCCTTTGCCAAAGGATGCGCTGCCGTTGTCATGGATTCCCCTTCCGAGGCTCGACAAACAAGCTCCCTTGGCCCGGTTCTTCTGGTTCAAGATTCGTTGAAAGCCCTCACGGACCTGGCCCGCGCATGGAGGAGCGAACTCGACTGCCGAGTTCTCGCCATCACCGGAAGCAGCGGAAAAACGAGCACCAAGGAATTTGCAGCCCGTGTGCTCTCGACCAAGTTTCGAACCACCAAAACATCAGGCAATCTCAACAACCATATCGGACTTCCCCTTTCGATTCTTGCCGCCTCGCGCGCGGACGGGGCCGCCGTTTGGGAAATTGGAATGAACCATCCCGGCGAAATCGCCCCCTTGGCCGAACTGGCCTCGCCCGATTGTGCGCTTATCACCCACATTGGAACCGCCCATATCGAATTCCTGAAAACGCAGGACGCCATCGCCATCGAGAAAGGCCGCCTTGCCGAAGCCGTGCCTTCGACGGGATGCGTGGTTCTCAATGCCGACGACCCCTTCACTCCGTCCATCGCAGCCCGCTCCAGGGCTGCGATTCTCACCGCCGGAATCCACAAGGGCGACTTTCAGGCCATGAACTTGCGACCCTGTCCAGAAGGAACGGCGTTCACTGTCCGGTGCGCTCCAGCCGGGGAATCCCACGAGGCCGTTCTGCCGGTGCCTGGACGCCACATGGTCTCAAATGCCCTTCTGGCTGTTGCGGCAGGCCATTTCCTTGGTGTGGATTGGAAAGGCGCCCTGAATGCCTTGCGCTCCGCCAGCCTGGTCGGCGGACGCTTGGAGCGCAAATCCATCCGGGGCGTTCATTTCCTGGATGACACCTACAACGCAAATCCCGATTCCACCGAAGCCGCCTTGCTGACACTGCGCGAGATTCCGGGCGAAGGACGACGGATTGCGGTTCTGGGGAAGATGGGCGAACTCGGCGACCATGCCACCGAGGGTTACCGGCGCGTCGGAACCGCGGCGGCGGCCCACGCGGATATTCTGATCCCGGTGGGACAAGAGACCGAACCCCTCGCCCGGGCCGCCCGGGACTCGGGACTGACCCGGATCCACCAGACCGAATCCGTTCAATCCGCCGCCCGCATGCTCTCCCAGCTGGCGCGCCCCGGCGACATCGTGCTCGTCAAAGGCAGCCGCTCCGCGGGGATGGAAGCCGTTTTTGAATCTTTCTAATGCTTTACTACCTCTCCGAACTTCCAACATGGGCCGCCCAGCGGGGATTTGAAGCCGACTGGCTCAAGGCCCTGAATGTGTTTTCGTATATTTCGTTCCGGGCAATCTGCGCGGGGGTGACGGCATTTTTGCTGAGCGTGCTTTTTGGCGAACGTGTGATCCGCAAGCTGATCTCCTTGAAATTCGGACAACCGATCCGGACGGCGGCGGAGGTTCATAAACTTTTCGAGCTTCACGGAGCGAAGAAGGGCACCCCAACCATGGGGGGAGTTCTTCTCATCGGATCCATCGTGGCCTCGACCCTGCTGTGGGCGAAACCCGAAAACCCGTTCGTCTGGCTTGTCCTTTTCAGCACGCTCTTCCTGGGTGCCATCGGCTTTTATGACGATTGGCTCAAAGTCTCCAAGAAAAGCTCCGATGGCATCAGCAGCCGTCTGAAGTTCGCACTGCAATGCGTTCTGGCGGGAATTTTCACACTGTTTTTCCTGTTGAATCCGAGGCTCTCGGAAACCGCCCAACAACTTTTCATCCCCTTCTTCAAGGAACCGGTGCTTCTCGGCATGGGCGCATTGACCTTTGTGTTCTACCTCCTGGTGATCGTGGGAACCTCGAACGCCGTGAATCTCACCGACGGGCTGGATGGACTCGCGACGGGCTGCACATCGACCGTGGCCGCCACCTACGCCGTTCTGGTGTATGTCGCCGGCAACATCAAAGCGGCCACCTATCTTCAAGTGCCGTTCGTTCCCTACGCGGGCGAGTTGTGCGTCCTTTGCCTGGCCCTTTTGGGAGCGTGCCTCGGCTTCCTTTGGTGGAATGCCCATCCGGCACGCGTTTTCATGGGCGACACGGGATCGCTTGCGATTGGGGGGATGCTGGGAGCGGTTGCGATTTGCTGCAAGCAAGAGCTTCTTCTGGTTATCGTCGGCGGGGTTTTTGTGATGGAGGCCCTCTCGGTCATCCTGCAGGTCGCCAGCTTCAAAAGCACGGGCAAGCGCATCTTCAAAATGTCCCCGATCCACCACCACTTCGAACTCAGCGGGTGGAAGGAAAACACCGTGATCGTGCGGTTTTGGATTCTTTCGGTCCTCTTTGCACTCCTTGGCCTCGCCACTTTGAAACTTCGTTGACATGACACTTTCCGGATCATCGTGCGTTGTGCTTGGCCACGGCCGCAGCGGCCTCGCGGCCGCCCGCCTGCTGGCCAGCCGAGGCGCGCGCGTCACGATCGCCGATTCGTCCCGAGCGGTGGTGGCGACAGAGGAGTTCAATGTTTTGCGTGGAGCGGATGCGGAAAAGGATTCGACCCGCTACGACCTGGCAATCCTCAGCCCCGGGATCGACCCTGCGGTTCCGCTTGTCGGCAACGTTCTCCGCAAGGGAATCCCGGTCATCGGAGAGCTCGAACTCGGATTCCGCGAAGCCTCTTGCCCTGTGGTGGCCGTCACCGGCACGAATGGAAAGACAACCACCACCTCGTTGTTGGAGGCGATGTTGCAAGCTGCCGGTGTCGAGTCACGCGCCTGTGGAAACATCGGCACTCCGCTGTGCGAGGTCGTGCAAGCCACCCGCCCCGGGGTTCTCGTGGTCGAGGTCAGTTCATTCCAACTGGAATCGATCCAATCATTCCGCCCGGCTGTCGCCGTCTGGCTGAACCTCAACCCGAACCACCTTGACCGCTATCCCGATATGGCGGCTTACAAGCAGGCGAAGCTGCGGATTTTTGAAAATCAAAAGGGTGAGGACCATGCGGTGGTGAATGCGCTGTCCGATTTGCCGGAACTGGTGGCGCAACGGACGACGTTCAGCGCGTTTTCGAGCAATGCGGATTTCACCGCCGAGGGCACCCGGATCAAACACCGCGGAAGATTGATCGTTGACTTGAGGGAAACCGCGCTCGCCGGCGCGCACAATCTTGAGAATGCCATGGCGGCACTGGGAGCGGGGCTCGCGCTCGGGCTCGCTTTGGAAAAGCTGGTTCCGGCACTCCATACCTTCCGCCCGCCTCCCCACCGCTGCGAATGGATCCGGCGGACAGGCGAAGTGGATTGGATCAACGATTCAAAATCCACCAATCTGGACAGCCTTGAAAAAGCGCTTTTTTCGCAAGACCGCCCCGTGGTGCTGGTCGCCGGAGGCAAAGACAAAGGCTTCGGATTCGAACCTCTCGCTGATACCGTTTCCAGGCGGGTGCGCGCCGCCGTTCTCATCGGTGAAATGCGGCACCGGATTGCCTCGGCGTGGCCCCGGACAGCCTGCCACACCGCCGACAGCCTTGAGGAGGCTGTCGCCACCGCCGCCCACATCGCACAAAGGGGGGACACGGTTCTTTTTTCCCCTGGCACCTCGTCGTTCGACATGTTCCGCAACTACGAACACCGCGGAGATACCTTCCGAAACCTCGTCCAACAACTCCACACCACACCATGATATTCAAAAAATCGACACCCGCCACGCGCCCTCCCGCCCGGAGGGTTCCAGCCAGAAGAATCCTGCGCGCCCGCGCCGCCGCCTCCTCCTCGGAAGTCGACGACTACGAGGGCGAACCCACCATGAAGCTTTCCCAAGCCTTCCTTGTGGTCCTCCTTCTGCACATCATCGCCGTGCTGGGGATCTATGGTTTCAGCCAGCTTCAGAAAAAAAGCACTCCTGCGGAGACTCCCCGGGACGCAGCGGCCGTTTCCCGCGAGGCCACTCCGGCCGCACCGGCGGAGAAACCGAAAGTCGAAAAGTTCCAGCACCAATACACCGTGGTTGCGGGGGACACGCTGAAGAAAATCGCAGGAAAAACCGGCACTTCAATCGAGCACTTGGAAAAGATGAATGCGTTGGAGGCAAACTCGGTCATTCGTGTGGGCCAGGTTCTCGCCTACGAGAGCAAATCCCCGCCGCCCGCAGCATCGTCCACAGCGTCCAAACAATCTCCCGCGACATCCGAAAAAGCCGTTCCCGTCGCAGCGAAGGAACCCGCAAAGGAAAAACCGAAAACCTCTGAAACCACCGCCGCGCAGAAGACTTCCAAGCCGGAGTCAACGCCAGCGCCCAACATCAGGGAACCCGGAAAAACCTACGTGGTTGCCAAGGGGGACAACCCGTATTCGCTCGCCAAAAAATTCAGTGTCACCCCGGCCGCACTCATGAAAGCCAACGGCATCGAAGACGCCAAAAAACTTCAGATCGGCCAGCGTATCACGATTCCCTGAGCCGCCATGCAGCGCCAAGCCATCCACATCCTTATCGCCGTGGTTGCCGGGCTCGTCACCTTGGGCCTCGTGATGCTTTACAGCACCAGTGCCTTCGCCCAGGAAAGCCACGGGGACCCGCACGCCTTCATCAAAAAACAGACAATGTGGCTGTGCATCGGGGTCGCAGCGGCGGCGGTTTTGGCGATGGTCGACTACAATCTGCTGGTCCGCTTCTGGCGGCCGGTCTTCGGGATTTCGGTGGTCTTGTTGATTCTGTGCTTCATCCCGCCCTTCGGGCAGCGGATCAACGGCAGTTCCCGCTGGATTAATGCGGGCTTCACAAATTTCCAACCCAGCGAACTGGCCAAGCTTGCAGCAATTCTCTTTCTGGCCCACTGGGTCTCGGTCAAAGGGACCGCCGTGCAATCGCTCCGGGAGGGCTTTCTAATGCCCATGGCGGTGCTGTCCCTGCTTTTGGTTCCAATCCTTTTGGAAGTGGACATGGGAAACACCGCGCTGATCGGCGCCACGGCGCTTGTGGTTCTCTTTTGCGCAGGCCTTGCATTGCGCTGGTTCAGCACACTCGTTGTCGCCGGTCTGGGAGGGATTCTTTTTCTTGGAACGCAGGTGGACGAACGCCAAGGGCGTCTGCTGGCCTTCATGAATCCCGAGAAATACAGGCTGTGCGAGGGGCTGCAACAATGGCAGGCCCTGATCGCTTTTGGATCGGGAGGCGTCGACGGACTGGGCCTCGGCGAGGGAAGGCAAAAAATGCTGTATCTGCCCTACGCCCACACGGACTTCATTTTTCCAATGATTGGCGAGGAATGCGGGATGTATATCACACTGCTCACGGTGTTCGGATTTCTCGTGGTGTGCATTTGTGGATGCATGGTGGCCGTGGAAGCCAAGGACCGCTCGGGATTCGCACTGGCCATCGGCGCGGTTTTTCTGATCACGATCCAGGCGATGGTGAATATCGGCGTCACCACGTCGCTTCTGCCCAACAAGGGCATGCCACTCCCCTTCATCAGCTATGGAGGCTCAAACCTCGTTTTATGTCTTTCGCTGGTTGGACTCTTGATCAATATCCACCGGCAAGGCCGCCAACCATCGTCCAGCCTGGCTCCGACGATCCTGCGGCCTGCAACGGAGGCACCGGCATGACCCGCCGTTTCATCATCGCCTGTGGCGGCACGGGAGGCCATCTTTTCCCCGGACTTGCCGTTGCCGAAGTGCTCCACCAGCGGGGGCACGAAATCCTGCTGCTCGTTTCCGAAAAGGAAATCGATGCCACCGCTTTGAAGGCCCACCCGCAATTCCAGGCCGAGAAACTTCCCTCCGTCGGGATGCCATCCTCGATTCTTTCGCCGGCCCTCGTGGGATTCCTGCGCCGTTGCGGATCCAGCTACTCGCAATGCCGAGCGATAATCAAAAAGTGGCAACCCCACGCCGTGCTCGGAATGGGGGGGTTCACTTCCACCGCGCCGATCATCGCCGCCCGGTTCAAAGGAATCCCCTGCTTCGTCCACGAGTCGAATGCCATTCCCGGACGCGCCAACAAGCTGGCCGCCCGTTTCACCGACAATGTGCTGCTCGGATTCGACGAGTGCCGTCCGTTTTTTCCGGGATCGAAATGCCTGGTGACCGGGACTCCCGTGCGGGCCAACCTCGGCAGCCGTTTGGATCGCGTTCTTGCGATGCGGGGATTTGGACTCGACCCCGCGAAGCCTGTCCTGCTTGTCACCGGCGGCAGCCAGGGAGCGGGCGGCATCAATCAGATTCTGTTCCGCTGCGCTCCGTTCTTTGCGTCCCCGGGCCTCCAAATCATCCATCTCACCGGAAAAAACGACGACCGTCTCGCGGCTGCAAACTATCAGCGCGAGGGAATCCCCCATTTTGTGGCGCCCTTCCACCACCGGATGGAAGAAGCCTATTCGGTGGCGGATCTGGTGGTATCCCGCGCGGGCGCATCCAGCTTGGGTGAATTGGCCAGCTTCGGACTGGCATCGATTCTGATCCCCTACCCCTATGCCACCGACGATCATCAGCGGGTGAACGCGCGGATTTTCTCCGCGGCCGGTGCCGCAATCCTTTGTCCCGAGAAGGAGGTGGTTCCGGAGGTGTTTGCCGCCATGGTCTCGAACCTGTTGGGGGATGGAACAAGGCGCTCCGAAATGGCCCGCCGGGCACTGGCTTTGAATCCTGCCGATGCTGCGGGGAAAGTGGCCGACATTCTGGAGAACGCCTCCCGGAAGGAGGGCGCGTGAGCCTGCCGTTCGATCTGGCTGGAGCACAGCCGCTGCGCATCCACCTGATCGGAGTGGCGGGTTCGGGAATGAGCGGCATCGCCGCACTGCTGTTGGGCCTCGGACACCGCGTGAGCGGCTCAGACAAAGTCGACACCTTGGAAGTCGGGCGGCTTGTCAAAAAAGGGTTGTTGTTTGAAAGCCCCCATTCACGAACCTGCGTGGAAGGTTGCGACCTGGTGGTCTATTCCTCCGCGATCAAGCCGGGCAATCCCGCCTTCGATGCCGCCGTGCAGCGCCATATTCCCATCGCACGGCGGGCCGAGGTGCTAGCCGCGCTCCTCGAAACAAAGGAGGGCATTGTTGTGTCCGGAATGCACGGCAAAACAACCACCTCCGCCATGGCGGCCCATGTTCTTCGCGCGGCGGGCTTGAAACCGTCGCATTATGTGGGAGCCGAAATCCCAATTCTTGGCACCAACGCCGGCTGGGACTCGGAGGGAGCTCACCTGGTTGCCGAAGGGGACGAAAGCGACGGGACTTTGGCACTTTACTCGCCATCCCGCGCCATTGTTCTCAACATCGAACCCGAGCATCTCGACTTCTACCCCGATCTTGCCGCGATCGATGCCGTTTACAGCCGCCTGTGTGCGCAAACCCGCAACCAGGTGATTTACTGCGCGGACGACCCCGGAGCTTTGAGGGTTTGCGGTGGATTGGCCCACGGGGTCTCCTATGGCACCTCGGAGACGGCTGATTTTGGGATGCGGGACTTTCGCCAGGAGACCGGAGGGACGCGATTCACCGCCACAAACCGGGGGCTTGCCATGGGCGAAATCCAATTGGCTATTCCCGGCGCGCACAACGCGCTCAACGCACTTGCCGTCGTGGCCCTCGCCTGCGAACTCGGAGTGCCATTCGAAGCCACGGCTGCCGCAATGGGGAAATTCCGGGGTGCCCGCCGTCGGTTTGAAAAAGTTTTTGAAAGCCTCCGCCATACGATTGTGGACGACTACGGCCACCACCCCACCGAGATCGCCGCGACGCTTGAAACAGCCCGTGCTGCCGCTTCAGGGCGTGTGATGGTGATGTTCCAACCGCACCGCTTCACCCGCACAAAAGCCCTGCAGAACGAATTTGGAAGCGCTTTTGCGCGGGCGGACCACACTTTTGTCACTGAAATCTACCCGGCGGGCGAACTGCCGATTCCGGGAATCGCGGGAGAACTCCTGGTGGAAAAAATCAATGCGCTGCGCCACGAAAGCGCCACCTCGATTCCACGGGTGGAGGACGTTCACAAGGCGCTGGCCAATGCCCTCCGCGACGGGGACTGGATTTTGAGCATGGGGGCCGGAAACATCCACGAGGCAGGAGCCCGTTTGGCCGCGGACCTTGCCCTGCGCGACCAACTGCTCGATGTGATGGGCCCGGGAAGCATCCGCCTTCATGAACCCCTCTCCCGGCACACCACCATGAGGGTCGGTGGTCCTGCGCGGTTTTGGGCGGAACCCGAAACCGAGGCGGGATTCGCCGACCTCGTGCGCCACTGCTTCGACGCCTCAATCCCACTGATGGTCATGGGCCGGGGATCGAACCTCATCGTGCGCGATGGCGGCATTGCCGGCGTGGTTGTCCACCTTGCCCGCGGGGAGTTTCTGGCACACTCGGTCGATGGCTCCGAAATCCATGCGGGGGTGGGGGTCAAATTCAAGCAACTGGCTGCGATCTCGCGGAAGGCGGGCCTGAGCGGCTTCGAGTGGATGGAAGGCATCCCCGGAAACCTCGGCGGGGGCCTGCGCATGAATGCGGGCGCCATGGGTATCCAAACCTTCGACCAGGTTGTGCGCGTTCGGTTTTGCGACCAGGACGGCAATATCTTCACCCGCACGCCGGCGGATTTGGAGGTCCGCTACCGCAACGTTCCGATTCTGAAAACCCACTATGCCCTCTCGGCGGTCCTTCGCGGAGAGCCGTCCAGTCCGGATCGCATCGATGCCCTGGAATCAGCCTCCGCGGCCAAGAGAAAATTCTCCCAACCGGTGGCGGCCAGCGCGGGATGCATCTTTAAGAACCCCGGGAACATTCCCGCCGGACGGCTCATCGAGGAGCTGGGATTGAAAAACCTCTCGGTGGGGCCAGCCCGGGTCTCGGAGGTGCATGCGAATTTTATCGTGAACGAGGGACGGGCCAGCGCGGCCGATGTGCTGGCCCTGATCGAGAAAATCCGTTCCGAGGCCCTTTCCAGGCGGGGAGTGTCACTCGAGACGGAGGTCCAGATCGTGGGCGAGGATTTATGAAACAAAGATTCCAAGGTTGTTTGTCGGGAAGGAACGTGCTGCTCCTGCAGGGCGGCCCGGGCGAGGAGCGCGCCGTCTCGCTTCGCTCGGGAGAAGCGGTTGCGAAGGCCCTGCATGAAGCGGGAGCGAAGGTGACGCCTTTGGATGTGCGGGACGGCGGGTTTGAAATCCCGCAGGCAACCGAACTCGTGTTCAACGTCATTCACGGCACGTTTGGCGAGGATGGTCAATTGCAGGCCCTCCTCGACGACCGGGGGATCCCCTACACCGGAGAGGGAGCCAGGGGGAGCCGCCAGGCGTTCGATAAAATACTGACCAAGGTGGCCTTTGAGACCCACGCTGTCCCCACCCCCGCCTGGGAGCGCTTGGGACCTGATGATCTTCCCCGCATGCCCTTGCCCTTCGTGCTCAAGGCGCCCAGGCAAGGCTCGAGCGTGGGCGTGCATCTTATCCGCGACTCCTCGACCGTTGCCAGTGCCCTCGCCGACTGCCGGCGTTTCGGCAAGGAGGTTTTAGTGGAGGCCTTTTTTACCGGACGGGAACTCACGGTCGGCATTTTGGGCGACGAAGCATTGCCCGTGGTCGAGATCGTCCCGGAGGACGGGTTTTACGATTACGAGCACAAATACACGAAGGGGGCTTCACGCTATTTCATCCCTGCGCCACTTGACCCCTCAGTTGCGCTTTCAGTGCAGAAGACGGCCCTGGCGGCACACCGGGCTTTGAATTTGGAGGTTTACTCGCGAGTGGATGTGCTCCTCGCCCCTTCGGGTGGCCTGGCCGTTCTGGAAATCAACACCATTCCCGGAATGACGGAACTCAGCCTGCTTCCCAAAGCCGCCGCGGCTGCGGGGTTGGCGTTTCCGGCATTGTGCGAGGAAATCGCCGGACTCTCGCTTTTGAAGAAATGAACCACCCGCAGCCACAGACTCCGGACTTCGGACGCTCCCCACGCGGCATCCGCCGGCCCGGGATGCAGCGATTCCGGGCTTCGAGCCGCCAGCGGAGGGATCTGGCATTCCAGTTGAGCGTTTTTCTGGTGGCCTGCGCTCTCGTGTGCGGCTTGCTTTGGTTCGGGATCAGCCGGTCGCTCGACAAGTTTTTCTTTCAAAATCCCGCTTACAATCTTGTGGATCTCGACCTTGAGTTGGACGGTCTGATTGGGCCGGAGGATTTCCGCCGCCTCACAGGCGTGGAGTGCGGAAAAAACATCTTCCGCCTGGATCTTGTCGCTGTGGATGCCGCCTTGAGAGGCGTTCCCACAGTTCAAAACGTGTCGGTGGAACGGGAACTGCCCGGGCGGCTTTCCGTTCGCCTGTCCTCGCGCCATGCGGTGGCGCGGGTCGATGAACCGGGGCGGGAGGAATCCGCTGCTCCATTGCTTGTGGACGACACCGGATTCTTGATGAGACCGGTTCTGATGAAGTCCGCCTACCTTGCATTGCCGGTGGTCCAGGGAGTGCGTGTGAACGAGGTCCAGCAAGGCCGGTTGTTGGAAAGCGACGATCTGGGGAACGCGCTGGCGCTCTTGCGGGAAATGCGTGCCCGGCCGGACGGAGGCTTCTCGATCGAATCCCTCGACATCTCGAAAGGCTATTGCCTGGATGCGACAATGGCGGACGGCGTGAAGGTCAAGTTCGCGGCGGGCGGCTTTCCTGCGCAACTCGACAAGCTGGGCCGCCTTCTCGGCCATTGCCGCGAAACCGGGCGCCAGCTTGTCTCGGCGAATCTCATGGTGACGCGGAACACGCCGGTTGTTTTTGCCATGGCGGAGCCGCCTCCGCCGCCCGCCAAGGCTCCTTCAAAAAAATCCAAAACCTCAAAACCCAATGTCCCGTAGATCGATCCATGTCGGCCTGGAGATCGGCACCACCCGGGTGCGCGCCGTGGTGGCGGAGTCCAGTGAACACGAGTATCCCCGCATCCTTGGAATCGGAGAGGCCCAGTCGCGAGGCGTCCGCAAGGGGGAAATCGTGGATTTCAACAACGCCTCGAAATGTGTGCATGACGCCCTTGCCGACGCACAGGACCGCTGTGACAAGGATATTGACCAGGTCTACCTCGCTGTCACCGGCGGCCATGTCCAGTCGTTCAAGCAACGTTGCAGCCTGGCGCTGCCGGAGGATACCACGATCGGCAACGAGCACTTGGACAATCTCGAGGTTCAAGCCGCGACATCGGGAATTCCCAGGGAGAACCAAATCATCCATGCCATCGCGCAGCGCTACTTCGTGGACGGGCAGGAGGGGGTCCTTGATCCGGTCGGCATGACCGGACGGCTTCTGGAAGCCGACTTTCAAATCGTGCACGGGTCATTGAACCGCATTCAGAACTCGGTGAAGTGCGTGGAGGCGTGCGATGTGCGGGTGGCCTCGCTGGTCGTTTCCCCGCTGGCCTCCTCGATGGTTGTGCTCGAGGAGCAGCAGAAGCGCGATGGAGCCATCGTCATCGATATCGGGGGAGGATCCACGGACTACGCGGTTTTTGTCGAAGGAGCGCTTGCCCACTCGGGAGTCGTCGCGGTCGGAGGGGATCACGTGACCAACGACATTTGCATCGCCTTGCGCCTCCCGAACGCGCGGGCCGAGCGTCTTAAAATCGACGAGGGATCGGTTTCGCAAACCATCGACCCGGCGAAGGCGAAAATCACCATGGCCAGCGAAATCGGATTTTTCGGCCGTGATATCGAGCGGGACTTTCTCAATTATGTCGTGCGGGTGCGGATGCAGGAACTTCTGGAGATCGTGCGCGACCGGATCGCGGAGGACATCCCCGACCATGCGATCGGGGCGGGTGTGTTTCTCACCGGAGGAACAAGTCTTCTCGAGGGGTTGAGTGAACTCGCCGAATCGGTTTTCAACGGAATGCCGGTCACCGCCGCCCGCGCGCATGCCACCGACGGGCCATTGGCAGCCCTCAAAAATCCAGGCCTCTCGACGGCGATCGGTCTGGTCCACTACGCCCGCACCTACGACGCCGCACCCGATGACGGTTCGCTCATCGGCAGGGTCAAGAGCCTCTTCAGCGGCCGGCTTCGCATTTTATGATTCTGTATCCTCGAAACCTTGCCTTGCGGGACGGCCAAGCGCCGGTGGTCCGCCTGATCGGCGTGGGGAATGCCGGCAGTCATATCGCCGACCATGCAGCCCGTTCCCTTGGAGGACTCGTGGATGTGGTCGCCATCGATTCCGACCGATCATCCAAACCCTCGTCGCCCGGGGTCCAATGCATCGACCTTGGTCCCCTCACCACACATGGAATTGGAGCGGGAGGCGATCCGGAGCTGGCTCTCGAAGCCGCCCGCGAATCGCGCGGGGATCTTCAGAAATGTGTTGCCGGCGCGGATGTCCTCATCCTTTGCGGTGGCCTCGGAGGGGGCACCGCGAGCGCCACCTTGCCATTTCTTGCCGAACTTGCGCGGTCCCCCGGCGCCATGGTCGCCGCCGTCGTTACCACTCCCTTTTCCTTCGAAGGACGCCGGCGCGCATTGCAGGCCGGAGAGTCACTGAAGGCGCTCGAAAAACACGCCGACGCCGTGGTCCATTTTGAAAACGACCGCATGGCCGATTTGCAAAAACCCCTGAACAATGTGCGCGAAACCTTCAGCGAGTGCGACCGCATCCTTTTGCAGGCTGTCGGAGCGATTGCCAATCTGGCACGGGGAGGCGCGCCCCTGCCGGTTTCGCGCAACGATCTTCTGGCCGTCTTGAGGTCGTCGAGCGGCGGCTTTGTTTTCGGGGCCCACCGCGCGGAGGGTGACGATCGGGCCGTTCACGCGGTGGCCGGGGCTCTGGCATCTCCCCTTCTCGACCAGGGCCGCCTTCTTCGCGAAGCCGCCAAAATCCTGGTGCACATCTCGGGACCCGGGAATCTCCGGTTCGACGAGGTTGCCACCGTTATGCAGGCGGTGTCCGCGAAAGCAGCCGACTCCTCGCTTCTCCATATTGCGGTCGATATTTCCCAGGGCCATGAGGTTGGAGTGACTTTAATCGGACGCTGCGGAGGACAGGCCCGCCCGGCGCAGGCCACGGAGACTCCGGCAGCCAAGCCCGGGACAGCTGACTTGACGCTCACGGCCGAACCTCCCAAGCCCGTTGTCAAAAAGGCAAAGCAGGAGGACCTGCCCCTCGATCCCGTGAGCAAGGGCCCCTTCGACCGCAGCCAGCCCACGCTTTTCGGCAAGGAGGACTTGGACGTTCCAACCTTCGTCCGCCTCAAGGCCCGGAAGTAGGTTTTTTCACCGGCTTGCGCCCGATGGCACGGCATGGTTTTCTCGAAGGGTGAGCGATTATTTGCCCGAGGTGATTCCAGCCGGCGACATGCTGTCCGGAAAACTCGATCTCCGCTCATTCCATCCCCCGGTTGGACTAGCTGTTGTAGGCGATCCTGTCTCCCACTCGAAGTCGCCGTTTTTTCACAACGCGGCCCTTCGGTCGTGCGGTCTGGAAATGCAATACGCCCGCGTTCATGCGCGACCGGAATTGTTCGCGGAGACCGTGGCCGCTTTGGCGAGGCAGGGATGCCGCGGCTTGAATGTCACAATCCCGCACAAGGCTGCCGCTTTGGATTTTGTGGATGAAGCGGACGACTTCGCTCGACGCAGTGGAAGCGTTAACACCATTCTTTTTGAAGACGGGCGGACGATCGGACGGAATACCGACGGGCCGGGCTTCGCGGCCGCTGTTCTGGAGGAATTCGGAGCCGCCATTGCCGAATTGCGCATTATGGTCCTCGGGGCCGGCGGAGGTGCGGGACGGGCGATTGCGGTCCATTGCGCCATGCAAGGCTGTCAGCAACTCGTTCTGGTCAATCGAACCATGGAAAAATCCAAGGCGATAGCGGACGACCTCGACTCGTTTTTTTCCCAAAGGCATGGAACCGGCGTGAAGTCCGTTCCTTGGGACACCGCAGCTCTTGCAGCCGAGTGCGCGAATGTGGATTTGGTGGTCAACGCTTCGTCCATCGGCATGCGCCCGGGGGATCCACCGGCACTATCCGTCGATGCGATGCGGCGCGGCTTGATGGTATACGACACGGTTTACGCCGGCGGGGATACTCCCTTGGTCGTCGCCGCCCGGGGAGCGGGAGCGAAAGCGGCAAATGGCCTCGCCATGCTTCTCCACCAGGGAGCACTGTCTTTTGAATGCTGGTTCCACCGCATTGCACCACTCGACGTGATGCGCAGAGCCCTTCTTTCCAACACATGATCCTCACTATCGCGCTCACCCAGTTTGTTTTTGTCTCCCTCGGAATTCTTGCTCTGCATGTCCTGCTTAAATCCGCGGGATTTGCCGCCAACGTGGCGGATTCCTTCCCGGTATTTCCCGTCTGGCTTGCCGAACACAGCTTTTGGTTTTTTGTAGTTCCCCTTGTTTGGATGGCGTGTGCGGGCCTTTTGCTCCACAATGGGCGGGGAGGCTTGCGCGAAGGACTTGTGCGGTGGACGGGAGGGCTTGTTGCGACCGCCGTGGCTCTGACATTTTTTGCCGCGTGCTTCAGCCTCTTTTGATGAGGCAAAAAAAGTTTGAACGGCTCCGGGTGTGGGTTTGTCAAAGATAACAACCACTCATCATATGAAAAACATCTACAAAAAAATCAACCGGACCAAATACTCCCTCGGCGAACTCGTTTCAATCGTCGGATCCTGCGCCCGCAACAGCCGTGAAACCATCGCCGCGATGGTCGACCTTCTGGAAAGCGGACGCGTTGTCATTCGCAAAAACGGCCGTCTCCGCCGTGTGAAAGTGGAATACGCCCGTTGAAATTTCCCCCGGAGTTCAGGGCCGGGAGGCGGCGCGAAATCGGGTGTGGAGCGCCCCTCCCGGCAGGGACTCAGATCCCCTGCCCCTCCAGAAATACAGGGTTCGCGATCCGGCCTTTTACCGGAGACTTCTTTCCCGAGGCGAGCGCCGCAGGGCTTTGATTGTCAAGCGGAGAGAAAATTCTATTTGCCAACCGCAGGAAAAAGGCGAATAAGAAAACTTGCAGAAGCGATCAGGATTTGGTGGACCTCCCGGAAATCGGATTTCCGGGCAGTTTGAAACCCGGCAGTCGGGAACAGGCCTCGATCTCCAAGCATTCCAATACAAAAACATGGGTAATAAACTCTACGTCGGCAACCTGTCGTTCAACACGACCGAGATTGCCATCCAGGACCTGTTCTCGCAGTGCGGTGCGGTTTCCGAAGTCATGCTGATGCAAGACAAATTCACCGGCCGCTCACGCGGATTCGCATTCGTCACCATGGCGAGCGACGCCGAAGCGCAGGCCGCCGTCAATCAACTCCACGGCAAAGAGCTCGATGGCCGGGCGCTAACCGTCAATGAAGCTCGCCCACGCGAAGACCGCCCTCCGGGTGGTGGTGGTGGCGGTGGCCGGTTTGACGGCCCCCGTCGTGAGTTCCGTGGCGGCGGTGGCGGTGGCGGAGGAGGCGGTGGATACCGCGATGACCGCCGTGACTACCGCGGTGGTGGTGGAGGAGGCGGTGGTGGACGCCGCGACTTCGGCCGTCGCTAAAATCTGCTCACAGGTTTTTCAACACAGGACACCCGCTTTAAACGGCGGGTGTCTTTTTTTGTTGGCCTGAGACTCGCCGATTGCACAACACCTCCGGATCGCGTTGGGTAGGCGAATGGGACGAACCATTCTTGTGCTGGGAGACCAACTGTGCCGAGACCACCCGGCGCTGGAAGCCGCCGATCAAGCCGGGGATCAGCTTCTGATGGTGGAGGCCCGGGAGGAATTTCCTCGCATGCATCGCTCCAAACGGGTTTTCCACTACTCGGCCATGCGACATCACGCTGAGTGGCTGCGAAGCGAAGGATGGAACGTCGATTACCACGCGCTTCCAAGTTCAACGGGTTTGGACCAGGCGTGGCGCGAGCATGTCCGCCAGTTCTCTCCGGATGGTCTCTGGCTCATGGAAGCCAATACTTGGTCTCAAGCCCGCGTGATCGAAAACATGGCCGATTTCACAGGGACTACCTGCCGGATTTTCCCGACCCGCCAATTTCTCGTCTCCCGTGCCGAGTTTTCCAAGGGGGCAGCCGGAAAGAAACGGTTGCTGATGGAAAACCACTACCGCGCCGTGCGCTCACGATTGGGGGTTTTGGTCGAGGCCGACGGGACCCCTACCGGGGGAGCTTGGAATTTTGATGCCGCCAATCGTCGCACGGTGTCTGATTGGAAACGCGATGGCGCTCCCCGGCCTCCGCGCCCGCCGGTCGTTCAAGCCGATCCCAGTTCCCTGGTTGCACAAGTCTCGAGGGATGTGGAAGAGGCCTTTCCCGAGGGCACCGGCCCGGCAGGAAATTGTTGGCTTCCGGTCACCCGCGAAGGGGCTTTGGAGGGACTCGACACCTTCGTTCGTCAACGATTGGTCCGGTTCGGCGACTACCAGGATTTGATGCTTCAAGACTCGCCCACCATGTTTCACAGCCTCATCTCCGGCCCCCTGAATATCGGCTTGCTGGCGCCTCTGGAATGTGTGCGCGCGGCCGAAAGTGCTTATCGTGCGGGTCTCGCACCACTGGCAGCCACCGAGGGGTTCATCCGGCAGATCATTGGCTGGCGGGAATTCGTCAACGGAGTCTACTGGCTGAAAATGCCGGATTACCTGCAAGTGAACGCTCTCGAGGCCCGGCGCCGTCTTCCAGCATTTTTCCGTAGCGGAAACACACGCATGCATTGCCTGTCCACGGTGCTTCGCGAGGCGATCGACTCGGCCTACAACCATCACATCCAGCGCCTCATGATTCTGGGAAACTTCTGCCTGATCGCCGGAATCGATCCTCAGCAGGCCCACGATTGGTTTTTAGACATGTATGTGGACGCGCACGAGTGGGTGATGGCCGCCAATGTGCTGGGCATGGCTCTTCATGCGGACGGCGGCTTCATGGCCACGAAACCCTACGCCTCGTCGGCCTCCTACATTTCAAAAATGAGCAACTACTGCAGCGGATGCTCCTATGATCCGGCTAAAAAATCCGGCTCCGGCGCGTGTCCGTTCAATTTGCTCTACTGGGATTTCTACGACCGCCACACCCAACTCCTCGGGCGGAATCCCCGCACAGCCATGATGGTCAAGGCCTGGCTGAAACGCCCCGCGGGCGAGCGCGAAGCCATCCTTGGCGAGGCCGCCGGTTTTTTGCGGAAACTTGACGCGGGAGATCTTGTTTAAGAATCGATTTGATGGCGTGAAAATTGCTTGCGAAAGCAATCCCCGTGCCTGAATTTTGGTTCGTTCATGGCAACCGGGATGCAACAAGTCGCACGGATGGCAATGCAGCAGGCATTGTCGCCGCAGATGCAGCAGAGCCTGCAGGTATTGCAGGCTCCGCTGGCCGAGTTGCGCCAACTGGTGGACGCGGAACTGCGGGCGAATCCCGCCCTTGAGGAAATGGTTCCGGAAAAACCCACGGAACCGGCCGAGCGGGAGGCCTCCACAACGCTGGACGACCAGTGGAACGATTATTACGCGCAGCGCGCCGTGGCAGAGCCTTGGACCCGCGAGTCGCTGGAACGCCGGGAGCATTTTTTGGATTCCCAGGTGCGTCCCCCCACGTTGCGCGAGCATCTGCTGGAGCAATTGCTCACCGCCTCTTGGCCCGCCATGGAGGCCCGCATCGGCGCCGAAATGATCGGCAATCTTGACGAGGGCGGTTATCTCCGCGTGTCCACAGCCGAAATTGCGGAATCACTTGAAGCCCCGCCGGAAGTCGTGGAGCGGGTTCTTGAAAAAGTGCAGGATTTCGATCCTCCCGGCGTGGGGGCCCGCACACTGGGGGAGGCGCTTTTTCTGCAACTGCGCAGCCAAGGGCGTCAATACGGCACCGAGGGACGGATTGTCCGGCACTATTTGGACGAACTGGGCCGGCGGCGCCTGGGGGAGATTGCAAAAGCCTTGGATGTGGATCTGGCGGAGGTCCAGCGCGCGGCGGAGGTGATTTCGCGGCTGGATCCCGTTCCTGGAAGGGCTTATGGACTCGATACAAATTCCACCGTGACACCGGAAGTGCTTGTGGAGCGGGACGGGGAGGATTTTTCTGTCAGCCTGAACAGCGACGAAGTGCCGAGGTTGCGCATTTCCGATGATTACAAAGACATGCTCGGCGACCAATCGAAAGAAGTGCGCGATTACCTCCGCGATAAAATCCGGGGGGGCAATTTTTTCATTAAAAGCATCCAACAACGCCAGCACACGATCCTCCAAATTGCGCGCGAGATCGTGCAGCGCCAACGCGAGTTCATGGAATCCGGCGCCGCCCAACTCAAGCCAATGACCATGGGTCAAGTGGCGGATGCCGTGGGCGTGCATGAAACCACTGTGAGCCGGGCGGTGGCAGGAAAATTCATGACCACTCCGCAGGGAGTCTTTGAAATGAAATACTTCTTCACGCACGGCTACACGAACTCCGACGGGGAAACGGTCAGCAATGAAAGCGTGCGCCAAGCAATCGCCCAAATCGTGCGCGAGGAGGATGGGCGCAATCCGCTCAGCGATCAGGCGATTGTCAAACTTCTTGCCGAACGCGGGTTGGCTGTGGCCAGACGAACAGTCGCCAAATACCGCGAGCAACTGGGTATTTTGCCAAGTCCGCTGCGCAAGTCGTTTGAAGTTTAACTGCCCCGCCGCGGTTATCCGGCTGGGCCTCTTAAAAAAAGAGCCTTGCCAATTTCTTTGGAATACGTTAATCACGAAACCCTATGGCAAACCTTACCAAGCGCGATCTTGTGATCGACATCAGCAAAAAAACCGGTCTCACCCAACAAGAGGTGTTCGACGTCATCCAACTCACGTTGGAGGGCATCACGGACGGCCTTGCCACCGGAAAGAATGTGGAACTTCGCAACTTCGGCGTTTTCGAAGTGCGTCTGACCAAGAAACGTGTGGGGCGCAATCCGAAACGTCCACAAGACGAGGTGGAAATCCCTCCCCGCGCGATCGTAAAATTTTCCTCGGGCAAGATCATGCGCCAGCGTGTTCTGCAGCGCACGGAGGAGTTGCGCAGCAAGTCGGTTGCCTGATTTCAAACCGCTTTTTAAACTTTCAAAAAAGGCAGAACCTCTTGGTTCTGCCTTTTTTTGCAAATCAACCTCCCAAGTATCGCGCGATCAAACGGCTTCATGATTGGTGGAGGGCACGGCGGACGGTTTTCTGGAGATTCGCATGGTTCTTCGTGGATTTTTGTGGGTGGAAGCCCAATTCATCCCCCTTTGGGGGCGGGGTGCCAATGATCTCCCTGCGACACAACTCCCACGCAAGCAAGTTGGTATGGGATCGCGTCGCGAATCAATCATTGGCTGTTTTACTCCTTCAAGCGCTTTGCGCTTCAGTTTTACCCACGAAATTCCGTGAAGAACCATTCGCATGGCTGCCCGGATTTGCGACGGGGTCATGCGGCCAGCGAGGTTCGGCGGATGGTTCCAAACAGGCGGCTCAGAGACGCCAGTCGGGATTCAGCAAATCGAGGATTCGATCTTTGAGAGCCGATCCGAGGGTGGATCGGGCGGTGGTGATGCAGGCGCGACCGGTGGCCTGCGGACGAAGCGCCAAGGGCTCATCAAGAACGGCTTCAGCTTCGTAAACGGGAATCGAGGGACGGGGCTGACCGGTGGCGGGATCGATCTCCGCAGGAACATCGCCTCCAAAAAGATTGGCCAGTCCCGGCGCGGGAAGGTATTCGCTCGGGCCGGGGTGAACGATGGCAATGCGCCCTCTTCCGGTCGTATGAGGCAGGGCGTCCCAGTAGAATTCCACCTCTTGGCCGGCATGAACCCGCTTGGCCTGCTTCTCGTCCAAAGGGATAAGAACGCGGTCGCCGGGCAGGGCGCCCAGGGAAAGAACGGCTTGGCCCGGAGAAAAGACCCGGCCGACCAGGTCGTAGGTTCGCGGGGTTCTCACGATGCCATCCGAGGGGGCGAGAAGCTGCAAAGCGGCCCGGCGGGCTTCCAACGCATGAAGCTCCTCCTCGATTTCACGGAGGTGTTTTTCCTGGACCGGGACCAGAAGACGGGCTTCTTCCGTGCCGGAGGCGATGGCGGCGCGCAGGCGGACATGGGCGGCCTCGCGTTGAAACGCCAAGTCGGCGAGCCGTGCCTCCAGCGGGCGGCTTTCCATGGAGGCGAGCACATCGCCTTTTTTTACCACTTGTCCCTCGGTGGCCAGAATGGCGGTGAGCGTCGCGGGAATCGGCGGCGAGAGGTGATGGACGGCGGGGTGTTCCAGCACTGCGGACCGGGTCACCCGCTCGGTGAACGGGATCAGAAACAGAACACCGGTGCAACCTAGGGCCGAGAGAGCGATCCAACGCGCCCTGGGGGTGAGAATGGAGGCACCGGAAGACTTCACACTGCGGAGCAACCGCAGAAACGGCAAGCCGAGCGAGACAAAAAGAAACAACCCGACGTAGGTGCGGCTGAGGATTTCCAGGCCATGAGGCTTGAGGATATCAAAGATTTGCCCCGCGATGGCAAATGTCAGGAACCACCCGTAAAGATAGGCCGCCACGGCATAAACTCCGAAAACCGGCCCGATCTCGCGGGTGTCTGGCAGCGCGGTCTTGGGAGCGATGCCGAGAAGGTGGCGCTGGGCCCAGGCGGTGACCCAGGCATTGCTTTTCGCGCGCAGGTTCGGAATTTCCAAAAGATCGGTCAAAATGTAATAGCCGTCGAATTTCATGAGGGGATTTCCATTGAACAACACGGTCGAGACGCTGCAGAGGACCATGGTGTTGAAGCACAGTTGGTGAAGGAGTCCGGGCTGGGTCGCAAACCATCCCCAGGCGGCGATGCAGGCAAGGAGGATTTCCACCAGCATGCCCGCTGCGGTCACGGCAATGCGCTGGCGTTTTTCGGCCAACCACGAGTCGCTCACGTTGCAAAAGAGGTAAGGGGTGAAAAGGATGAACATGAACCCCATTTCGTGAACCTCTCCCCCGAAGCGCTTGCAGGTGATGGCGTGGCCAAACTCGTGCACCACCTTCACCCCAATGAACAGCAGCCAGGTGGAAATGAGATTTTGAAGGGTGAAAAAATTCGCACTCGATGCGTGCAAGCGGTCCGCGTGCCCCAAGACGACCCACAGGGTGAAGAGAACACACCCGGCGAGCAGAAGCAGGCAAGCCGGGGTGAAAATCCAAGCAAAAGCCGGAGTGATGCGGTTCAGCAGGTCGTCCGGATCGAAAAGTGACTTTTTGAAATACACGGCATGACCAACCCACGTTTCCAATCGGTGGTTTTTTTTGGACTCGCGAAGACGGCGGGCCCGCTCCTCCGCACCGGGAGCGGGAACCCGAAGAAGACCCGCAGCCGCAAGCTGGTTGGCAAGGGCCGAGAGTTCTTCCAGAGCCGCCGGTTCCGGAAGCGACCGCCAATAGCGCGAGGAGGAGCGAAGGACCGGGAGGAGGAGCGCCAGTGGCGTGGTGCCGTCGAAGCGACGGGCGGCCTCGAGATGAGGGGCCGGGAGACGAAAGTAGGCCAGGCTGAGCGGGTTTTTCAGGATATGGTAGGCCCTCCCCAGGTGCCGTTGGTGGCGCTCCACCAAATCCTGTCGAAGCGGCGGGGGAGCGCGCCGGGAGGGGTCGGGAGCGACGGGCGTTTGCGGCTTGATCACGGCATATCCAGCGGAAAGACCACAGTGGCGGTGGTTCCAGGAAGGAGACGTCCATCCGCATTCGGAACCCGGACACGCACCTTGAATTCCCCGCTGGCGGCATTCACGGTGCCCGTGAGTTTTTCAACGGTGCCTTCAAACGCGCCGCCCGCTTCCACGGCGACGCGCTGACCCTCACGAAGGCGCGGGGCATGATCCGCAGGGAGAAAAACCTCCAAGTGCAAAACGGCGGGGTTCACGAAATGAACGACCGGTGTGAATTCCTCCACGGCCTCCCCCACCCTGCGGAGCTGCTCGACCACGACACCATCGAATGGAGCGGGCACACTGCGTTGCTCGAGGAGGTGTTCGGTTTGCTCCAATTGGCTCCG
Organism: Chthoniobacter flavus; assembly: GCA_945883435.1. Lineage (GTDB taxonomy): Bacteria > Verrucomicrobiota > Verrucomicrobiia > Chthoniobacterales > Terrimicrobiaceae > UBA967. The sequence continues at coordinate 24,967 of CAMCXK010000009.1, read as the reverse complement.
GGCGATTTCCAGGCTCACCCGGCGTTGCTCCGCCTCGTTTTTGCCGACGACTTTTTTCTCAAGAAGTTCGCGATGGGATTCCCACTCGAGAGTGCGGAGTTCGACCAATTGGCGTTGCTGGGCGATTTGGAGCTCCTCCATGCGTTTTTCCAATTCCAAGAGCGGCTGGCCTTTCGCGACCCGCTCGCCCTCGCCGGCCACATTGGCAATCAAACCGCGGGCGCGGCTCGCGATGCGGGCGTGCTCGACCGGCACCAGCAGTCCATCGACCCTCAGGCCGGCAGGGGATTCCGCGGCGGCAGGCAGGAGGGCAAGGGTCAAAACAATCAGGATTCTTACAATGTCCATGTGCGAAGGCGGGTCAGGAAGGGATGAAACCAAATCCAAGCCAAAGGGCGGGTTCCCAATAAAATCTTGGCCTTGCCGGAGTAGCCCGCCTTCAAGGCATCAAGTGGAAGAGCGTTCCCGGGGAACGGCACCCGCGCGGTGAAAACAGTCGAGGTTCCACGGGCCTCCGGCAGTTGGGAGACAGCGGTTTCTCCGGCAAGAGACGCGGAGAGGCGCGTCGAGGGATGGGCATGCAACAAAAAGTCCAGCGGAAGCGAACGCCCGTTGCGGAGTTCGGACAGCAAGACCCCGAGGTGGTCTTGAGGAATATCCACCTGGAGGTCATAACCACCATCCGCCGCAATTTCACAAAAAACGCGTCCCGACTCGATCGCCTCCCCTTCGCGGTGTCTCAGGCCTTTTGTCAAAATTATGCCGGCCAAGGGCGCGCGCAACTCGGAGCGGGATTGCAAATACTCCAATCGACGGATCGCCTCCTCCTCGCGCCGGGCTTGGATTTCGGCAATTTTGCGATCCGCCTCCTGACCGGTGGACTGGGCCTTCGCAATTTCGATCCGCGCGCGGAGGAGTTGCTGGCGCAGAACGGCAAGCTGCGTGGATTGGTCGGCATCGTCCAACTTTGCGATCACCTGGCCGGGGAGGACATGATCACCGTCCCGCACCGGCACCGACACGATTTTGCCCGATGTTTCGGCAACCACCGAAACTTTGCGTTTCGGCACCAGAAAACAATCGACCGACACGCGCCAGGGGAAGGGAAAAGCCAGAACCGCGCCCACAAGCAGGATGGGCAGAAGTCCCCAGATAAAAAACCGGGCCCGGCGGTTTTGGGACCATGCCCTGAGCGAACGCGCGAACGCGAGATTCAGTGGACGCAGGGGAAGATATTGGATCTGCGAAGCCGAATCCAACGCCTTCGCAAGCGAGGTGGCGGTTTCTTTCAAAACGCGCGTTTCATCGGGAGAAAACGCCGGACCGGTGTGGCGCCCGGCCAGAAGAAGGCCGTCGAGGCCCGCTTCCGGGCAAGTGGAAAAATGCACCCACACAACCGAGGTGAGACCGGCAGCCTCGAGTTCGGGCATTGTGGAGTTTTGGCCCCCTTCCGTGTTCTCCGGGAGGCAACGGGCCAAGCCGGCCAGCGCGCGGGATCGCACGGCTTTGGCATCCACGACCTCCTGATTGCTGGCGGATTCCAAGCGCCACCCGTCGCCGCAACGCCTGAAAAGGCAGGCGATATCGCTGGTGACAAGGTCCACGGCATAGTTGGCCCCGAGGGAATAAAGCCGGGATGCCTCCAATTGCCCCACCAACTCGGCTTCGTAGCGCAAACGAATCCCCGCTTTTCGCAATTGATCGGTAAGATTCAACGATTGCCGCGAGCGAACGAATTGCACGGCCTCGCCGCACAACCGGGCGATGAACGCCATGATATCGTTGTAGGTGCGAGGATCGCCCGCCTCGGGAAGCCAGATTTGCAGCACGAGGGCGGGACGGTCTCCGGCGACCACCGGGTGGTAGAAAAAGGGATGGGGCGTGGCATTCGAGATGCCGTCGATCTCGACCTCTTGGCCTTCGGAGGCAGCCACGATATGGGGACGGGAGGACTCAAAAACACGGCGCACGACCGCATCGATCCAACGCGCCTGGGAAGGATGATCCGCTGCTCCCGAGGTGGCACCCTTCCAATCCGCCACACAGCGCGGCTCGTTGTTCTCCCATATCCAGAAAGCAGCGCCCGTCGCGTTCAAGCTGTCGGCGGCCCATTCCAAAAATTGCGGAAAAAACGCAGCGGGGGAAACCTCCGATTGGGAGAGGCGGGAGATTTTCTCCAAATTCGACTCGATCCGGGCGCGGGTGCGCTCAAATGCCAGTTGCGTTTCGGTCGGGGTCATGTCGGCAAAATCAAAGTGCAGGAAAAACCCTGTGTCCGCAAGACCCTGCCGGATTTGGGGGCAGCCGGATTTGAACCGACAACCAAGCGGTTATGAGCCGCCTGCTCTAACCATTGAGCTATGCCCCCGGGAGAGGGGTTTGTTGTGAACGATCGAGCATGAAGGGGCAAGCTGCAATCGGTCGCCCGAAGCGGAAAAAAGCGCGGGAGAGCCATACCCTCCCCCCGCAGGTCAAGCTTTTTCGACCTGCCAGTATTCCAAATCGACCAGGGTATCGCGGCCGAAAATGCTGACGGACACACGGAGTTTGCCGCGCTCCGGGTCGATTTCCTCGACGATCCCGTTTTGGTTTTGAAAAGGTCCATCGGCCACTTTGACCTTGTCGCCGATTTCAAAGTGGATTTTGGGAGTGACTGTGTCTTCCCGGTCGCGGACCTGAGCAAGGAGGGCATCCACCTCGCGGGGACGCATCGGGATGGGAGCATCCTTGGTGCCGGCAAATCCCAGCACGCCTGGGGTGTCTTTGATGAAATACCAGGTTTTATCGATGAGTTTGTTGTTTTCATCGAGAAGGTGCATGTTGACGATGATATAACCTGGGAAAAATTTGCGGGTGGATTCGGTTTTTTTGCCCCGTTTGATTTCCTGCACCCGCTCGGTGGGAATCAATGCCTCGAAAACATGATCGCCCATCTCATCGGTCACAATACGGCGCTGGATGTTATCAAGCACCTTTTGCTCTTGGCCGGAGAGGACGTGCACAACAAACCATTGGTCTTTCGGGGCGAGTGGCATAAAAAACGGATCGGGGGGAGGGAGAGTTCAGGGATGGGTCAAGAAGCCCACCACATTGATCAGGACAAAGTCAAAAAACGCGATGTAGCCGCCCAGGAGCAGCATGGCTATGAACACCACGACGGTCGAATCGGTGAGTTCCTTGTAGCGACGAAATCCCTTTTGGGTGGGATCCCATGGCCACTGGGCTTTCGAGAGTTCGACCCGGACCTCGGTGGTGAACTTGCGGATTTTGGAAAACATGAAGGGGCGTTGTGCCACAGGCCAGGAGGGACTCGAACCCCCAACCGGCGGTTTTGGAGACCGCTGCTCTACCAATTGAGCTACTGACCTTCGGAGAGTGTCCGACCCGTGGCAGGGTGCGTGTTAGTCGAGAATCTCAGCGACGCGGCCGGCACCCACGGTGCGGCCACCCTCGCGGATCGCGAAGCGGATGGTTTTCTCCATCGCAATCGGAGTGATGAGTTCGACTTCCACCGAGACGTTGTCGCCAGGCATGACCATTTCCACGCCATCGGGCAATTTCACGGTTCCGGTCACGTCGGTCGTGCGGAAGTAAAATTGTGGGCGGTAGTTCGTGAAGAACGGGGTGTGGCGTCCGCCCTCGTCTTTCGAGAGGACGTAAACTTCGGCTTTGAATTTGCGGTGGGGTTTGATCGTGCCGGGCTTGGCGATCACCTGGCCACGCTCGATTTCCTCTTTCTTGGTGCCGCGGAGGAGCACGCCCACGTTGTCACCGGCTTCGGCGCTGTCGAGGAGCTTGCGGAACATTTCGATGTCCGTGACCGTGGTCTTCTTGGTGTCACGAAGACCGACGATTTCGACTTCCTCCATTTTTTTGAGAATTCCGCGTTCCACACGACCGGTAGCAACGGTGCCGCGGCCTTCGATGTTGAACACGTCTTCGACCGGCATCAGGAAGGGCATATCTTTCGGACGCTCGGGCTGCGGGACGTATTCGTCAACGGCTGCCATGAGGTTGAGGATTTCTTTTTCGAAGTCGGCGTTGCCTTCGAGGGCTTTCAAGGCCGAGCCTTTAATGATTGGAATCGTGTCACCCGGGAACTCGTATTTGCTGAGGAGTTCGCGCACTTCCATTTCGACAAGTTCCAGAAGGTCTTTGTCGTCCACCATGTCCACTTTGTTCATGAAAACGACGATCGAAGGCACCCCGACCTGACGGGCCAGAAGAATGTGTTCACGGGTCTGGGGCATCGGACCGTCCGCCGCGCTTACCACGAGGATGGCGCCGTCCATTTGGGCCGCACCGGTGATCATGTTTTTCACGTAGTCGGCGTGGCCGGGGCAATCAACGTGGGCGTAGTGGCGGTTGTCGGTTTCGTATTCGACGTGGGCCGTGTTGATCGTGATGCCGCGCTCTTTTTCTTCGGGAGCGGCGTCGATTTCGTCGTATTTTTTCGCTTGGGCCTTGCCGGATTTTGCAAGCACGGTGGTGATTGCGGCGGTAAGGGTGGTTTTGCCGTGGTCGACGTGGCCGATGGTGCCGATGTTGACGTGCGGTTTGTTGCGCTGGAATTGTTCTTTAGCCATTTGGGATTGTTGGTTGGATTTGTGTTTTTTTGGGGCGGTGATGGTGGAGCCCATGACCGGGATTGAACCGGTGACCTCGTCCTTACCAAGGACGTGCTCTACCGACTGAGCTACATGGGCGTTGGGCGGTGTGTATCCGCGTTTTTATTCATCAACCGTTTTCGTGTTGCTGCGACAAGGAGTGATGATGCAGATCACATCGCAATGGGGTTCGCGATGTGGTGTGCGTCATCTCTCAGAGCCCGCAGGGACGGGAACATTAGTGGATGGGCGGATCGTGTCAAAGGGAAAATGCAGGGGTCACGCCGCAACGGCAGAGGATTTTGCCGGGGTGCGAAGTCGGCGCAGAACAACGGCGAGCGCCACGAAAGCGAGTTCGACAAGGACAAAGGCCACCGCCCCGGGAAGACCGCCGCTTCCGAATCCGTAACTGTGCAAGCCAACGCCCAGAACGAAGTTCACACCATACCATGCCATGATGACACATTGGAAGGCGATGATGGCACCGACCGCCATTCCAAAGCCGCCCCAAGTGCCGGCGATGCGGCCATGAAGCAGGAAGAGATAGGCCAGAAGGGCGATCAGTGCCCAGGTTTCCTTTGGGTCCCAGTCCCAGAAGCGGCCCCAGGAGTAATTGGCCCACACACCGCCGAGAATCGTTCCGATCGCGAGGAGAAGCACGCCGATCTGGAGCGTCCGGTAAAGATAGTTGTGAAGCGCCGGCGAGGATTTTTTGCCCAGAATCGACTGGCCGAGCACAATGTGACCGACTCCCAAGGCGAGGGCGAAAGCCGCATAGCTGAGCGTGATGGTCAGCACGTGGGTGGTCAGCCAGAAGTTGTCGGCAAGAACCGGAACGAGTGGCGTGATCGAGCGGTCGAGGATGACCGGTTGGGTATCGGCCAGAATCAGCGAGGCCACCGCCACAGGCACCGCTGCCAGGAGGAAATACCGGCTTTTGTAGATCGCTTCAAAAACGAGAGCGAAGAAAATCGTGCCGAAGGCCACCCAGATCACCGATTCATACATGTTGGTCACCGGCGCACGGCCCGAGATGAGAATGCGCAAAACGAAGCCCGCGAGTTGAAGCAGGAAGCCGGCGAGGCCAAATGACCAGCCGAAAACATACCCGGCGCGACCCGGCAGGACCAGAAGCCCGATGCCGGCGATCAGGTAAAGAATCCACGCCCACCGGAAAGGGTGCAGGCGCTGGTAGGCCAATTCGACGGCGATTTTTGCGGGGTCGGCTTGAAAACGCGCCTCTTCGCGGGATTGCTCGGCAAGCAGGTCGGAAATGCCGTGATCGAAAAGCGACTGGTTTTGGTCGCGGAAGCCGTCACGGAGCTTGGCAAGCGCCGGATCCAACTCCGAAAGAGGCGACCAAGCCGCCGCGCCGGTGGGTAGAAGCGTCACGAGGCGACCGCTCACGAGGCCCTCGAAAACAGCGAGGCGCATGCCCACGGTGGAGGCTTCGCGCTGGGCCGTGTCGAGTTGGGCTTTGGGATTTTTTGCCCGCAGGGCGGACACATCGCGCAGGGCGTCACGCAAGGGGGCGCTGGCGGCGAGTTCGCGGTAGCTGAAAAGTTTTCGCGAGGCATCAAGTCCAAGGCGCTCTTTGAAAGGCTTGTTGGAAACAAGAATGATCGCCTCATCCTCCCAGCCCACCGGCGTGAGCCAGAGCGAGGCGGTGAGTGTAAGCGCGTCGATGCGGACCCCCTGCCGGTCGAGTTTGGATTTTCCCGTGAGACCGAGCACCGATTCCTCGGCAAAGACAAGGAACGGTTTTTTGCGCCCGCCCTCTTGGATGGGGACGGAGGCGAGGCGGTCGAGATCAAGCGCGGAGGCCGTCAGCAGGGAGGCTGCGAACAAGGCGAGAGCGAGGCGGAGTTGGGTCATGCGGAGCGGTTTCGGGGTTTCAGATAAAACATGATGGTGATCCCGGCGCAGATGGCGAGGGAACCAAGCCACTTGAGCAACCAACCCGGGTCGTAGAGGACTTGAAGGGTGGTTTCGCCGAGGTCCTTCGGGTTCCACTCGGCTTGCGAGAATTTGTAGTTGATGCCGGAGAGGTTTGCCCACAGCGTGCCCGGGAATCCTGCGGGATGGTTCATACGGGCGGTGCCCGTTTGGGTTTCCCCTGTGGCGTTGTTGCGAAATTCGATGGTGGCAATGAAATTTGAAGGCGTTTCGGTTCCCTCGTAGCGGGGCACTTCAAAATCCAGAAGCCGCATGGTAAAAGGAACCGGGCGAAGCTCCAGCCCGTAGCCCACGCGCACAACATTCCGTCCGTCGGTCAGAGCGGTGACTTCTCCGCTGGGAACCCATCGCGGGGGAGCATCGGAAATGGCAGGCGACACCAGACGGGCTCGGAAACCGGGCACCCCGGTTTCCCCCTTCGCAAGCGGGGGACCCGGAACGACAGTTGTCCGCACGGCGCTTTGCGGGAAAGACTCGACCACCTCGGCCTGCCAATCCGCCCAACCCGTTGCAAAGGATTTCCCGGGCACCGCAAGTCCCGAGGCCAAGGTGCCTCCGTCGCGGCCTTGAAGCTGCCAGCGGGCTCCGCCTTGCGCGGGAGCGAGCGCAAGCTGCGGCAATCCGCCGGATTCCAACGGAGTCTGGACACGCACCAGAATGGCGGGGTTGAGAGGGTCCGCGGATTTGGTGGCGGGTTTGCCCTCGCGCATTTCAAAGTCGGGCCAATAATCCTCCACGGTCACCACCGCTCCAGCGAGCGAGACGGGCTTTTTGAAAATTTCCTCGCGCAGATAGGTGGCCGCCAAGTCGCTATCGGAGGAGATGACAACTTTCGATCCGTCGGCGCTCAAGGAAACCGAGACCCCGGAGGACTTTTCAGCCTGCTGCACCACCGGCGCGAACCGTCCAAAAACCATCTGGGTTTCCGTGCCACCGGGCGGTTTCGGGGCCGGCAGCGTGGATTGAAACGTCAACCGCGCCAGGCCAAAGAAGTCCTTTTCCAATGCCTGACCCGGCGCGAGAACCATGGGAAAGTCGATCGTCTGGTTCAAACGGGCACTGGAGAGGCGCAGGAGAATGCCTGCCGTGCCGGAATCCGAGGGCACGAGCGACTCCTCCTTGATTAGATTGTCGCTGAAATCGTCGGCGACGATGCGAAGGTCGGTCCTCGGGACCTCGAACACACGGTTTTTACCGGGGCTTGGACGCGTGGCCGCAGCGTCGAATGGCATGACGTAAAGGGCCGTGTCGCCCGGACTCTCGACTTGGATGATGCTACGGTTGACAGTAATTTTGCGCTCCGGCGGCTTGTTTTTATGAAGTGTCACATTGCCCTCAAAGCCGGTATGCAGGCCTACCATGGCTCCCGCCAGCAAAAGGATAATTCCATAGTGGGTGACGATGAAGCCGGTGTGTTTCTTCTCCCATGGCCACCGGGTGAGGGTGACAGCGAAAAGGTTCACACACAGCACGCCCAGCCACACAAGAAACCAAGGGGCTTTGTAAATATACACCTGCGCGATCTTCGTGCTGAACTCGGATTCCGCGATGGTGGCTGCGGCGCAGGCGATCGCAATGGTTGCGAGCAACAACAAAGCCAGACGCAACGAGCCCAGCCAGTGAATGATTCGCCATCCGAAGGAGGAGGTGATCCGCGCCTCCACCATGCGCTTCCGCTCAACGGCCGTCAAACCGGACCTCCTGCTGAGTGCGTGTGTCGTCACGCCCATTGGTTACGGAGGGGGTCGGGCGCCGGTCACGTCGGTCGTTCAATAATCGCATCGCCCGACGAAGGTATCGCCGGGCGATGAATTTTCAAGCGGGTGTGGACGGCTTGCCCGTGTCAGGGGTTTTGGCGAATGCTGAAAACGGCCGGCGCTGTGGATGTCCATCCCGTGTTCCCGGACTCGAAGCCCGCGTTGGACGTCCGGTTCGCACCGCCAGCGGTTCCCAGAAAAACCTCGTCCAAGTAGAGGGTTCCAGCCGCATTCGCATAAGCGGTGTCGAAGCTTATCCAAACGCGCTGGCGGGACCCGACACGAAACGCCGGTGTGGTGAATTTCGTCCACGATCCGGTGCCGTTGATGCGCACGGAGGCAAGTCGCTGGGTCCACCGGGCGTTGCCCCAGATTTGAAGTTCCAGCGAACCGCTGCCTTTCACCCACACGCTCGCCGTGCAGGTCGAACCGGGATCCACACGAACCACTTGATAAAAATCCTTGAATGTCGCTTTGGCGGGAATTTGAGCCACCAGCGCCCAGGATCCGTTGAAGACATTCAACCCGGGCGTGGATGTCGGGGAGGGACCGGGTGTGGGCGTGGGACTGGCGGTTGGTGTTGGTGTCGCAGTCGGAGAGGGGCTCACGACCGGTGTCGCAGAGGGTGTGGCGCTGGGGCTCGGTGAAGGCGTGGGCGATGCGGTGACGGTGGGAGAAGGGATTGGCGTCGTTCCTCCCGCGAGAAAGGTGTCACGCAAACGGGTCACGACCATTTGAAGAGCCGGGTCGGTTTTGAAATCCGGGATAAACGTCCACCAGAAGACCCCGCCGATGCTTCCCGGAAAATCGAAGGCGGCATTATAAAATTGCTGCGCCACGGCACGTTTGGCGGCTGCCGGATCGGTCTGGTTGTAGGCCCACCAGAATTGCTGGCCCGGAATCCAGTATCCCAACTCGCCGATGCCAATTTGCTGGCTCGGGAATTCCTGCCGGAGGGTTTTCATGACCTGGTCGAACGCCACCCCCATGGGAGCCTGCTCCTGGTATTGGGACAGGGTAACGATGTCGAGGTTTGCCCGCGTGGAGGCGGGAAGATTGGTATTGATCCAGTTGAACATCGAATTCGGCACCGTATCGGTGTTCAACTGCCAGAAGAACGTGAGCAGGGTTTTTTTTCCGGGGGCGCGTGTTTTGACTTCGGCCGCCGCGTCGGCAATGCGGAGGGCGATATCGCTGCTGAGCCAGGTTCCATTGACTTCATTGCCGACCTCCCAGGCGTCGATTTGGGGAAATGCCGTGATGAAATCGATGAAACGCTGCTTGTATTGGGCGCGGGTGTAGCCACGGTCGTAGGTCGAGTCAACCGGCTGGCCGAGGACCTTCAACCCGCGCGACTTCGCATACTGGACAAGAGCCGAGTAGCTCGAGGGCGGTTCACCTGCATCGAAAACCACCCGCACCCATCCAAAGGGTCCGGCGAGACTGGCTGCGAGATCCAGATTCGCCTGATAGCCGCTCACCGTATCGATGGTGAAGCCCAACGCGGGAGGAAGCGTGGCCTTGTTAGCCGCCGCATACACCGGGCCGTGCTCCGCGAGAAGCGCATCGTAGGCGACCGCCAGCTGGTCGAGCGCCAATTGGCCGGCCTTGCCTTTCGCACTTTCCGGGCTGTAGGCGTCCACCGAGGCGAGTTGGGACGAAGCCGCTTGATAGGCGGCTGTGAAGTTGCCCGAGGGCACATAATCAGGACGTTCGGCACGGGCCGCATCGAGCTTGCGCTTCACATCGCGGGCCGCCTGGTAGGTGAAGTTGATAGTGCCTCCGGTGCTGAATCCGGATCCCCCGTTGTCGACAAGAAGAAGCTGAAAACCGCCCGGAAGCGTCGGCCAGTTAAGCGCAAGCGCGACGGCCTGCCCCGGGATGTTGAATGCCAGATTCGATCCGGAAGTGAAAAGCGGACCACTCGAGATGGCGCGCAAATTGGCCGGATGGACGAGAAAATCACTGTTGTATCCCGCGCCGCCGTTGTTCGAAACCGTCCGGACCTGCGCCGGGGTGAGGGCATTCCCGTTGCGGTCGAAAAAAAGCAGCGTCACCGTGCCGCCGGCCTGCGCCGGGCTGCGTGTGATGAGAAAAAACAAAACCGTGGCAACCGCCCCCGCCAGCACGAGGGCTGAGAAAATCCAAAGGCGGCGGGCGGTCCGGGGCGTCGTGACATGGTTCGATGGGCTCATGGAAAAAGGCTGCCGCAAGCATCCACGCGCCACCATGGGGTGATGTCCGCCCGCTCCACACCCCCCTGGCGTGGGCCGGAAGGCGGAGGATCGTGGCACTATGAAATTGATATCGTGGCTAATCCTCCCGGCGCTGGTGGCGGGGTGTGCGGTGGTGGACCGGAGCGGGCAAGGGCCGCGGGTCGGCGCACGGGCGGCCATCGTCTGGGACGTGGATCGCGGCGTGGCCGTGTATGAGAAAAACGACGACGTGCGCATGCCAGTCGCCAGCACCCAGAAACTTCTTACCGCAATCGAGTCCATCCGTGCGGGACAGTTGGAAAAACGGGTGGAAATCACCGCATTGGATGCGGCGCAACCACCCAGCCGCCTTGGGCTCGAGCCCGGATCCCGCCACCGCAAAATCGACCTGCTTGGCGCGATGCTGGTGACCAGCGCCAATGACGCCGCCTCCGCGTTGAGCCATGCCGATGGCGACCGCGCCAGCTTCATCGCGGGAATGAACCGGCACGCCGCGCGTCTCGGAGCCCGGAACTCGAACTTCACGAACCCTCATGGACTGGATGAGAACGGGCAGTTTTCCACAGCCCGCGACATGGCCTTGATCGCTTGTGCGGCTTTGCGCGATCCCCTGGTCCGGCGTTTTGCGGCGACGCGGACTGTGCTGCTGGAGAGGTCCGGCGGCGATTGGATGCTCGCCGAGAACACAAACGAACTGCTCTGGGACCGGGAGGAGTGTTTTGACGGATTGAAAAGCGGGTTCACGCTGCAGGGCGGGAAATGCCTCGTGGCGAGCGCTCGCTCCCACGGGAGACGTATTCTGATTGTTCTGCTCGGCGGCACCCCCGAGGACGTTTTTCCGGATGCCAGGCGTCTTCTCCGGTGGCATGAAAAGCGATTTCCTGCCGGACCGGGATAGACTCTGCTTGCGGGATTGGCCTTGTTGGATCGGCTGGAAAACGGTTCAGTCGAGCCCGTGAGGTTGTTGCAGGAAGCGATCATGGGGCCGTGGCTTGCCGGTGTGCTGGGGGCCATCGTCGGCTCGTTTTTGAACGCCGTTATCCACCGCCTGCCGCGCGGCATCAAACTGGGCGAGCCCCGCAGATCCTTTTGCCCCGGGTGCAACCGGCCGGTTCCCTGGCACCGCAACATCCCGCTTCTGAGCTGGCCCTTGTTGCGCGGACGATGCGCCGTGTGCGAATGGCGGATTCCGCTCCGGTATTGGATCGTCGAGCTTTTAACCACCGCGCTCTTCGCAGGGATGGCCATTCTCCATGGTTGGCCTGCCGCCCCGGTTTACTGGTTGTTTTGCAGCCTGCTCGTCGCGGCCACATTCATCGATCTGGAACATTTCATCATCCCCGACGAAATCACCTGGGGAGGCGCCGCGTGCGGAGTCGCGGCTTCGTTGGTGTATCCGGGGTTGATGGGCGTTCAATCACCCGTGGAGGCCCTTTTGCACTCCCTGGGAGGGGCCGCACTGGGATTCGGCGTGGTGCTGGCGATTGTGGAACTGGGCAAGCTTGCATTCGGCCGCATCACCCACACCTTCGAGCCGGCGGAATCTTTTTCAATTGATGCGAGCGGGGCCGAACCGGTGCTCGAAATCGCAGGCGAGGTGTTGCCTTGGGCCGAGCTTTTTGCGAGGGCCAAGGACGAAATCCGCATCGAGCCGGTCGGGGCGGTGCGGATCGACGAATCCGAATTTGAGAGCAGGGAGGTTGTATTCCGTTACGGCGAGTGCCGTCTCAACGGAAGCGTTTTGCCGCTGGGCGACTTTCGCAAGGCGGAAGGCCGATGCTCAAGGATCACCCTGCCCCGGGAGGCCATGGGGTTCGGCGATGTCAAGTTCATGGCGTGTCTGGGGGCGTTTCTCGGATGGCAGTCGATTGTTTTCATTCTGTTTTTCGCGTCAATCACCGGCGCGCTGGCGGGGGTGGCCGGTCTTGCGCTCGCCCGCGACCGGGCCGGGGTGAGGATCCCGTTTGGACCGTTTTTGGCAGCAGGCGCTTTGGCCTGGATACTGGGGGGGAGCGACCTTGCCGCATGGTATCTTGGCGGCGGGTGGATGCATTAAAGGCTCAGATCGCAGTTGCCAGAGGCACGACGAGGCGATAAATGCATAAGCCATGTTGGAAACCTACTTTCCGGTTTTATTGCACGTGATCGTCGCTGTGGGCTTTGCCTCATCGGCCTCTATCGCGAACATTGTTCTGGGACGCGCCGGGAAGCGGAATGCTGCCAAAGACTCCGTTTACGAATGCGGTATGGTTGCGGAGGGTGGCCAGCCAAGGTTCAGCGTGAAGTTCTACCTCGTGGCGATGCTGTTCATCCTTTTCGATATCGAGATTATTTTCATGTATCCTTGGGCCGTTGTTTACCAGGACTTCATCGCCCGGGTGGGCACCACGATTTTGTGGAGCATGCTAAGCTTCGTCCTGATCCTGCTCTTCGGCTACGTCTACGCCATCCGCAAGGGTGCGCTGGACTGGACCCGCTAAGCCGGGGAGGCGTTCGCGGAGGGCGCCGGCGATGGTTTTTTTCGACAAACAGGACAACGCCCGCCGGCGCACGGTTTGGCTCGTAGCGGGCTTTGGCGCCTCGGTTTTTTGCATCGTGGCCGCACTGCACCTTGCAGCCACGCGGGCGCTGGAACTTCCGCTTTTCGAGCCAAGGGTTTTTGCCGGCATCGCGACAGGTGTGCTGGCATTTGTCGTGATTGGTTGGGCGCTTAAAACGCGGGAACTCGCCTCGGGCGGTCCGGCAGTTGCCTCGATGCTCGGGGGACGACTGGTGCCTGCGGCCAGTGAAGCGCCCGGGGATCGCCGCTTGTTGAACGTGGTCGAGGAAATGTCACTGGCATCCGGGGTCCCCGTGCCGCTGGTGTATGTTTTGCCCGAACACGGCATCAATGCATTTGCGGCCGGCTTCAGCACGAGCGATGCCGCGCTGGGAGTGACTCAAGGAGCCTTGGACAGCCTTTCGCGGGAAGAACTGCAAGGCGTCGTGGGACACGAATTCAGCCATATCCTGAACGGCGACATGCGGCTGAATGTGCATCTGATCGGCTGGCTTCACGGGATTTTTTTCATTGCTGCCACTGGGGGACTGCTCGCCCGCATCGGTCTCCACAGCGGAGGGGGGCGGCGCGGGTCCAAAAACAACAATTCCCTTCCCGCCCTGCTCGTGCTTTGCGGGGCGGGGCTTTACCTGACAGGGTGGATTGGTGTTTTTTTCGGACGCTTGATCCAGGCGGCGGTGAGCCGGCAAAGGGAATATCTGGCAGACGCCTCGGCGGTGCAATTCACCCGCAACCCGGGGGGGCTCGCGGGAGCGTTGAAAAAATTGCAAACGGAGGGATCGCGTATCGAGGCAGAGCCGGCCCGGGAGGCAGGACATTTGTTTTTTGGCGAAGCATTGCGGGCGGGTTGGTTTGGAATGTTTGCCACCCACCCGCCACTGGAGCGGCGCATCCAGGAAATCCAGGGTGCGGCCATCGAATCGCCGAAACCGACTCCGGCGCCACTGCCCGAGAGCATCGCGGTTTCGAGTTCCCTTGATGCAAGGCGCAGGGATCCGCTTGGAGCGGAAGGGGTCGTTTTCGGCCTGCTTCTCGACCGCGACGAAACCGTGCGGGAACACCAACTCACACAATTGCCGGACACGCCTGGATTGCGCGGGTTGGCGCTCCAAACTTGTGTGGAGGCTGTTCATCTGCCGGCTTCCAAAAAAATCGCCCTGGTTGAATTGGCCCTGCCCTCGCTCCGGATGCTGTCTCCCGGGCAGGCAGAGGATTTTTGCAGGCACATGGAGTCGTTGATCTCGGCCGACAGCCGGGTTGAGATTTTCGAGTGGGCGTTGCGCGATCTCGTATTGAGGCATCTGCGGGAATCCCGCAATCCGCGGCGGATTCACACGCGCACGCCCGCTGCGGAAGCCGATGCCATGGCAGTAGGCGCCCTTCTGGCGGCTGTGGATGCCAACTCCGGATCATGGCAGGCCCTTTGCAAGCGATTTGCCTGGTATACGCCTCCCGGAGAGGCTGATTGGTCCAAGACCAGTTTCGCCCTGGAAAGGCTCGCCTGCGCGCCGGAGAAGTGGAAAAGGATGTTTGTCGCGGGCTTGATCGACTCGCTTGGCCCGACTCCAAAGGATGATACCCAAGCTCTTTTGCGAGTGGTGGCCGATGCCCTTGGACAGCGCCTCGATTTTTCTCCATGAAGTGGATTCCCCCGCAACTCGCCCGTCGGATTCTGGACTCCGGGAGCACAGCCCTCTGCCTCGCAGCGGGAGCCGATGGCCGGGTGGAGGCATTCGGGAACGTGCTGCTGATCTCGGCACGAGGATCCCATCATCCGGCGGTCGGCGAGGCGGTCCACCTCGCAGGGGAGCGGGGAGTCAGCGTATCCCGCGTGTATGAGCGGCCGCTGGTGCAGCAACCGGGAGGCCGTGACACGCCCCGGCTTTTGCTTGATAACGGAACCTCTCCGCCGTGCGAAGAGGTCCTGGAGAACGGGTTGCGTTTGGGTGTGGAATTCGGCAGCGGCTACAATCCCGGAGTTTTCCCCGATCAACGCGACAACCGTGTGCGTCTGCGTTCGCTCAAGCCCCGGAGGATCTTGAACACGTTCGCGCACACCGGGGCCTTTTCCGTCGCCGCCGCTTTGGAGGGCGCGGAGACGGTGAGCGTCGACGCTTCGAAAGCCTTTCTGAACAGGGCGCGGGAAAATTTTTTGCGCAACAATCTTCAACCCGAAGGCCACCGGTTTGTGGTCGAGGATACAGCGACTTATCTGCGCCGTCTCGCCCGGCGCGGCGAGACATTCGATATGGTCATTCTCGATCCCCCGACATTCGGGCGCGGAGGTGGAGGGCGCGTGTTCCGTTTCGAGAAGGATCTGGGCGATCTGCTTCGCTTGACCAAAGCCGTATTGACACCCCGGGGGGCCTTATTGCTTTCGACCAATTGTGGAGGCTGGACCAGCGGTCATCTTCAGAGGGCCGTTCGCGCCGATATGCGGATCCCCGCGAGGTTTGAAGAAGCCGGTGTTCCGGAAGACTATCGTGATGCGCCCCTCAGCAGCGGAATCTGGGTGCATATGGAATAAAAGCCAGTGGTCGATGGAACCCTCCCGGGCCGTGATGGAACCGTTTTAAACGGGGTCCATTTCCGCATTGACTCCTTCGCGGCCGCGCAACCTCATGAGAATGGGCAGCCCGGGGAACTCCCATTCCTCGCGAATCCGGGCGGCGAGATAGTGCTGGTAGCTATCGGGAAGAAGCCGGGGATCGTTCACGAAAAGAATGAACAACGGCGGTTGGATGCGCGCGGAGGAACTTTCCTTGGCTTGCGCCGCGTAGAGCAGCTTGAAGCGACGGGAACCCCGGGAGGGGGCGGGTTGACGCTCCATGGCCGCGCGGAGGACTCGGTTGAGTTCCCCGGTTCCCGCGCGGCGGGTTGAATGCTGGCGGATTTTTTCCACCGTGGTGAAAAGCCTCCGCAGATTTTCCCCTGTGAGGGCGGAGAGAACGACAACCGGGGCGTAGTCCAAAAAAAACAGTTCCGCCCGGATGTGGTCGATTCGTTCGCGCATCACCTCGGATTCGGGACGGTCGGCACGGGGAACGAGATCCCATTTGTTGAGGGCGATCACGGCGGGCTTTTTTGCCTTCTGGATGAGCCCTGCGATTTTTTTGTCCTGGGAGGTGACGCCCGTCGTGGCATCGATCACGAGGATGTTGATATCGGCGCGACGGATGGTTTTTTCCGAGCGCATCACGCTGAACACCTCCACCGAGGTGCTGTGCTTCGAGCGGTGCCGGATGCCAGCTGTATCGCAGAGGATGTAGGAGCGCTCTTCAAAGCAGGTTTCGACATCGACCGCGTCGCGTGTCGTCCCGGCCACCTCGCTGACCATGGTGCGGGCTTCTCCAAGAATCGCATTGACCAGGGAGGATTTTCCCACATTCGGGCGCCCCACCAGCGCAAGGCGTGGTGTTTCCCTTGGTGCGGCATCCTCTGCGGGCGACGGCTCGGGAAGCATGGATTCGATGGCATGGACCAGCTCCGAAATGCCGCGCCCGTGGGCCGCGCTCACGGTCAGGGTTTGGCGGAACCCGAGGCGTGCAAACTCGAACCCGCGGGATTCATGGGCGGGGGTGTCAACCTTGTTCACCACAAGAATCACCTGTCGCGCCGCGCTTCGCACAAGGCGCGCGATCTCGCCATCCAAGGGAGTCATTCCGTCGATCGAATCGGTGACAAACAAGATGACCTGGGCGCTCTCCATCGCGATGAATGCCCCTTGGCGCACCGATTCCGCAAAGTCGGGGTCTGGATCCGAGCCGATACCGCCGGTATCGGTAATTTCGAAAGGAGCCCGGCCCAAGGCGCAGGTGGCTCCAATCCGGTCCCGCGTGACTCCCGGTTGGTCGTGAACAATCGAGATTTGCCGCCCGGCCAGACGGTTGAAAAGGGCGGATTTACCGACATTGGGTCGGCCGATGATGGCAACGTGGCGCATGAAAAAGTCAGGAATGTGGCTGCGAATGGTGGCGGAGCTTGCTGGCGCCGCGAACGAGGTATTCAAGCCCGCTCGCCAGTGTGAGGCCTCCCGCCGCCCAGACGATCACGGCCGGGTGTGGGAGCTGCAGCATGATCCATGCGATGGCCACCATTTGCAAGGCCGTCGCGGTCTTGCCCGTCCAGCTGGGGCGGATTTCCAGATTCTGGTCCAGAAAATACAATACTCCACAGCCTGCAAGAATGACGGCATCCCGTGCGATCACAACGATCGGGAACCAGATGGGAAAGGCCGAGTGCCAGTCGGAGAAACTCAATGTCACGATCACCGTGAGCAGCAGACCCTTGTCGGCGATCGGGTCCAGCACGGCACCCAAACGGCTTTTTTGGTGGAAATGCCGCGCGATGAAACCATCCAGCCCATCGGTGGCCGCAGCGAAAACGAAGATCGCAATCGCCCACATGCGAAGCGCCTCGTCAGGCGTGCCGACAGACACGCTGCGCCCGTAATACGCGCAAAAAAGCACGAAGACCGGAATAAGCAGGATGCGCAGGATCGTAATCTGATTGGCAAAAGTCACGGGTTCAATCTAACCAACCCGCCTCAGCTGTCCACGGTGAGTAAGCCTGACAAAATTCGGATTTGCAACAGGCTCGAACCCGCCTGCGTTCTCAATCCACGATACTCACCGGAGTGCCCGGCGGAGCGTGGTTGAAAAAGGCCTTGACCATCTTTTCCGGCATTCGAATGCAGCCATGGCTGTCGGGAACCCCGGGAAGGAATCCTTGATGGAGACCCACGGCCGTTCGGCCCAGGCGCATGAAATACGGCATGGGAGAACCGGCAAACCTCGCCCCCGGAGGCATTGGATCCTTGCCTTTCGAGACATTGCGGACCATCACGTCGCCTTGGGCGTTCACATAGTCCCCATAAAGGTTCGATACATGGTCCGGGTTTTTTTGGGTGATTTTGTATTGGCCGGTGGGGGTGCCGTAACCTTCGCGGCCGGACGAGATCGCTGAAACGCCGACGAGTTTTCCGCCCTTGAAAAATTTGGCTTTCTGATCCGAAAGGTCGATGACAATCGAGGGAGCGCCTTCCACTCCGTCGCCATCCCAGTAGGAGTTTCGATCGGCGAGTGTGGAGGCGGCGGAGCGGGAGACGATGGATCCGTCCGTGCCGAGGTAGGTCGTGGTCGTGCTGGTGAGTCTTCGGTCGTAGTTCGCGCAGGAGGCCATGACAAGAATCAGCGGGGCAAGGGCGCAAGCGGCGGTGCGATGCATAAAGTGTCAGCGAATTAAAGCCGGGACGCTGACCTCGTCAAGCCGGGTCGGCGAGGGAGTCGGCAATTCTCAAGAGGGCGTCGCGCGGCGAGGAGGCGGAGGTCACAGGACGGCCAATGACGAGGTAGTCGGCTCCAGCGGCCACCGCCTCGGCAGGTGCCATGACACGCTTCTGATCGCCGGGATCGGCGCCCGGCGGACGGACTCCCGGGGTGACAATCACCAAATCGCGGCCGAAGCGTTTGCGAAGCGGGACAATTTCCAACGGGCTCGCCACCACACCCCGAAGACCGTTCGAGACGCCCATTTCAGCAAGGGCGAGAACCTGCTCCTCGGGGGTGCGAAGGACGCCGGTGGCCGCGAGGCTGCGGGCATCCATGCTTGTCAGCACGGTCACGCCGAGCACCAACAGACGGCTCTCGAGTGCCACCCCGGTAGCGCTCGCAACCATGTCCGGCCCTCCCGCCAGGTGGATGGTAGTCATTTCCACATCGAGCGGCAGAATCGAGGAAACGGCCTCGCGGGCGGTGTTGGGAATGTCGTGGAATTTCAAATCGAGAAAAACCCTGGCCCCGGCCTCCCGGAAGCGGCGGACGACAGCAGGCCCCCCGGCGGTGAACAATTGAAGCCCGATTTTGAAAAGGCAGCCGGTATCCATAAGCGGTCCGGCCAGGCGCAGTGCGGATTCGGCATCGGGAGCGTCGAGGGCCACGATGATTTTTTGTGTTGCGGGAGCGGACATCGGCGAAAGACTGGACGCGCATGACACTGGACGCTCCCGCCAAAGTCAACCTCTCGCTCCGCATCACGGGACGCCGGGCCGACGGATACCATGATCTCGAAACATTCATGGTCCCCCTGGCCTTGGCGGATCGATTGCGCATCGACCTTTCGGCGGAGCCGGGGGTTCGCTTCCAATGCTCGGACCAAACTCTGCCGGTCGACGGGGCAAACCTTGCGGTGCGGGCAGCCCAATCCTTTTTCGAGGCCACCGGGTGGTCGTCCGGAATTTCCATGACGCTCGAAAAGCGTATTCCCCACGGAGCGGGCCTGGGCGGGGGTAGCAGTGATGCGGCAGCCGTTCTGGTGGGATTGAACATGCTCTCGGGCCTGGGTCTAGGAATGGCAGACCTGGAGAACATGGCTGCGGGCATCGGATCGGATGTTCCATTTTTTGTGCGTTGTGTTCCCGCGATCTGCCGCGGACGGGGTGAACGGATCGAGCCCGTCGCCAGGCCTCCCGAGGGGGAGATTCTTCTGGTCAAGCCGCCATTTCCCGTTCCAACGGCCTGGGCGTATGCGGAGTGGGCCCGCGGCCGGTATTCCTCCGCAACAACCGGCCAGAATCCGTGTTGGAATGAGTGTGTGAACGATCTCGAGTTGCCTGTTTTCGCAAAATTTCTCGTTCTTCCCGCTCTGAGAGACTGGCTGCGGGAGCAGCCCGGCGTGCGTTGCTCAATGCTTTCCGGCAGTGGCTCGACGGTGTTCGCGCTTTTGGAGGGCGATCGCAGCCAAGATTGGGAGCGGCGCGTGGCGGAGGCATTCGGCCCGACATTCTGGACCTGCCAAACCCGGCTGGCAGCCGGGAGGAGCGATTGTGGAAACTGAGATGGATGATGCCACCCTCATGCGCCGCATCGCAGAGGGCGACGAAAAGGCGTTTGAAACACTGGTGGAAAGGCACCAGGGACTCGTTTTGGGAGTGGTGGCGCGCATGCTCGGCCACCGGGGGGATGCCGAGGATATCGCCCAGGAGGTTTTCGTTCGCGCCTGGAAAAGCGCCTCGCGCTACAAGCCATCGGCCAAGTTCACCACCTGGCTTTTGACCATCGCCCGGAATCTGGTTTTCAACGCGGTGCGGGACAACCGGCGGCATGCACGGAATGTATCGATGGATGACGAGGAGACCGTGTGCCAGTGGCCGGACCCGGCCACACGCACTCCGG
The DNA here is from genome assembly GCA_945883435.1 of Chthoniobacter flavus. Classification (GTDB taxonomy): domain Bacteria; phylum Verrucomicrobiota; class Verrucomicrobiia; order Chthoniobacterales; family Terrimicrobiaceae; genus UBA967. The sequence goes on along the minus strand of CAMCXK010000009.1, from coordinate 4,699 downwards.
CGCAGGAACATGCCGACAAGGAATTGCGGGAAGCGGTGGATGCCGCCATCGAAGCCCTGCCGCCGCAACAACGCATGGCCCTGATCCTCCGGCGCTACGATGGCCTGGCCTATGAGGAAATCGCCGAGGTCTTGAAAACCTCGGTGCCGTCGGTAAAGAGCCTTCTCTTCAGGGCACGCGAGGAATTGAGGGCCCGCCTGTCGGGCTGGCTCGGGGAGAATTCAATCGAAAAATAATCGTCCGATTTTGCCAACGGGGCGTATGATAAGTTGACATGAACCAAGAATCCATTCCGACCCAAGCAGCCAAGCGCGTGTTTCCCGCTTTCGACCTCGCCAACCTGCTGCGCAGCACGTTCGCGCCCGAGCCCGGCCAGCGGATTTGTGTTTTGATCGACCTTCCCGAGCCTGCCGACGCAAGAGGATTTGCGTTTTTGAAAAATCCGGAACTGACGATTCAGAAAAATGCCGTTTCTTTTTTCCATGAGCCCTTGCATCAACGGGTGATGTCGGAACTGGGCCTGCAGGGCGGGGGTTTTTATGCCTACCGTGTCACTGGCGGCAGCAATCTGGATCTTCCCGACGAGGCCTTCACGCCGGAGGGCGCCTGTGTGAGTCTCGAGAGGGATGTTTATCCGCACCACGACATCATCCTTTGTATTTCCACCTACTCCGCCACCGCGCCCCTCACCGCCTTCGCGAAGAAACACGGCTTCCGCGGGGCCACACTCCATGGCGTCAACCACACGATTCTCCGCACTGGATTGGCGGTGAGCTATGACGATGTCAGCATCGATGCCGAGAAAATGCGCTTGGGCATGACCGGTGCCGACTGGGTGGAAATCGATTTTTTGCACAACGGCACCACGCACACGCTGCGCCTCGACCTCGGTGGACAGGAGGCCCAGAAAAGCCATGGCCTCTGCCGCGGAAGCGAACCGGATGTGGCGAACCTCCCGGCCGGGGAAATTTATTTCGTGCCAACCGGCGCGGAGGGCCACTTCCCCATGCGATACGAGGATGGCACGATCGGTCTCATGCATGTGGCAGGTGGACGCATCCAACGGGCCGAACTCCTCAACGGCGATTCCTCCGTCGTCGAGGCGCACAATGCCAAACTCTCCTCGGATCCCGTTACTGGCGAACTCGGGGAACTTGGTTTCGGGACCCAAATTCTTCCGGTTTCGGGCCGTGACATCCAAGACGAGAAAATCCGGGGGACCATTCACGTCGCAACCGGACGCAGCGACCATCTGGGTGGAAGTCTCACCCCCGACAAGTTCGCAGAGCACCACAATGCCACCCACGACGATATTTTGTTCGCTCCGCACAAAACCTCCGAAATTCTCGTGACGCAGGCCCGGATGCGCCGCAACGGGGAGACGGTAGTGCTTATCGAGAACTACGAGCCTTCCAGTTATATCAACGGACTCTTGCGCTGACCCGGCGAGCTCCGCGCCTCAAAGGCGCGGTTTTTCAATCAGAGCGTAGGCGCTGTGGTTGTGGATCGACTCGAAGTTTTCCGCCTCCACCCGATACCACTCGATATTCGGGTCCGCCTCACAACGCTGGGCCACGTTCCGCACCAGATCTTCGACAAACACCGGATTGTCATAGGCGCGTTCGGTCACGTGTTTTTCGTCTGGTCTCTTCAGCAGGCTGTAAAGTTCCGAACTCGCGGAATCCTCGGTCAGGCGGACCATGTCTTCGATCCACATCGGGTGCCGGGTGCGCACCGAGAGGGTGACATGGCCACGTTGATTGTGGGCTCCGGACCGGCTGATCGCTTTCGAGCAAGGGCATAGTGTGGTGACTGGCACGACGGTCGTCACCTCAAGATCGAGGCGACCGCTCTGGAGGGTCGCGTTGAATCGCACAGTGTAGTCGAGCAGACCGGCGGCCCCGGTGACCGGTGCCTTTTTCTCCAGAAAGAAGGGGAATTCGAAATCCAGATGCGCGCAATTGGACTCCAGGCGCGCACACATCGCCGAAAGGATATCGCGGATATTTTCGACGTGAATGACTGGTCCATGGGCCGCCAGCACCTCCACAAAGCGGCTCATGTGGGTCCCTTTGAAGTGGTGCGGAAGGTCCACGGTCATTTGGACGGTTGCGACCGTGCTTTGGATGGAGTGTTCCTTGTCGCGCACCTGGAGAGGGTAGCGGAGGGCCTTCACACCCACGCGGTCGATCGGCAGGCCGCGGATGTCGGGTTCGTTTTGCGTGTCCTTGAGCATGGCGCGAGATTGAGTTTCAAGACTCGCCGCCCCAAGACAAAAAAGCCGTGCGGATCGGCAGGCAGGTGGTTAATTGGCCTTCATGTCATCCCAACTTTTCGACCTCACCGGAGAAATTGCCATCGTCATCGGAGCCACAGGTGTTCTCGGGGGCAGCATGGCAAACGCGCTGGCTTCCGCTGGAGCCACCGTGGTCGTGGCCGGACGGAATACAGAGCGGGGTGCCGCACGGGTGAAGGATATCGAGTCGCGGCGCGGACGGGCGGTGTTCATCGAGTGCGATGCGATCGAGCGCTCCAGCGTGGAATTTTTGTTGGAGTCCACTGTTTCCACGCTTGGTGTTCCCACCGTTCTCGTTAATGCTGCCGGAGGCAACGATCCCCGTGTGACGGTTACTCCCGAGAACCCCTTTTCGAGGATCGACGCCGGGGATTGGGTGGCAAACTTCGATTTGAATTTGGTGGGCGGCGCGCTGATCCCCTGTCAGGTGATTGGACAGGCGATGGTCGACGCCGGGCGCGGCAGTATCATCAACGTGGCCAGCGCATCCGCGCACATTCCCCTTTCCCGGGTGGTGGCCTACTCGGCGGCAAAAGCCGCCGTGTTGAACTTGACGCAGTTTCTCGCCCGCGAATGGGCTCCCGCGGGTGTGCGGGTGAATTCACTCACGCCGGGTTTTTTTCCAGCCGAGCAAAACCTTCGCCTGCTTTTCAACCCCGACGGGTCCACGACACCCCGTGCCGCAGCGATCCTCAACCACACACCCATGGGACGCTTTGGGGAAGCGGAGGAACTTTCGGGGGCCGTGGTTTTTCTGGCCAGCCCGCAAGCCAGTTCATTTGTCACCGGATCCGACTTGCGTGTGGATGGCGGATTCCTTTGCCAAACGATTTGAAAACAAACCTTCCGCTCGGGATCAGCCCAGCGTGGGAATCAAAGATGGCAACTCGTGCAACCCGCGGATCGAGTGGTGGGGAACGACATCGGCCGGCTCCTCGGAACCCTCGATTTGAATCCAGATGGCCGCGGCAAGACGGGCGTTCCTCGCCCCGGCGATGTCGCGTTCAAGACTGTTTCCGACCATGACGGCACGGCGGGCCTCAACACCGAGCTGGTCGAGGAGAATCTGAAAAATGCCCGGTTGCGGCTTGCCGATGCCGTGTTCCCCCGAGACCGCGATGGCATCGAAGAATCCGCCCAATCCGGAGGCGGCGATTTTCTCGCGCTGAAGGTCGGGAGCCCCGTTCGTGAGAAGGGCCAGCTTGTGGTTTTGGCGCAGGCGGGTGAGAACCTCTTTTGCATCGGGCATCAAGCGCTGCAGCGCCCGGCGGCGGGCACTGAAATGCCCGGCCAGTGACTCGGCCAAGTCCTGATCCGAGTGTCCTTGATCCTGAAGCGCCTTGCGAAAAACCTCCACCCGGTAGGCCGTGGCCCACTCGCGAAGGCTGGCAAGCTCCGGCGTGTCGCCCTCGAACTTGCCCCACAGGCACTCGTGGTAACTGATGCCAATCGACCGAACATACGCATGGCAAGGCCCCTCCTTCCAGAGTTGCGAACCATGACGCGAGGCATCCGTGAAAAACCTGCGCGCCTCGACACCGCTCTGAACAGCCGCCTGACGGGCGGTTGATTCCATCGATTCGCGGGACACTGCCTCGTCCACGATCAAAGTGTCGTCCAAGTCAAAAAGTATAGCATCCATTCCCATCGACTCCCATAGATCGGGCGGATTGTCGATTCCGGAGAGGCGATCAAACGCGATCCGGACATCCGGAACGCCTGAAAATGAAGGCCCACGATCTTGTGTTTATTTAAGGAAATGAATTCCGGGCCTTGACCGGGTGGAGGGTGTCCGGTATGAAAGCCACCCCCTGTTTTTAGAAAGTAGGTGAAATCATGCCGGAAATTATTGTTCGTAAAGGAGAGCCCATCGACAGAGCCCTGAAGCGTTTGAAAGGAAAAATCGACGCCGAGGGACTCATGGACGAGGTGCGCCGTCTGCGCGCATTTGAGACTCCCGTGCAGCGCGTGCGCCGCAAGGCGAAAAACAATGCGAAGCGCGCAAAGCTCAAAATCCGTTTCAATTTCAACCCTGTCTCCTGAATTTGGACGACCGGTCCGTTGTTGTCGCCGGCTGTGGCTTCCTTGGAGAAGCCACAGCCGGTTTGTTTTTGAAGGCGGGGTGGCGGGTTCTGGGCTTGTGCGCGAGCGAGGATTCGGTTGCCCGGTTGACGGAATTCTCGGCAGCCGCCTTGGATATCACACAGCCATTCCAGGCTCCCGAAGGATTTTTTCGGCCTCACGTTTTGATTCATTGCGCCAGCAGTCGCCGGGGTTCGACCGAAGACTATCGAGCGGTTTACTTCGAGGGTTTAAAAAATGCGATCTCGGCCTTCCAACCGCAGCGCCTTTTGTTTACGGGGAGCACCTCGGTTTATGCACAAACCGATGGTTCCCTCGTCA